>JAKAFW010000044.1:0-25977 GCA_021817845.1 Bacteroidota bacterium
CTTAGAGGATAAATAAATACTGGGGAATTTGTTAATCCTCTACGAGGATTTGCCAATGTAAAATAAACCTTTTCCTACAATAATTTGACCTCTACGAGGTCTAAAAACATCGTAGATGTTTGATTATTGTAGAAAACAAATTAATCCAACAAATAAACTATCCTCGTAGAGGATAAATAAATACATTTAGTACGTTAAATACAAGTGATTACAAAGGTTAGGGAGTTTGGAAGAAATATTAAGTTGACGTTTATAAGCGGGGCGGCACATTAGTAGTAAAGAAAATTACAAAAAAATTAAAGAGCCACAGTGTGGCGAAATATTAGGAAACTATTCCCACCACTTAACAATTTGAAACCTTGAGGATTTTAGATTTGTTTTTGCATTATTGATTGATTGGCTGCTATAATAAAATGAAGACTCACCTGTTGCTTTAAAATTAACACTTTGCCCCACGAAAATTGTAGCGCCCAAAATACCGGAGCTGCCTTGTGAGTTTGTAGAAATTGAATCCTGACCGTAAACAATAACAATTCCTGTAAAAGAAAAATTTCCACTCATAGATAAATTTCCGTTCACAACCATAATTCCATATCCCGAGCCGGTGCCTGAAAAGTTAACATTTCCATTTGCATAAGTTATTTTGGGATTTGATGCAGTTCCTAAAGTTCCGGATGAATAAGTGCCGGTGGAAATTGTAGTATCGGCTGCGAAAATAAAATTTTGAGTAACGGACGACCAGTCCGTATTACTGCTTACCGTGCTTACGCTTGGAGATACTCCTGCACCTAAAATTGAGTTGGAGATATTAGGCTTAATGTTATTAATAATATATGCGCTGTCGGTGGGACTATTTACTCCAATGCCCGGCAAAGAAGGACTTGGCCCTGCGCTTCCATCCAGGTTATGATCATTTCCGTTGATATACATATTGCCGGATAAGTTTAATCCTAAGTCCGCCGTCGAAACATAAATTGATGAAGTAATATTTGGAATTGAAATCGGGCTCCTTTTTGCTGTAACAATACACGTGTGATCATTCCCGTTAAAATGACCGACCGACTTTATTGTTAAATTAGAATCCGGTCCGGAAATATAAACATCGTAGCTACCCCCCATTAAACTATTTCCAATAAAATTCCCGGTTAAACTTTTATCCCTTCTTAATTTTTCTAGATAAATTTCAACGCCTGAGTTTGCAATTAACCTTGACTGCATTTCGCTGTATGAATCAACAGAAGTCTGAAGCCCTCTTGTTGAGTTTGCATTTAGATTAACAATTAGAATACCAATGATTATTGATAATCCAAGAGTTACTATTAAAACTGCTTTTCCCATATTACAAATTCCTCGGGTTTACAGTCATTTCCCAAAATGTTTGCTGATAAGTTGAATCGACTTTCTCTGTAGATTGAAACCACATTTCTGCTTGAATATATTTTATGCTATTTATGTTTGAAGTCGCATTGCCAAGGCTGTCTTTGTATATGAAATTAATATTTGTTAATCCTAATGACGCTCCTTTTAGCGTGTCTCCATTAATTATTCTATAAAAAACTTTATCATGCGGATTCGGAGTACTGCTTGCAACGGTTGAATCGCTGATAGTTAACGTAACAGAATCGACTTCACCATTGTTATTTATATCAGAGAAAAAAGATATTTTTTGCAGCTGAGCAGTAATTATCGGATTTCCCTGTGTATAATTATAACCGATCTTTCTTAAATCATTGTCAATAATGCTTGCTGCTGTTGCCGCGTTTTGCTGAAGTCTTAATCCGGAATCCGAAGAATATTTATATGTTGCCGAATAAGTATTTAAGTTCATCATTATTAAAAAAACTAATCCGCCGATTATAGTTGATCCTACTATGTCCAATAAAGTGTTCATAATTATTTCAAAGTAAAAATTTCTGCTAAGCTTATGCTGTTTCTTAAATACGGACTTGTTACCGTTATCGTAGCTCTTTTATCAAACGTCTGCACACTGCTTACAACGTCAGGTGAATTTCCGCTTACATATTCAACTTTGCAGCTTAAATAATAAGTTTCAAAATATGGCGCCGCTACAGTGTCGATAAATCCATTATAATCATCTACGTCATTAAAATTCGGATAAACTTCACCGGCTTCAGGACCAAGGCTTGAGGGCGGTGTCAAGCTTGCAAGGTTGTTCGTAGGGAATTGAAGTGTTGCTTGATCAAAACTTTTAGATTTAATTTCTTCAAGCATATTATCAGCTAATGAAATTGCTGTTAATGAGACCTTATTTTGAAAGTCGATTGTAGATGTATTTAATACTGCCGAATTAAAACTAAGCGAAATAAAAGACAAAATTATCATGGCGCCTATCGCCAGCATGGATTGAACGTTGGACATTTATATACCAATAATTTTTATGAATTGTATATACTTCAAATAATAGGCCCAAATGTTTTCGATAATTACCGTTATAATTCTGTAAAAAAAGGACTTTTTGGTAGGATTTTTTATCTAAGACAAACTAAGCGACAATTTTGGCGTCAAGTTTGTCGTTTAGCGTCATTTGTGGATTTTTTGCAGTCTTCGTTGAAGCGTTCTTTCACTTATTCCCAGAATAGATGCTGCCTTTTGAACATTGCCGCCTGTGTAATTCATTATTTCCAGAATATGGTTAGTAACAGCTTCGTCTACGGTTAAAAGTTTAGTATTTATAAGATTCAAATTTTTTTCCGGCAATAATTCTTTTGGGAAGTCCATCTCAATTATTGAAGTATCATCTTTTGTTTTTGCTACAGCGTTAAAAATTTTATTTTCTAACTCTCGTATGTTTCCGGGGAAACTATAGCTTAAAAGTTTTTCTTTTACGCTGTCTAAAATTCCCGTTATATTTTTTTTATATGTCAGATTTGCAGTCTTTATAAAATAATTTGCGAGCGAAAGGACATCGTTGTCCCTTTCTCTCAGCGGTGGAAGGTGAATCGATGCCCTATTAAGCCGGTAAAACAAATCAGCTCTAAACTCATTCTTCTCAACTGCCCCGGTAATGTCTTTATTAGTTGCAGCGATAATCCTTATATCTAACTGAATTGGCTTTGTGCTTCCGATCCTATAAATTTCATTATATTGAATTGCGCGAAGAAGCTTACCTTGAAGTTCCTTTGGCAGCTCGCCGATCTCATCAAGAAAAATTGTACCGCCGTTAGCAGTTTCAAAATATCCGATTTTTTCATTCGAAGCCCCGGTAAAGGAACCTTTTTCATATCCGAATAATTCACTCTCAAAAAGACTATTTGAAATAGAAGCAAGGTTTACAACTATAAATGGGTTATTTCTCCGCGGCGATAAGTCGTGAATCTTTTTTGCAATTAAGTCTTTCCCGGTGCCGGTTTCGCCGGTTAGCAAAATAATTTCATTTGTCATTGAAAAAATTTCTACCAGGTCAAAAACTTTATACATCAGCGGTGATGAGGTAATGATATTTGAAAAATTTGATTTGTTTGGATGGAATTTTGAGAGGACCGACCGGTGAAAAGATAATTCCAATTCAAGCAGCCTTTGATCAAGAGCGCGTTTGATAGTAAGAAAAAGCCTATCAGTATCCGGCGGCTTAATGATATATTCATATGCGCCCAGCTTAATAGCCTTTAATGCAATTTCTAATTCGTCAACCGCGGTAATCATAATTATAGGAATTTGCGGATATGTTTGAGTAATTTTTTCAAGCAATTCCATCCCGTTTATTTTAGGCATATAAACATCGAGAAGAATTAAATCAATTTTGTGTTGTTCCAAAAGCGGCATTACTTTTAACGGGAATTGCTCGGTAATAATTTGGCTATAGCCTTCTTGCTGAAGAAGTCCTTTCATCAATTCAAGGTAATCTGTCTCGTCGTCTATAACAAGGATAGTGCTATTTCTCATTTGTGTTTCTGTTAATGGCTTTAAACATCAGAGCAAAAGGTCAATTTAATTGTCATACATTACACTAAGATAAATAGGAATTTGTAATAATGCCACCCCTGCCTGCCGCATAGGCGTCAACTTAATATTTCTCCCAAACTCCCTAGCCTTTGTAATCACTTGTACTTAACATACTAAAAGTATTTATTTATCCTCTACGAGGATAGTTTATTTGTTGGATTAATTTGTTTCTACAATAATCAAACATCTACGATGTTTTTAGACCTCGTAGAGGTCAAATTATTGTAGGAAAAGGTTTATTTTACATTGGCAAATCCTCGTAGAGGATTAACAAATTCCTTTTTATTCATAGTAAGAAATAATTGAAGGGCGCGTAGTAGTTGTAGAATTATTATTCTGAGGCCAAAATGGCTGTGTAAGCGCTGCGTTTGCCGGCTTGTAATATATGGTGATGTTACCACTACCATTAAAATTAGCTACACCTGCTGAGGTTATGCTACCGTAAACTTTAACGTTCCCATTTAAATTTGCATTGCCGCCTGTCAGAATTTGAGCATTAATACTTACCTTGCCCTTAGCATTTAAGTCTCCAGTACAATACAAACCCACATTGCTGCCGTTTTCATCTTGTTCTTCGATCTTAACATTTCCATTAACAAGGATATTACCTTTTACAATAAAGATACCATATCCTGTCAGGGTAGTGTTTCCGTTTAAGTTCAAATCGCCGTTGACGTAAATTATTTCCGGGTTTGCTTTGCTGCCGAGGGTTATATTGCCGCTCAAAGTAGCATTACTTGTATATGTTAATCCGGCTTTATTTTTATAAGTATCAGGATTAAACTGCGGAATTGTAACCGCCGGTCCCTGACTATGTGAAACCAAATGGTTAGGATTTTGATTCGGGTCAATGTTTGAATCTAAACGCGAGCTTGGATTTGACGACGCATTTCCCACATAAGTTAAGAATCCCTTTATTCTATTATTTCCATCCATATGAAAATTATTATTTGTATGAATGTTTGCATTCCATTGAGAATTGTCATCATCTCGTATAGTAACATGTCCATGCATAGTAATGCTCCCACCTGTTGCTAGTGCATAATTTAGAAACGGAGGGACAATTGGATTGCTTGAAGCAGTCGGCAATTGAATAACTGTTCTTATTGTATCGATCACACCGCCTACCTGGCTGACAGCCGTAATCAATCTGGCGCTGGATAAACTCATATTAGGGCCATTGTAAAATTGACTTGAAGTATTTTGTACTGTAATAGTTACGGTTCCGCCCGTGAGCTGCTTGCTTGAAGTGCCCGTATAAGTAGTATCAATTGATAGATTTTTAATTCCAATTTCAACTCCGCTCCTGGCATAATCTTTTGCCTGTGCAGTTTGATATTCCACGTATGCATTAGTTGCCATTGCAACATTGCTGGTGTTAATATTTAAATTTGCAACGGAGAAAAGCATTCCTCCACCCAACACTAAAATTAATAACATTCTTCCCATAAATACTTAATCCTTATAAACTTTCTTTTGATTCATAATATTATTTCAAATTCTTTGGATAAAAAGTTCTTTCCCAAAATGCACCTACATTTGTTTGAGAATTACTAATTGTCTGCTGAGATAAAACAATTGAAACAGAAATTCCCTTAATATTATTGATGGTAAATGTAGAATTTCCCGAACTGTCGATTCCATTTATTTTCAAACTTTGTATGGGGAAAATCCAGAAAGAACTTTTTGAATTTCCAACATATCTTTTAAGATTCAATGTATTATTTTGTTGAACAGTTGAATAGCTAATGGTATCTGCAGTTCCATCATTGTTAATATCGCCAAGGAAAGAAATAGAATTAGAAGTAATACTCAAAATTTTATTGCCTGAAACCCTATAGCCCAGCTTGTCAAAATCATTTGATACAATACCTCCAACACTAGCCATTGAATATTGGGATATTTCACTCAACTTTGTTTCTTGGTTTTTACTGCTATAATTCAGCGTAACACCTATCAGCATTATGAGAATAAAGCCGCCTATTATGGATGACCCCACAATATCTAAAGTTTCATTCATATTGCTTTATCCTTTTAATAACTCTTGTAGGAATATAAATACACTGTATCTCTCATCATAGGATTAGTAACAGCGACCTGAATTCTTTTTGTTCTGGAAGTTGTTGACAGTATGGTAGTGGAATTATTATCATCAACATAATTAACCTTAACCCTAACCGTGTAATTATCAGTACGGGGAGTAGAATCGACTTCGGTATAACTGTTAAAGTCATCAATATTGTCAAAGTCACTGACCTGTTTTCCTTGCGGCGGCGCTAAGGAATCTGCCGGCGTAAAAAGTCCCTGTGAATAAACAGGATTAGAAATTGTGTTCTTATCAAATGCTTTTGTAGTTACTCTATTTAAAACACTTTGACCGATTGCGGTAGCTGTAGCAATATATTCTGCATTATAAGTTTGTAACTGGGCATTAGTTATTGATCTATTGATATTTAACCCTAAAAAGGAAATAAGTATAAGTCCACCCATGACCAAAAGCATTTGAGAACCACTCATTTACAAACCTTAATAAATAATTATTATTTAACAAGCAATATTCGTGCAAGTATCCACATCGAGGTGGATACCCTTAAATATGACTGTTTTTTACAATTTATCATGTATCTATACGATTATTTAGTCCCAAAATGAAATTGTTGTTACGAAATAAGACAAAATATATTTGAAAGAATCCTACCATGAAGAGAAGGATTTATCAATAACTAATTCACCTTCACAATCAATTAAAAGGTCAAGAAAACAATATTATAGCATAAAAAACAAACGTAAAAAATTAAAACTCCGAAGGCTTGCCTGCCGGAAGGCAGGAGTGACAGATTTTTTTTATATCAGCTCTTTTGTATTCTTTAGCGCTTCGTCAATTAACTTTATAAACTTTATGAAATCAAAAGGTTTGGAAATATAATGGGTTAATCCTTCAGAAAGAAAATATTCTCTATCACCAGCCATAGCAAATGCAGTTATGGCAATATAAGGCTTATCTTTATTGTTTTTTATTTTCTTCAGCTCTATTGTTGTTTGAATCCCGTTATATTTTCCGGGAAGTCCAATGTCCATTAAAAATGCATCATAATCATTTTCTTCTGCCTTTATTAAAGCCTCTTCCCCGGTTTTTGCACTTTCAATATCATATTTGTCCTTTAATAATATTTTAACCAAGTCTGTAGCGACTTTGTCATCTTCAACAAAAAGCAATTTTGGTTTTGGTTGATTTGTATTTTCCCTTGTATCATTCATAATAATTAGGACCAGTTGGTATTTATTAAACCCTCAGAATTTTTATTAGTTAAAGGAAACTTTAATATAAATGTACTTCCTCCTGCCTGTCCGTTGAGTAAGTCTTCCTGATTACTTTCCAGAGTTATTGTGCCGCCCATTAAATCAGTAAATTTTTTCGCTAATGTTAAGCCCAATCCGGTTCCTTCATAGTTTCTGCTGTATCCCTCACTTGCCTGTCTGAATGGCTCAAATATAGTCTCAAAAAATTCTTTCGATATACCGATGCCTGTATCTCTGATTTCTATTACGGCATTATATTCATCCCGTTTTGCAGTTAAAGTAATTCCGCCTGTCTCTGTATATTTGATTGCATTATTTAAAAGATTATTTATTATTGACGTGAACAACTCTTCGTCTACGTATGCATTTAATATTTCTGAATCGGATTCAAATTTAAGTGACAATCCTTTTGCTTCAGCCGCAGCTTTGAATAATTTTATTTGCTCTCTTAAACATATTAATAAATCCTGTTCTTTTAGATTAATGTGCTGTTTTTCGGATTCAATTTTGGAAATATCGAGAATGTTATTCAAAGTTTTATTCAGCCTTTGCCCGCTGGTAGTTATAATTTTTGCCATCTGATTTAAATTTTCATCCTTTAACTCACTCTCTAAAAATTCAGCATATCCTAAAATTCCAATTAAGGGTGTCCTGAGTTCGTGACTCATATTAGCAAGAAAACTTGATTTGAGTCTGTTCATTTCTTCTGCTTTTTCTTTTGCTTTAATCAATTCTTTCCGGGCACGTTTTTCGTCGGTAATGTCCTGATTAATGCCAAAGACCTTATAGGTTCGTCCCGAACGATCTTTCACCACCTTAAATTGAACCGAGACATTCGCTACATCTCCATTGTCCCTTAATACTCTTGCTTCTGACTTTCCCAAAAAATCCGGATTCGGCGACTCTATCGCCGCCTGCAAACCTTTGGCTACAAGGTTTGAATCATCGGGATAGACAAGTCTCCTGGCAAATTCTTCACCGCTCATAATATTACCGCCCTGTTTTTCCGTAGATGATCCGTGTATTAGCCTGTAATACATGTCGTTAAAAATAAAATTCCCTGAATCAACACGATATTCCCAATAACCAAGTTTTGCAATTTCTGTTGCGGATGATAAATTAAGTTCCATTCTTTTCCGCTCGGTGATATCTCTGATGTTACATTGTATTACCTTATGGTCATTCATTGAATAGACATTGCTGACGAACTCAACATTTATTTTTCGCCCGTTAGCTGTTTCAAGCGGTAAGTCTTCATAACGAACATACTCCTTCTTCTGTAATTCTAAAAATTTATCTTTATTAGCGGCAATATCTTTGAAGAATCCCAAATCCCATATTTCTTTTTCCATTAATTGTTCTTTTGAATAGTCCAACAGCTCAATCAAAAATGGATTCACATCAATAATCTTTCCGGTGTCTGCATTCATGATAATAATCCCATCTTTCGACGTTTCAAATAGACGACGATAGCGGGTCTCCAAAATGGTCAATGCTCCCTCTGTCTGTTTGCGCTTGGTAATATCTTGTGCAATTGTTGCAACAATATGGTTCCCTTTCTTATCTAAAATATTTGCCGGATTCCAAAGAACTCTCTTGATATTTTTATCTTTCGTTAAAAGATCAACTTCAATAATTTCCTGTCTTTCGTCGCTTAGAAGAGCATCTTTTATCAAATTAATTGTTGTATCAATTTTATCCTTTGGAAAAAGAATATCTATCTTTTTATCTATAACTTCGATCGAATCATAACCGCTTAATTTTTCAAAGGCATGGTTGATATGCGTGATTACAAATGAAGCATCCCATATAATAATTGGTGCATGGGCATGATTAAAAAGAATGTCTAAATATTCGTTAGTTTCATGATTAGTTTCACTAACCGATTTTTCGGCGAGTTTTCGTTCAGTAATATCTTCTATTGCTAACAGAATTATCTTCTCTTTTCCAAAGGCTCTTTCAATTTGCCGGGCATTCAAAAGCATTATTCGTCTGCCGATTATGGGAAAATCATGCTCAACCTCATAATTGTCGAAAGTTGATTTTTCGGGAAGGATTGTCTCGAGGAGTTCTTTCAGTTTAGGAATATTCCATTGGCGGTTTCCCAGGTGATATATAAGCGTTCCGATTGTTTCATTGGAAGTTACTTTGAAGGAATCAAAGAACGAATGATTGGCTTTAATTACTCTTAACTCTTTATCCAATACAAGCAAAGGTTCCCGCACAGTGTTGAGTATATTTTCGGCGAATTCACTTATTGTATCAGCCGTTATTAATTTGCTCTTTGACATGACATCCTCATATTTCTAACATTTGTATCGATTTGTGCATTGATACTAAAACCTTTATGAAATATTATAATGAGAATTATTGTAAGATTCAATAGACCAAAGGGATGAAAAAAAGACGATACTTTTTTTGATTAAACTCTACAATACTGCCACCCCTGCCTGTCGCATAGGCGTCAACTTAATATTTCTCCCAAACTCCCGAACTTTTGTAATCACTTGTATTTAACGTACTAAAAGTATTTATTTATCCTCTACGAGGATACTGTATTTGTTGGATTAATTTGTTTCTACAATAATCAAACATCTACGATGTTTTTATACCTCGTAGAGGTCAAATTATTGTAGGAAAAGGTTTATTTTACATTGGCAAATCCTCGTAGAGGATTAACAAATTCCTTGCATCTTAAGTTTTAGTGCAAAAAAAACAAATTCACATTTTTTTATATAGGTTTTCGCCTATCAGTTATTCTTTAAATTTAGTTTAAGGATAAAATCTTATCCCGATAGCACCGTCAATTCCTGAACCAAAATCAGGCGTTAAGCCTACAAGCACTCCGATTTCACCGAATATTTCAAGCGGGGTACGGCGTGGAAGAATATCTACTCCAAAAACTCCCCGGAAACCAAGGGCAGTTCCACTGTTTTCTCTGAATGTTTTATCCCAAAAGCCATGTCCTTCTCCAAAGCCTAATGCAAGTCCGGGACCGGCATATAAATTTGCCATATCTGAATTAAAAGCGTTAAAGTGCCAAAGATAATCCGCATCTAGCCGCGGGCTTCCGAAATAAGAAGAGCCAAGGTCAAAGACAAATGCATTGTCATAATCCGTCCAATATTTAACAGTAACTCCGGTTGGTTCTCCAAGAATGATTCCAAAGCCCAAATTTTTTCTACCAGGGGATTGGGCGAATAAATTGCATGTCACAGTCACAAATAAAAACATTCCTATCAAGAGTTTTTTCATAGCAGCTCCATTTGTAGTTGAATAAATAACATCTTTTTTCTAGAATATACATTATGAGAAACCATTTTACAAAGGAAGATGTTGCCGCACAGGAGAGTATCCGGGGCGGCAACATTTTATGGTATTGGAAATAATATTTTTGTTTTTTATATCAAAATATTTTTTGCGTTAAATTTTCTCAATTTCATTGCGTTTCATTCAAAATTCATCCGCCGCGGCGGATTCATAATTCAAAATTGCGGCCAGCCTGCCGGTAGAGACTGTTGCACATCTCCAAAATGTCATTTCGAGTTATTGGAAAAGGCATTGCCTTTATTTATTAAAAGAATGATCACTAACGTATTTATCAAGCAGTTGTCATTTCGACGACCGATAGGGAGGAGAAATCCCACGAGTAGCTTAGATACACGAGTAGAGCATGGGATATCTCAGTCGCAAAGCTCCTTCGATATGACATACAAATAGTTGTCATTAGTCCCGGAGGGTCTACCCCATTTGCGGGGAGAAATCCCATTTTATACAGTTTTGAGATCTCTCTTTACGTTCGAAACTAAATAATAGAGTTCTGCAACGCTCTCGGTAGGCAAGCTTGCCGCGCTATGAGTTTATAAATGGAATAGTAATCCGATATTAAGTACGACGAAGTCGCTTTTAAGGTTTGATACGCCTGGCATTTGCTGAAAGTCATAGTTTAGAAAAACGTATCTTAAATCTGCCGTTAGGATTGAGTTGGGGTTATCTGTACTACCGCCTAAAGGGAATTGAACTCCAGCTCCGAAGTGCCATCCGAATTTTTGTTCAGTTTCAGAACTTCCGTTGAGGCTAAATATTGTAGGTCTATAATCAAATGCTGTATTATACCAGCCTACTCCGATTGCACCATAAAGAAAATCAATCGGGTATAGAAGCGCAGTTACCATTACAGGCCAGCTTGTTACTGTAACATCACCGTTGTTGTATTGTTCCTGCCTGTAGTTGATTGATCCCTCAAGCCCAAAGCCTGTCGACAATTTTGTTCTAAATGCACCGCCAATCATGAATTTACTGTTATCGGCATCTGCAGATTTGTACCATCCGACTTGAGGACCGAGATAGGATGCAGATTGAGCTTTGATCAGAACTGAAGCTCCAAAGAATATGAATAATATTATATGCGCTTTCTTAAACATAACAGCTCTCCTATAAGTTTATACATGCCTTGTTGAACATACAATCGTTTTTTTTCTATTTTAATGGTCATGGTTTCCATGATCATCTTCATGATCTCTATCGTGTTTTTCTTTGTTTTTGTACCATCCCTTGTGATTACCATTGTCATGCCTCTGTCCGTCATTCCATTGCTGATGATCGTTATGATTATAATTTGCATCATGGCTATCGCGGATATCACGTTGATCATGACGATCTCTATATGAGTAATATCTTTCCCGATATACCCTATCATTTCTCCATGGATCTCGCTCATTCAAAACGACTTTATAAGAGTTATAGACATCATAATTATGATATCTCGGAGGTAAGTACTCACTTCGTACCCAGAGTCCTCCATCATTATAGTAATAGCAGTGTAGGGGAACACTGTAATAAACATCAATTCCGGGCAGGTAATAATATTCGACGTAATCGTATCCTGCAGGTCCCCACGCTGGCTGGCTTCCTAAGTTGAAGTGGATGCTGAGGTGTACTTGTGCGTACAGTGTACTTGATGCACCTGATAGAATTAATGCAATAATTATAATAAGCATATAATGTATATTTTCACCCCTTAAAACTAGTGACCTGCTTAACTTTTTCATTTCTTATGACTCCTGAATATTGAAAAATAAAATATTAAAAGTTTGCATAAAGGATCATCATGGTTTCTGCTGCTGCCTTAAGGTGCGTACCGTTGGTAGTGCCCATAACCGCTGACATCTCAGTTTTAACACTTGAATAAAAAACAGAATAAGCATTTACTATAGCGTCCACGGATACGTTTGACGAGACAGCAGCTTCAAGCGTAGCTCTATATCCGGCAAGATTTGCATCCATGTTTGTCATCATATTAGAATTCATTCCGAGTAATATCGACATATCCGCTTCTATTGCAGATCGATAAGTCTCATTATCATTTTTTATATCGGAAATTGTAAGGGCGTTTTTAATTGAAACAGCTAAATTAGTACCTGCTGTAATTGCATCAGACATTTGGGATTGAGAAGCGCCGAGTGCTGTAAAGCTTGATTGGATAGCATAACTCATTGCCATTGCTTTAAACTCTTCGGATCTTTGTTCGAATGAAAATGCAACCTGAGTATTTAAGTTGGTTGTATTGTTGATAAACACTCTTTCAGAAATTTCCATAAGCTTAACATAAGTACCGGCAGATAGACCTGCATTAGTATATGCATTAACCATCCCCTGAAAATAAGAACCTTTCGCTGCATCATCGTCACTCTGATTATTTGCATAATATAAGTTTCTTTCAAGCGATGCCTCAGCATCCGCCTCACCGCTGATAAGTGACTGCCATTGTGCTTGTGTTATTCCGATCGATGAATTAGATGCTGCAGTAGCTTCAGCGTTTGCTTCGGCGTTAATGGAAGCTTCTACCTCATTCTCCATTGTCGTATCACTTTCAATTTCTGCAGCAATACCGGAAGAAATATAATTTCCTATTTCTGAATAAGTAACATTTCCGTCGTTATTTTCTTTTGCTTTAATAAAGATATTGGTTTTAATAGTTGTTTGATCGTCAAGTGGTTCGGCATAAACTTTAAGTCCCGATTGTACTTGGGAGGTAATCACTGCTTTCCATTGGCTGGCTCCTTGCGTTGCAACGACAACTAAGTTTGAAATACCATTAAGATTAGTTTCAACATCAAACTTACCGCTTGCATCAGTTTGAACAGCAGCGTTGGAAACTGTTTGAAGGGAACCATCTGCTTTTATCATAGCAAGAATTACAGTTGCACCCTGTACGCCGGTTTGCGTTGAAGATGACTTTTGCATTTTGCCCATAGAAGAGCTGCTTCCGGTTACCCTGCCCTCCACTGTGGCAGGCGAGCCACTGGGCCCGGTCGGGCTGCTTTTTGAGCAACCAGATAATATGGCAATTGCAAAAATGATCGTAAAAAATGATAATAATTTTCTTAGCATATTATCATTCAAGATCTCTCGGGATATTTTCATTTTCAACTCCTAATATTTTTAAACATAAATTCTATCCGGTAAAATCCAATTTAAGTGCCACAGAGAAAAAGAGCTTTTTTTAAGAAAGATGGCTTTAAGAACTGTTTATAGATATGAATATATTTCGCTCGCTGAATATTTTTCGCACAATAAACTTAAAATACAGAGCATTTTAGTTTACTCAACAAGAATGACCACTTGTGTCATTTCGAATCCGGCTTTAGCCGGTGAGAAATCCCACGAGTAGCTTAGATACACGAGTAGAGCATGGGATATCTCAGTCGCAAAGCTCCTTCGATATGACTGGGAGAAGCAGTTGTCATTAGTAAGGAGTCCCCGAGTGCCTGCCCCGTTTACCCCGTTTGCGGGGGTTTGCGGGGAGATATCCCATGGTTACTATGAATCCCAAACTATTCATGGGATTTCTCCTCACTGTCGTTCGTCGAAATGACACTTGTTTTTGTGTCATATCGAAGGAGCTTTGCGACTGAGATATCCCATGGTTACTATGAATCCTGAACTATTCGTGGGATTTCTCCTCACTGTCGTTCGTCGAAATGACACTTGTTTTTGTGTCATATCGAAGGAGCTTTGCGACTGAGATATCCCATGGTTACTATGAATCCTGAACTATTCGTGGGATTTCTCCTCACTGTCGTTCGTCGAAATGACACTTGTTTTTGTGTCATATCGAAGGAGTCCCGCATACGGGATAAATCATCGACTGAGATATCCCATGGTTACTATGAGTCCTGAACAATTTGCGGGGAGATATCCCATGGTTACTATGAGTCCTGAGCTATTCATGGGATTTCTCCCCGCATACGGGGCAGACCCTCCGGTCGAAATGACAATATTTTGGGCAATTGGACAATATATTTTCCTCTTTTTCTTTAGCTAATATCTCCCCCTATATCAATTTATTAATTAAAAAGTTAAGTATTAATTTGTCCTTTTGTCCAATCTTTTGATATTGAGAAGTTATCAAAGGATTTCCTGGAAAAAATCATCATTAACTTTTGCCCTGTGTTTGTCCACCTGTCCTAATCTTGACTTGTTTTGAAAAATAATAAACCTGTCTACGCCGGATTTCCTTTCCTCTATCCTTAATTCATATAATTGCGCATAAACTTTTGTCCATTTAGTTAATGTATTTTGCTTGATTTGTCCAAAGTCCTCGTATTCTTTTTTGAAGCGTTCGAACAATTCTTTTTTATTATGCTCAACATCAAGAGGTATCTCTTTAATAAACTCTTCAAACTCCGGCGACGTTTCATCAATTAACTTTTTCCTGTCAAGGTTTATATAGCGGTATTCTGTAAGTCCTTTATTTAAGTACAGCCGGCAGCAATCAATCATAAAGTTATCAAAGGCGCTCCACTGTTCTTTATTCCAATCAGAGAAGAAGAGATTTCCAAAATCATCTTTTGGTTTGTGATTGGCGTTGTAGAAATCAGAAAACTCAATAACAAACTGGCGGTCTTTGGATGAATCATCGCTTCCGGTAATAGAATGATTAGTTGTAATCAATAACTTCGGCGCTTTCTCGAATGGTATAGAATATTCATTCTTATTTTTCTTTTCGATTGTAAGCCCTTCAGTTATTATAGAGAACAATTTTTCAAAGCCGAATTTCTTAGCTACATCATCAAAAAAAATTATTTGCGTATCCGGGTTGACTGATTGAAATGGAAAGCTCTTATCGAACTTAAAATTCTTGCCGTCGAATCTAAGCATATTTTTAACTTGAGATATGCCCTTTGAAATAAGACCTTTGCCCGATCTGCCGAATGCGCTATCGCTTAATTTTTCGTCGATGAAAATTATTGCCTTAGCGCATGAAGGATCCTTATAAGCATGCAGCAAATAACCGATAGCAGTTTTAAGAGAAATAATTCTTTGTCCGTTATTAAGGCAAATATTATTTATGCACGTTTCAAAATCCGAAACTGAGGAAGACGAAGAGAAATCTCTTTTATTCAATTGTTCCTCCCAGATATATCCATTCAACTGGTTATAATTCTTTATTTCTACGGAATCTTTCATCACTTCAATAAGACAATTATTGAAAAAGAACATTGCTTTATCTTTTGTATCTTCGATAAAATTAACATCCGCAGTTTTTAAGAATTCAAGAGAGTCGGAGCAGAAGAAGCTTCGGGCATTTGCAATCAGACTTTCAATTAGTAAATTTTTAATATGCTCTTCCAGATTGGCATTTATATAATCAAGTATGAAGTCTTTGATTAAAACGGGTGTTACTTCTTTAACGATGTTATGAGTTATCCTGACAAAGATATAATCGGTACCAAGGAACATCTTAGCAAAGCCGCGGTTTTCGAGGAATCCGATTAATTGGTTGCGGATAATAACAGCTTTGCCGCCCTTAATGCGCCAAAATTCACCATGACTGCGCATCATATTTTCCCTGGGGAATTTGAATCCATATTTCTTAGCGATATCAAAGAAAGAGCCCAGTGTAATATCGCCGCGATAATCCTTAAGCAAGCCGTCAAACTTTTTATTAAGTGCGGCTTCAGAGTCGCCGGGATATTTAGGATTATCTTTACCTATCATCAGGAAAAATTCCCTTCCGGATTCACCGATGGAAGCTAATGCAAAGCCGATTCTTAAAAAGTCATCATAGTTATTTATGCCGCCGCTAAGAAACTCAGCAGCCTTTTTTACCGTAGTTAGATTACATTCACATTCAACACCTTCCTTTTGGTCAATGTTAATCCCGCCTGAACACTTTTCATTTTCTCGTAGTTCGGGGCTAGCATTTGCGGCAGGGATATTAAGAGCGCAAAAATGCTTAATCGTATCAATGAGCTTTCCGGCTCCGATATTTTGTGGAGGTGCTGAAGGAATTCCTTCGCGTAAATTTATAAATTCATATTGCCTACCTGATAGATGATAGGAAGGAGGCAAGACAGTCTGACAATTTTTCCAGCGCAATTCAATATGGTCGCAAAGAGAGCTATTGACAGTCCGCAGCTTATAGTATGATTTTTCTCCGCCTAAAGTATCGAACAAGAAAGAGGCATTATCGCAATAGAACCAGATATGATAACCTTTACCGCTTCCGCTTTTTACAGTCCATAAATATTCAAGAGGAAAGCCGAGCTTAATTAAAAAACTTTTAATGAAATCATAATCAGGCACATTATCAAAGTCGAGGCATCTAAGCTTATTGATACCTGATATAGCGCCGATGCCGTTAATTGGAGAATGCCATCCCAGCAAATCAATATCGTCCAATAACATTTGCGTGGACTGCCATTTTTCCCATCCCCCTCCGGCAGAGATTTTCGGTACTTTATTTTCGAGCGGTAATAAGTTAAATCCGAATGCGCTGGAATAATCCTTAGCAATTTCTTTAAAGTTCATTATACTATTTCCGTTTTATTTTTTTCCCATCTTCCATACCCCATCTCCCATGTTCCATCTTCCCTGGATCCACCTATCCAGTTCACTCTTAAAAAAATAAAGATATTTTCCCGTAGGTTTATGGAAGGGGATTTTATGCATGCTTGTTAATTTATAAAGATGTGAATGTGATATACTTAAATACTGAGCGGCTTGATTGAAGTTTAGCAGATTGCTTTTGTTTTCGTCGAGAAGGTTTTCGATTCGTTGAAGTTTTTTTAAGACTTCATCGTTCTGAAGGTCTTGTTCGGTAGGCATAGATTTCCACATTGTTAATGCTCCTATGTTTTGTTTTATACTAGGCTAAACAGGAGATTTCTCCTTCGATGATTTATCCCGTATGCGGGACTCAGTCGAAATGACACTTATTTTTATGTCATATCAAAGGAGCCTGCCTACCAGTAGTCAGGCAAAAAAGTTTAATGTAAATTTAAGGAAGGCATTTAAGGAAAAATCGTATTTATAGTATATACTATTTTTTTCTTACCCTTTCGATGTGTCTGGATATCTTATTTAACATTTCCGGTTTACCCTTGTAACTTGTTTCAATCAAATCATTCACAAACTTTAATAAAGACTCGTTTGTTGTGCTTCTTTCCTCTTCAATTAAATCTTTTTTTCTTGCGTTATACTTTGAGGCGAAAGTTTTGACATCAAACTTTTCGCTAAAGAATATTTTGCCGATTTGAGAAGCTTCGGTTTTCAGAGAGATTATTTCAGAAGATTTCATAGCTTCAAATATTCTAACAACCTCCGGGACTCTACCGGTTATTTTTACAATACCCGGAGTAAGCATATTATTCGTTTCTAACAGCAACTTTCTAAATTCGATTTCATTTTGGATAAAGATTTCGAAAGCAGGTATTCGTCTAATATTTTGATCTAATTCGGGAGGATTATTTTTCCATTCTTTCAGGATAAAGGCTAAATATCCTATCTGATCCTCTATTGAGGGCAGTTCGCTGCAATATTCCATTATTTCTTCGCGGATAAAATCAAAAGTTGGTCCCTTTGCCCATGAATAGATTCCCATTTGTTCACTCCATTAAAATTTTGAGATAAAAAACAAAATCATTATTTTTTTTCCGTAAAAATAAATTAGTTCTATGTAAATTATTTAACTATTATAGAAAAGGGATTTGTTTTTCTAATTAAACACCGATGCATCACTTCATCTGCCATCTTGCCGGAATAGATCACTCAGTAATTAAAGAGATATTTAACTTTCTAAATTCCGAAGCGAAAAACGTTGTTGCCGTAGTACCATTTGAAAAGAAATTCGGCAGCTTTAATCTTAAGATCAAAGCCAATTTTATTAAAGACAACTATACGGAAGTCAGAAATATTTTTATCGTCAACTGGGTAAACAAGGAATGTGCCGAGTTTTTTATAACACAAAATTTTGATAAATATGAAAGTCAGCTATATGCAATGCTTGAAAAAATCCGTTATTATTTTAAGAAACTGCCGTGCAATCATAAACGGATAGTTAATTTTCCCGTTAATGACCCGGATTATTTTGAAGAGTTGGCACATCTGATAATTCCAGAGGGAAAGGAAAACGATCCGCGATTTTTATCGACATGTAAAGCGATAATTTTAGTCCTTTTTGAGTACGGTGAATTTGGGAGGAGAACGCCGGATGAGCCGGCGACATTGTTCACTAAATATGAAGATGCGCAGTTACCTCTACCATAATAACGTATATTCGAGAATAGATAAAAGAAAAATCCCGAAGGCTTGCCTGCCGAGAGTGTTGCACAACTTCCAGATGTCATTTCGAAGGATCCGCCGCGGCGGACTCGCCCCGTTTGCCCCGCTTGCGGGGTTTGCGGGGAGAAATCCCATTTTAGACAGTTTTGAGACCTCTCTTTACGTTCGAGACTAAATAGGAGAGTTCTGCAACGCTCACTGCCGACAGGCACATAGGCGCAACTTAATATTTCTTCCAAACTCCCTAACCTTTGTAATCACTTGTACTTAACGTACTAAAAGTATTTATTTATCCTCTACGAGGATAGTTTATTTGTTGGATTAATTTGTTTCTACAATAATCAAACATCTACGATGTTTTTAGACCTCGTAGATGTCAAATTATTGTAGGAAAAGATTTATTTTACATTGGCAAATCCTCGTAGAGGATTAACAAATACTAATTATAATTCCTCAAAGCAAATCTGATTGGTATCACATCGATAAAATCGGAATAAAACAGTAAGAATAGTTTTGGATTATATTTTTATATAGTAATACCAGCTATGAAAGAAAAAAAAATCCCGAAGGAGTGGCAGTATTATAGCACGCAAGGCAATCATTAAAAAAAACTCCGAAGGCTTGCCGCAGGCAGGAGTGACAGAAACAACTTTCTCAATTCTACAGTGCTAATAACCCTTCTTTACCTTTTCTTTACTCTCAAAAAAAATAACCATGCAAACATTATTAAAAATATTTTCCTCCGTAGCACGGACTATCAGTCTGTGCATTTCCGATGATAAAGGAAATCTAAGTTCTGCAAGAATCGCAATGCTTATTATCGTCCTTTGGTTTATTGCTGATTGGCTGCTTGAATTTCACTCAAAAGGAATCTACACTCTTACGTGGGAGAAGCTAACGCTGATAACTTCAGCCTTCGGATTAAAAGCAGTTCAAAAATTCAAGGAGAGTAACTAATGCTTATTGTCAACATACCATTGTCTACTGACTTTCTTTCTGCCTATAATAAAGCTTTTTCCTACGAAGGTTTTATCAGCAACAATCTGAATGACAAAGGCGGCTTTACATACAAAGGAATATCAAGAACAAAACATCCGTCCTGGTCCGGCTGGAAAATCATAGACTCCGGCGCTGTCGATATACGCAGCAATCAACAACTTAATCAACTTGTGAAGGAATTTTACCGGATAGAATTTTGGAATAAAATAAAAGGAGATTTTCTTCCAACACAATCAATCGCAGTTGAATTATTCGAAAGCAGCGTTAACCTTGGCGTTAGTGTTGCATCTGAATTCCTCCAAAGGACAATTAATCTTCTCAACAGAAATTCCCGATTATATCCGGATATTGTTGTTGACGGAGCAATCGGCAATCAGACGCTGTCGGCACTCAACAAATGTATTGCAGCAAACGGACAAAGGCTCATTTTCAATCTTCTCAATTTTTATCAAGCAAAAAGATATATCGAACTAATGGAGCGCGAACATTCACAAGAAATATTTATTGGTTGGTTCAACAGAATAGAGATAACGAAATGAATAAAAATTTAATACTCAAATATGTAGAAACCGTTGAAACGGTTAGAACCAATTGTTTTTATTATTTAAACCCACGATTGGAAATCGTGGGCTACTTTATAGTATTGCCATTTAAATCTATGTTTTTTGTGTCAAGATATTTCAAATTTGGTTTACATATTCCATGTTCCATCAAACATATTCCATTGCGGCCTGCCTGTCCGGTAGACAGGCTTGTCGCGCTATGGAATCTATTAAAAGGTATAAAAGCAGCCCATAGATTCATCTATGGGAAAAATAATAACCGACACAACCCTTTAACCGATTCATCGGTCATCCAGAGAAACCTCGTAGGTTTTCCTAAACCTCGAAGGTTTTACCACGCTCTGCTACCATTATATTTCGAATTGCTCTACTATCCTGAATTATTAATAAAAGCAGCCCATAGATTTATCTATGGGAAAACAAATAATAAATTCGATCTTCCAAACCGATTCATCGGTTTCCAATTTATCATAGGAATGTAAAACCATGCGTAACAAAATTATTTATATTATCATATTTCTAACCCTTCTTGCAGGAATAATCTACCTTATAAAGTACACTACTAAAAAAGAAACATTAAAAACCGATATCACATATTCAACCGGTAATACACAACAGCTTTATAAAAAAGGGAAGGAGATCATTACTACAAAAACAAAAACTTTTCATAATGCAGTTATCTTAAAGCCATCTGCCGAAGATTCAACATACAACTTCACCAAAGAAGACAGCGCCTACGAACTTTCAATCAACATCAAGCCGGCTCCAGATGGAAATTTAACTGCCGATAAGGCAGCCCTTACAATGGAATATTTTCTTAACCTAACCACAAAAGAAATGATTCGTATAGATACCATTTACCAGCTACGAGTTGACACATTAAAAATCAAAGAGACAATACTCGATAAATCAAACATAACTTTTTACAACACACTTTTATTAGGTGCAATTACAACAGTCCTAATAATAATTTTAATACTCCAATTCATTCCCTAAATCACTATTATGGCAAAAGAAGAAAAAATAAAACTCGCAATCGAATTAATTAAATTCAGTTTATACCTTATAACATTGATGATTTCAATTGCCTTTGCGTACAATTCAATTGAGAAGCGTATTTCTATTCTTGAATACGAAATGAAATACAAGGTTAACACAACCTTGCTTTTGGAAAAACTCGATCAAGTCAAAGACCAAATCAACCAAAAGATCGAAACCGAAATCTCACGGGTATCTTTCTCTTTGGGAAGAGGGAAAAGATAATCTTTTGTTATAATGATTGCCGGGCTTGTAAGAGAGATTTAGGTTCAATTTAATTTCGCATGAATTTTCCTCTTTCAAACAAACAAAGGCAAACAAATCATAAGCATCAATCGTTGTGGGATTTCAATTCGTAGAATATTTTTCAACTAAAAAACATTATGAAAAAATCAAAGAATGTTATATCGCAATGGGACGAATTCCCGGGAAGTATTGATAATTTTTTATCCAATCCTTATTTCCAAAAACTTCAATCCTTCGGATTGATTGACGAAATTGCAGTACGCAATTTCATCGTAAAAAATGAATACAGAGATTTGAGAAATAAAATGTCGTTAGGTGATGCGGTTGATAAATTATCTCAGAAATATCTTTTATCCGAATCTGCAATAAATAATATTCTTTTCCGAAAACGAAACCGTAAGCTGATTAGCTTCCCTAATTTAAAACACTCATCTTCGGATGAAATGTTTCTATAATAATGTCATTCCTCCGGGATTTAATTTTTCGTCTTTATACGGATCATTCGAAATGACGTAATCCAAATTGTCATTTCGACGACCGGCAGGGAGGAGAAATCCCATATACAAGCCGGCACTCATGATAATCATAGACTATCTCATTAGAGGAGACAAGCAGCTGTTCAGTGGATTTCTCACCGGCTAAAGCCGGATTCGAAATGACACTTGTTTTCATGTCATATCGAAGGATCCGCCGCGGCGGACTCGACTGTCTGCCCCGTTTACCCCGTTTACCCCGTTTGCGGGGTTTGCGGGGAGAAATCCCATATACAAGCCCGACAATCATAAGGAGCAGATACTATTTTAGAAGAAGAGACAAACGGCTATATATGGGATTTCTCCCTCGCTGATTTATCCCGTATGCGGGACTCAGTCGAAATGACACGAATATCTGGGAATTACTTCCGGTGGATCATTCGAAATGACAGCAATATTAGGGAACAATCACTTTCCCATTCCTACAGTGAAATCGTGTTTAACAATTCTTATAATTACACCCGTGTTCATAATTAATAAATCTCCCGAAAAACGGGAACAGCTTATAGCTGAAAAAATCAAAAATAATAAATTAAGGAAATATCATGGCTATAGTAAAAGGAAACATAATCGGAAACTTGAGCGGTAAATTGGGCAATTTATCCGCCAGAACAAGATCAAATAGGACAATCTTATCAGCCCGTCCTTCCAGCTTCAACGTCAACTACAATCCTGAAGTTGTAGAAGTTAGACAAAAGTTCGCTGTAACAGTAAATCTTTCTAAGAATATTTTGTCACTCGCTACACTCGCAGCAATCTGGGAAATCGTAAAGATGCCCGGTATTTCAGCGTTCAACACCATCGTCAAGAAAAACTTCAATTATTCGAACACAGATAAACCTACCGAAAATAATATTATTACTCCGGGCGGGTTCGGTTTACCTGTAGATACTGTTGTAGTTGATACTGATAAAATACTTGCTTCTCTCCTAGCATTGGGCACTGCATCTATCTTCTCACCGGAAGAAGTAAACTTATCGGCAAACGCACTCGTATGCTTTTACGATCCTACCAATCCGGTAGATGCACCTTACGAGATTGTTGCTTGTTCAAAAGAAGTTGCTAACTTCAACTTTGCTCAAGCATACAGTCTTCAAATGGACTTCGATTTAAAGCAGAAACTAATAGCAGGAAAATACACTAAGAGTATTTTATACCTCAGTGTAGCTTCCAAAACCGCTGAAGGTAAAGTAGTTCAATATTCTTCTACTTCGCCAAAGATAAGCTAACAGCAAGTGCGTTAGATGTGCTAATCGTTCCAAAGCTTCCTCTTAACGGGGAAGCTTTTTTTTGTGTCATATCGAAGGATCCGCCGCGGCGGACTCGAGCGCCTGCCCCGTTTGCCCCGTTTGCGGGGTTTGCGGGGAGATATCCCATACTCAACTCGTGTAACTTAGCTAATCAGGGGATTTCTCACCGGCTAATCCGCTGAAAGCGGACGGATTCGAAATGACACAAGTGGTCATTCTTTTAATAAATAAAGGCAATGCCTTTTTCAATAACTCCAAATGACATCTGGAAGTTGTGCAACAGACTCTATCGGTCGTCCCTTCGAGATTTATCGGATGGATGAAATAATTGTGTTTGAGATAATGGCTCTTACCTCATCGACAGGCAGGCTCGGTCAAATAATAGCGGAGCAGTATCTTTTGTCTTTTAAATTGTACTCTGCATCGCTTAAAGCTTCCCCGGACTTTAGAATACAATTCTTTATTAAGTCTCCTTACGTAAAAACTCATTTGAGGATTGTTCCCGTAGCACAGAATATTATTCTGTGCTACAATTTAGTATTCTTTTGATAATATGTTGAACTATCATGCGTAATATGAGCAGTTACTGATTATAAACTGTATTTAAAACTGCATCGGGATATTTTGCTGCGACATTTAATAAAACCTTTGCTGGGCCTTCTGGTTTTCTTCTTCCTTGTTCCCAATTTTGAAGTGTTGAAGTACTAATTCCAAGTAGTATTGCAAATTTATTTTGAGTTAAACCTAATCTTTCACGTATCTGTTTCGGGTCTGGATTTTTAAAATTAAATTTTCTGCCAGGTTTCCTTTTTCCCTTTATTATTTTACCACCTTGTTCAATACTTTCTTTCAATTCTTCAAATAATTCGTCTCTCATTGTAATTCCTTTTCAACTAATGATTTCAATATTTTCAATTGTGATGGAGTTAAATTGTCTTGTTCCTTTTTAGGATAAACTAATAACATCAAAATTGTATCCTTCTTTAAAATCCAATAATAAATAATTCTAACACCGCCACTTTTCCCTCTTCCAGAAATTCCCCACCTCACTTTTCTCAATCCGCCACTTCCCCGAATAATTTTCCCTTTTTCTGGATTTAAGATTAATTCATTTTGAAAATTACGATATTCCTCATCGGTTAATAAGGAACTTATCTTTTTAGTAAAAACTGTAGTCTCGATAATCTTCATAGAACAAATATACGCCAATGAACGATATATGTCAATATATCAGTATCAGATACAGCAATGTTTATTTACTTTCACCTAAATTGAGCGATTCTTTCTACAGCGTCTCTTTTTTACTGTCATTGCGAGCACCCGAAGGGTGCGTGGCAATCTCTCTACAATGTATGAGATTGCTTCGGCTTCGCCTCGCAATGACAATTTCATTTTCTCATTGTCATATCGAAGGATCTTGTCTATCGAGTCTGTTGCACAACTTCTAGATGTCATTTCGACTCCCGCAATCGGGATAAACTCCGGGAGAAATCCCATGCTCAACTCGACCACCCAAGCTTATACGTGGGATTTCTCACCGGCTAATCCGCTGAAAGCGGACGGATTCGAAATGACAGCAATATTAGAAACATTCACTTTCCCATTCCTACAGTGAAATAGTATTTAACAACTCTTGTAATTACATCCGTGTTCATAATTAATAAATCTCCCGAAAAACGCATAGGCGTCTTAATATTTCTTCCAAACTCCCTAACCTTTGTAATCACTTGTATTTAACGTACGAAAAGTATTTATTTATCCTCTACGAGGATAGTTTATTTGTTGGATTAATTTGTTTCTACAATAATCAAACATCTACGATGTTTTTAGACCTCGTAGATGTCAAATTATTGTAGGAAAAGGTTTATTTTACATTGGCAAATCCTCGTAGAGGATTAACAAATTCCTAATGACAATTACCGATTTGTCATATCGAAGGAGTCCCGCATACGGGATAAATCATCGAGTGCACGCCCCGTTTGCGGGGAGATATCCCATGTTCAATTCGACTACTGATAACCGCAGATTATGTGAAATAATTACCGGTAAATATTACGCTTTAATAGAGGTATTTGTGTTAAGGGTATTTATATCTGAGTAAAAATGAATCAAAATTTTCTGGTACGGAATTTCTATATGAACTTCACAGAATGTTCTTTGAACAAAAACAATGAATTTCTAACTTATCGGTAATATTTACATATATAGTAAACATTACCGGTAAATTTTACAATCAGCCATTTTTTCTTTGTTCTTTCTTGTTTATTTATCTATTTTACAACTTGAAATATGGCATATTTTTTAGTATTTATTTAATGCTTAACTTCAAATAATTGCTCTTATTAGTTTATTTGTAAGTAATTCACGTTACGCAAAAGGTTATTATAGTACACTACTGTCCCGTTAAGGAAATAACGGTAGCTGTATGTTATTTAATTTATTAATGTTATAGACATTTTTTCTAAAATCGATTTGAAAATAAAATCATTTTTGTAACAACTTGTAATTCAATAATAT
>JAKAFW010000045.1:0-25361 GCA_021817845.1 Bacteroidota bacterium
TCCTAAGAAATTCTCTTAATTGATTGCTTCTTAATAATGATAAATTTGGCGTCATCTTTTTTCCTTTGATTTTCAACAAATATAATCATTATTTCAATTATTCCCTATGTTAGTGCCATTACCCGCAAACGGGGCAGGCACTCGAGTCCGGCGGATCCTTCGATATGACAGATAGATAATGGATACACTTCTTTTACAAACTTCTAGGTCTTTATGGCTTTTCATTTTATTATCAGGATTTTTTACTTGTCACTCGTTACTTGTTACTAATTTCCCGTTACTCGTCACTATTTTTTTGTTTTTTCCTTTTTGCTACCGATATTATACCCTAAATTTTTGAGGAGTTTTATGTTTGCTTTAGAAGTCCGCAATTTGTCTAAGTCGTTCGGGAGTCTGAAGGCTGTCGATGATGTTTCTTTTGCTGTTCCTGAGGGGTCTGTGTTTGGACTAATCGGTAGAAACGGTGCGGGGAAAACTACTACTATCCGTATGATGATGAATATCTATCTGCCCGATAGCGGTGAGGTGATTCTTAAGGGGTCTAAGATTGGTCAGGAGTTTAAGGATATGGTCGGTTATCTGCCTGAGGAACGCGGGCTTTATAAAAAAATGAGTGTCTTGGAAACTCTGCTTTTCTTTGCTGAGTTAAAGGGTAAGACCGGTAAGGGTATCGAAAGGAAAGCTACTGAGTATCTTGAAAGGTTCCAGCTTTCCGATAGGAAGAACGCTAAGGTAGAGGATTTATCTAAAGGGAATCAGCAGAAGGTACAGTTTATTACTACTATTATCCATGATCCGGAGTTTATTATTCTTGACGAACCTTTCTCAGGGCTGGATCCTATCAATACAAATCTTCTTAAGGAAATTATACTCGATCTGAAGAAGCAAGGGAAGGTGATAATTTTTTCTACTCACCTTATGGATTTTGCGGAAAGGATGTGCGATCATATTACTATGATTGATAAAGGGAAGGTTATATTGAACGGTTCTATGACGGAGATTAAATCTAAATATGCTCAGCAAAATGTAAGTATAAATTACCGGGGCGATATTTCATTTCTTAATGGAAATCCGATAATCGAAAAGATCGAAGATTACGGAAATTCAACGGGGATAAAGGTAAAGCAGCCGGACCAGGTACAGGAGTTATTAAAGGCATTGGTGGAAAAAAATATTACTATTACAAAATTTAATGCGAATGAAATTTCACTCCAGGAAATTTTTGTTGGGCTTGCAGGGGGTGAGTTTGAAGGCGCTTCTAACTTGGAGGTAAAAAATGTTTAATAGACGAACCCTATCAATCATAAAAAGAGAATTAAGAGAAAAAGTTTTAAGCAAAGGTTTCGTCTCAATGACTCTGCTTGTACCGCTTCTTTTTATCGGGTTAATTATGTTCCAAATGTATTTAATGAGTTACGATTCGAATGCGACTGCTTCTTTGAAAATTATTTCGGGATCGGAGCAGATTACTTCAGCGGCTCAAAAGGAATTTAGCAGTCTACCGCTTGTGGAAAGCGGGAGTTATAAGATTTCATACGCTACTTTGAATAAGGAAAAGTTTGACGCTTCTCTTCCCTCTTTGCAAAATGAACTGATGGGAGAAAAATTAACGGGAGTAATTTATATTCCTGATTCGGCGGTTAACGATAAGAGGATTGACTATTATTCCAAGAATCCGAATAACAATTCCTTGTTCGATAAGTTAAAGGGTTCGATAAATAAAATTTTGGTCAATATTCATTTTGCGGGTAAGGAGCTTTCTGATAAGGAAATTTCTTATGCAACAAAGGCGGTCGATTTTAGCGGGTTCCGGGTTTCAGGAAGTAAAAATATCAAAGCCGAGGGACAGGGTAACCAGGCGCTTTCATTTATCTTTACTTTTCTTCTTTACTTGAGTTTAATTTTTTCCGGAACGATGATAATGAGGTCGGTGCTTCAGGAAAAGAATAATAAAATTGTTGAGGTGCTTTTATCTTCGGTAGACAGTAAGGAATTGATGACGGGGAAAATATTAGGCGCGGGAATTACGGGTATTGCGCAAATGACGATTTGGCTTTTGCCTTTGATTATGATAATATCCACTTCATGGTTTGTGCTTCCGAAGGATTTTACTATTGATATTACGCTGTTCCAGGTGTTTTATGTTCTGTTAAATTTCTTTATCGGATTGATTACTTTCCTAGGATTGTTTGCGACTGTTGGGGCTATATTTGATAATGATCAGGATGCGCAATCGAGTATGTGGCCTTTGATGATGTTGATTTTAATCCCGTTTTATATCGCGATATCAATACAGAATAATCCGCAAGGGATGATTGGAATGGTGGCGTCGATGTTTCCGTTTGCGGCGATTATCGTGATGCCGGCAAGGATGGCTTTGGTGGATATACCGGTTTGGCAGTTTGTTTTGGCGGTGGTTGTCAATATTGCAACGATGGTTGGAATTTTTCCTCTTGCAGGAAAGATTTACCGTGTGGGGATTTTAATGTCGGGTAAGAAGCCGAAGTGGAATGAGGTGGTTAGGTGGTTGAAGTATAAGTATTGAGGGGAGGGGTGGAATATTGGAGTGATGAGTGGTGGGAAAATGACGCTCGATTACAGTACTCAACTGTGTCATATCGAAGGAGTACCGCATACGGGATAAACCAGCGACTGCCTGCCACGTTTGCGGGGAGATATCCAATGCGCAACTTGTGTGACTGAGCTATTCGTGGGATTTCTCCCTTCGGTCGAAATGACAACTATTTGCGAATTCGTGGGATTTATTCCGGAGTTTATCCCGATTGCGGGAGTCGAAATGACAACTATTTATGTGTTTGGGGGATTTGTACGACGTTGAAAAATTTTTGCTGTTTTAAATAATATTTTGAGATTATATCGACTGATTTTCTTTGCCCTTCCCAAGCTAATTTTTTCTTTGCTCCCTCAATTGACACCCAACGGAATTCATTATGCTCGTGACTGATTTTTACTGCGGCTTTTGAATCAACTAAGGCTGCAAATACGGGAATTATGGTAACGGAATCGTTCGATGAATCATAAAATGAATTGACGTTAGGCGCAGCCCAAAATTTAACCGGGGTTAGTCCTGTTTCTTCTTTCATCTCTCTTAATGCAGCAGAATATGCTTTTTCATTCTTTTTAATCTTCCCTGAAACCATCTGCCATAAGCCGGGATAAATTTCTTTGGCTGCCCTTTTTAATATGAGAAATTGAAGCCGCTTCCCTTTTTCTCTAAAGATATGAACTTCAACAAGATTAGTTATTATTTTCATTACAACACCATATAAATAATTTAATAATTTACCTTACACATTATGCTACTATCAATTACCCCGACATTTATGTCGGGGAATAAAATTATACAGGTTGATTGGCTTTAGACACATTATGAGCTAAAATGAGGCTAAAGCCATGAATTTTAGGGTCTATTTAACCCCCGCCATAAATGGCGGGGCAATAGAAAAAAAACATGCGTAACATAATTTAAAAATATGCTCTTACTTCTGCCCTTGCAGTGTGAACTGTTTTTTCATTGCCTAATGCTCTGCCGTCATAGCTGATTGTAGATTGAAGATTAGTCGCAAGACGGTAATCAAAGTTAAGCTGCCAATAATAATTTTTTCCTATTACATTTCCCGATGTTAATTCAAAGGGAATAAAATTAGTCGTAATGTTAGCACGAAGTTCATCACGTTTAAATTCAATTCTCAATCTACCGGTATTTGCAAAGGACAAATTAAGCCTCAAAGTTTGAGAGTTTAAATTAATAATAGTCGGCGTAGAAGGAAAATTATCCTGACTTCTACCGACTTTAATAACAAAACCTACTTCTACATTTCTTTCGGGTCGATATGAGAAATCCGAGGTAATATTATTTCCCGAGATTTGTTGTTGAAGATTTGAGATTACGGGAGCGCCGACGTTATTAGTTTGATTAATAATATCCGTTTGATTACTAATTTCTTTTACCATTTTGAAATTTATTCTTATACTTTGTTCCCTCATGTATATACGCTCGGAGCCGCCGCTGTATTGGTTTAAGCTCTTCGTCTGCACATATCTTAGTCTGAATGATAAATCCCTATCGTTTTCAAAAATATATAAATCCTGTTGAATAAAATTGGAGCCTTGAATAGTTGTAGCTTCTTGTTGGAAGTCCGAAAAGTGAAGCAAATATATTTTCTTGTAATCGGGTTCAGTGCTGTTTTCTTCAACACGCCATGATGTTTCGGATGAGAAAGGTTTTAGTATTTCTTCAAGCAAAGAGCCTTTGTCAAAAATATCGCCATAGACAACCTTCCAACGAGAGCTTGTTTTAAGATCGATAACCGGATAAAGCTGAGTTGTAGGTACTGTTATAAGAACATAGTTAGCGTTATATAACGACGGTTGAAATTCATTTTCATCCGCTATACCGTTATGGTTCAAGTCGCCAAGATAGATATAATTTCCGGTGCCGATAGGAACCTGTACAAAAACCTTTTGAAGCTTTGCCGATTTTTGAGTAGAGACTTCATAATAAAAATCTCCCGACAAAGGATTCCAGAAATTGAATTTAGATTGGGAGCGGACTAAAATAGTCTGGCTATTCAAGTATCCGATTTTCTTAAATGCATCCGAATAAGTTTTATTGTTAATTGTAAAATTTAATGTTGAACTAAACTTTCTGCTTCCATTATAATTTAAATCAACGGATTGTGCCGATGAAGTTGCCATGTTGGTCATTATACCGGATAAAGGGGAATAATCGTCTCTTAATGAATATTTAGCAGTCAAGTGAAGTCCGTAAAAATCTACCAATTCAAGGAAGGGATCTATTTCATAATATTTTAGACTTGTTGAAAGTAATGAATCAGCGCCGCCTAGTTTATCATTTTTATTCTCAGAGAGAAATCCGATACCCGGTTTTAGCTTCCATATATTATAATAGGCCTCCCCTTGCTGTCTAAACCAATAGCTTTTAAAGCTTAGGTTTTCCGAAGAAACATAATCTAAGTTATAATTAAAACCGAAATTCTTGTTGTCGCTAAATTTAATTGTGTTGTTATAGCGAGTCGACTTAAAGTCGCTGCCTTGTGTAAGCAATCCATATGATGAGTTTATACTCAATTCGGTGATTGGCTTCAAGGTTAAATTTAACTCACGAAGCTGCTGGTTTTGTGGTATCGTTGTTGAGTCTATATTATAGTCACGATTAAATTCAACCGGATTTATTCTGTCGGGTGAGGTATATTTATCCTGGATAAATCTGTCGTGATATGAAATCCCTATTTCGCCTAAAGAAACTTTTCCGATTTCAACTTTTTGCGGGTCAACAGTAAAGAGAATATTTGTAGCATAACCAAAATTATTATTATCCGCCGAAGAAAATCTATTTCGATTATAAAGACTGCCCGCATATTCAACGTTAAGATTTACACCTTTTGACGGTTGATAATTAAAAGCCAAATTAGCGTTCTGTTTTAATTCCGGCAAAGGAAGAAATATTACAGGAGCATAATTTCCCTGGTGTATTCCGGCAAATTTATAATCTCCAATACTTATATTAATATAATCTCCTCGCTGTTCTCCGACGTAGCTAAAGACAACATTGTAAACCGCATATACCCCGCCGGGGTTGTAAACATAATATGAATAGGCAGCTCCGTTGATAAGAGTATCAACACGTGAATAGGTTCCGTGAACATTTCCGAGTGAATCCGGCACCGCTAAAGATATACCTGTTTTAGTAGCCTTGGAGGGATCATTACCGGCAGCGGCAATAAGCGCTTTATCAGAATCTGATAATACAATATCTACAGGCGCATCCTGGTTATCGCCTTCACGAATGTATTGAAATTTAATTCCGAGTTTATCATTAAGTAATTTTGATTCAACACCGGCTCCGAAGAAAGTACGCTGATACTTTTGATCGGAGTACTCAAAATCAATTGAGATTCTGCTTGCAGAAGTAATAAGTCTATTTGGGGTAAATGTTATTTGGGCGTTTGCATAATCAATTATGTAATCGTTCCTTTCGCCTCTCTTCATTTCTATTCCGTCGATATATACTTTTTCAGAGCCTGCAATAATAATTATGTTCCTTTCGTTATTTTCTCCGGTTAAAATGTACGGACCTTGAACTCCGTCGGCACCGTTGAAGCTATTAGTGGTATATTTTCCTTTGGCACTGGCTATTGCAATGTAGGCTTTTTGTTCTCCATAATTAAATTCGCCAAGCAGCCCTTGCAGTTTTCTATCGATAGGACCGAACACGCCAATTTTTTTTTGAAGAGTATAATCGCCGAAAGTAGCCGTTGCGTTTGGATGCTTAATCTGTATAAAAACATTATCAAGCTGGTCGAGAGTAGCCGTATTGCCTTCCGGTTGAATAGGAGTATTTTGATCAGTAAGTGCAGCGACAATTTCAATCTCTTTAGAGAGTCTTCCGGATAATTGAAGGCGCAATCCGCTATTGAGGGATAAATCCTGATTCGTACCAATAGTAAAGCCTCTCACAATTGTTCCGCTTTTTTGAATACCGCTGCCAAATATAGTCTCGGCATTCAAGGGAGCGCTTTCATTATTTGAAACTCCGACTGTGTCCCCCAGTTTTTCATCAAACTTATACGCCAAAATTCTATTCTTATATTCTTTTTGAAGTGCGAGATTTATAGTTTCATAAGTCACTATTAAAGTGTCAAACGCAGAATATGGAAGGCTATCCGAGAGTACAAAGGAAGATGTTGAGTATGAGAAGCTGTAATCTTTAGGAGGTAATATCTTTCCTTTTAATTTTATTATCTCTGAAAAAGGGACAATTACGGGTTGGGAGAGATGATATTCATTGCCAAAATTGATCCGGATTGAATCGGTTACGATTGAATTATAATATTTTTGCTGAGCAACTAATAATTGCGCGGCATTTAGACTAAAGATTGCGAGGATAAATAATAAGTTAAATTTCAAAAAAATGAATTTAATTTTGTGAATTTCAAATCTAAATTTATATCATTCTTTTATCAAGTCGAATAGTGGCGAAGTTAGTGACGAGTGACTAGTGACGAGTAACGAGTAACGAGTGACGGAGTTAGTGACCTGCCTGTTATGTTAAAAGTCAAGTATAAAAGTAAATCAAACATATTATTTACTTTTTCTTCGGCTGATTTTTATTGGAAGTTAATAGATAATTAGAGTTCTACAGGAATAATCCTTTTTACTTCCAGCATCCTATCTGTCTATGTGATTATTTTCTTCTATGGTTTCATATTTAGTGTACTCAATTATTATGACAATTTTGTTTTGCTTTTTTCTATAAAAAATAAATCAACCTGTTATGAACGGTCATCCTCTCTTTAGCTATAGCTTTGATAAATCTTAGCTAAGCACAGAAGAGCCGCAAGATATAACATTAAATAATAAACATATTGCCGCAATCTACCGGAAACAAACTTTCGTCTGCAAGGCAGGCACAACGGTCAATATAAAATCTTTGATTCATAGAAAAAGCTGTGGTCTATAGTTTATTGTTTCAATTATTCAACTACTGCAAGAACATAATCTTCTTCATTTGTCCAAACATGCATTATTCGGCTAAGTAGTTTCTTAGCTATCCGAATAATTGCTTCCTGTTTTTTCATTCGTTTTATGAGATTACCAAAGACCATTGTCATAGCAGGGTCTTTTCTTACTGCTATCCATGCTGATTCTACGAGTATACTTCTTAGCCGCACATTCTGCCGTTGACTCATACCTATTACTCTTTCTTTCTCCCCGGATGAGTGAGTCGACGGTGCCAGGCCTACATAGCTGCTCAATTCATCAAACCGGCTGAATCGTTTTATATTCATAATCTCCGTGTATAGTGTTACGGCCGTTACAAAACCGACTCCTGGAACTGTCTGCAGATGACCGACTATCTTTTGTGCCCTTTCGTTTTGTTTTACTGATTTTCTTATCAATTTCAGTACTTCAGTCAACTGTTTTCGCAGATTAGACAACTCTATTATTAGCTGTTCAAGTGTTTGCTTTACAACATCGTACTTGAATTCAAGTTTCTGTAAATAAGAAATAAAACCACCGCTCCAATGTTTTAGTTCTATGTCCTCCGGTAGATGAACTCCGAGAAAATCCAATAGTGATTTGATTCTGTTTTTAACTCTCGTCTGATCCTTGGTTAACTGTATCCTCAGTCTGCTTAGTATTCTTTCTGCTTCTTCATCTTCACTTGGTATGTAGATACCTGTAAGGTTTTCGCTCGATAGTTCCCTTGCTAATTTCCGCGAATCTATAGTATCAGTCTTTCGTGTTTTCTCTTTGTTGCTTGTTGGTACATCTGCTGGGTTTACAATTATGTTTTTGATCCCTTGGGCCTGTAATTGACGATCTGCCCAGTAGCCGCAGAATCCAGCTTCATATACGCTTTGATATATACCTCCAGGATAATTAGTCTGCAAGTGCTTAATTAGTTTCTCCGGGTTTGGATCCATACTGAAATTCTTTACTTGCTGTCCTGCTATTTGTATTGTCACGGCCCAATTCCTTTTGTGTACATCTATACCAACTGATATTAGTTGATTACTAAAATCAAGTTCTTTATTTTTCTTTTTCATTTAGGCATCCTTTACTGTTTTTATTTTATTTAATTAGATTGTTTATTAAAATCAACTTAATCTAATTTACAGAAAGGATGCCTTTTCTATTTACCTTTTAAACATAATATCTATCGGCAGGCAGGCGAGTGACGAGCAAGAAATTATATCATTACAAAAACGGCATTTGAGATAGCGATGTATCGGATCGAAGGGAGGGTTTTTATTTATGGGCACTTCTAAAAACTGTCTTTTATAAAAATTTAACGCAGAGAACCTACCTGCCGGCAGGCAGGCGCAAAGAATACGCAACGTTCGCAGAGAATATTGAAGTTTTTAGAAGGCCTCCGGAGCTTTAATGTTTTTATCTGTTTAAATGCTACTAATGTTTCACCGCGCTGCGGTTCTGATCGTTTTATCTGGTTTGAGGGGTTTGCGTGGCCTGCCCTGTATGCGGGGAATCAACAATTATGAGAGTTTATTCATGTTTTGCAATTTTGTGTTTTGCATAATGAATTGGGATTATCAAATTGCATCATAATTTATGATTATATCAAAAAAGCCCCAGAGGGGCGAAACGTTAGTAGACAATATAGTATTTATATACGAAAAACAATTTATATCATTATAACAACGGAAATTCAGAAACCGATGAATCGGTTTGAAGATATTCATTTCATTTCTTTTACCCACGAATGAATTCGTGGGCTGCTTTTATTGCGCCCTATCGCCTGCATGCCAGGCAGGGTCGTCGAAATGACAAATATTTTTTTCTTGTCATATCGAAGGAGCCGCGGCGGACTCGACTGAGATTGAACATGGTTAAATTGGGTAGCTGGGCTTAGCGTGGGATTTCTCCTCCCTATCGGTCGTCGAAATGACAGGTATTTGCTTGTACATGGGATTTCTCCTCCCTGTCGGTCGTCGAAATGACAGGTATTTGCTTGTTCGTGGGATTTCTCCTCCCTGTCGGTCGTCGAAATGACACAATTATTTGCTTGTATATGGGATTTCTCCTCCCTGCCGGTCGTCGAAATGACACAATTATTTGCTTGTATATGGGATTTCTCCTCCCTGCCGGTCGTCGAAATGACAGGTATTTTTGTAGCTTTGATAAATCTCACGCTTTTGCCTTAATTGGTTATTGAAAATGATTTATATTTGTTGTTGATTTTTTATTTAATGGGGGGAGAAAGTTTAAGTTTAAGTACATAAATATGCTATAGGAAGAAATATATAATGGATTTTAAAATACTACCGACTTCAGATTTCAAAAAATCTTCATTGGATGAGACATATAAATTTTTAGGAACAACCGAGAGCGGGCTTAGCAGTTCAGAGGTTCAAAACCGGCTTGCTACTTTTGGACGTAATGCAATTGAGGGGAAAAAGAAAAATCCGGTCCTTGAATTTATTAGCCGCTTCTGGGGACCGATGCCGTGGCTTCTGGAGCTTGCGATGGTTCTCTCGTTTTTTCTTCAACACGATATTGAAGGAATTATAATATTCGCTCTGCTTACTGTAAATGCAATAATTGGTTTTATGCATTCTCACGGATCTCAAAAGGCTGTTGAGTTACTCAAGCAGCGTCTTGCTATCAGAGCTAAGGTATTACGAGACAACAATTGGTCTTTGGCTGAATCAAGCGATATCGTTCCGGGAGATATTATTATTGTGAAGCTCGGAGATATTATTCCTGCCGATGCAAAAATTATCAGCGGCGATATTTCTATCGATGAATCAGCTTTGACCGGGGAATCTCTACCGGTGGAAAGTCAGTCGTTGGATATCGCTTATTCAGGTTCTGTCGTAAAAAGGGGTGAGGCGAAATGTATTGTGGTAAATACCGGAGCTAATACTTATTTCGGCAAGACGGCAGAATTAGTAAAGATTGCAAAACCAAAATCCCACCAGGAAGAGATCATGCTTAAGATTGTAAAATACATGATGTACCTGGGTATTGTAGCGTCAATAATTGTAGCTGTTTATGCTGTCTTCATTCATGTCAGTGTATTGTTGATTATTACTTTTGCGGTAATTTTTCTAATGGGAGCCGTTCCTGTTGCACTTCCGGCAGTGCTTACAATTGTACAAGCGGCTACGGGAATGAAGCTTGCCGAGGAAGGAATTATTGTCGCAAGGCTCGATTCGATAGAAGACGCCGCTTCAATTAGTATTCTCTGCCTGGATAAAACTGGTACGATTACTCAAAATAAATTATCAGTAACGGACAGTATTCCTTTTTCAAATTTTTCTAAGATGGATGTTGCTAATATAGGAAATTTGGCTTCCCGCGCTGAGGGTATGGATTTGATTGATGTCGCTATTATGGATTATGCAAAGAGTATTAATGCCAGCCACGATTCACAAAAACAAATAAGTTATACGCCGTTCAATCCTGCAATCAGACGAACCGAGGCAATTATAGAAACCGAAGGAAAGCAATATAAAGTTATCAAAGGCGCGGCTCAGGTGGTAATTCCGATGTGTTCGGGAATGGATAAAGCAGCTCATGATTTGGTTGATTCTACAATCGATGATCTTTCAAAAAAAGGATATAGGACTATTGCTGTTGCAAGATCGAAGGATAGTAATTTTGATAATTTAGAACTAGTCGGATTGCTTCCGCTAGCGGATCCTCCGCGCAGCGATTCTAAAACTATGATTGATGAAGCAAGGAAATTGGGAGTTAAAGCTCTAATGCTTACGGGCGATAATATGTCAATTGCCAAAGAAATTGCTCATCAAGTGGGTATCGGCAATAATATAATCAGGTTGAAAGACCTTGAAGGATTAAGCGAAAGTGAACAGGCAAAGCTTGCCAGTGAGAGTGATGGATTTGCGGAAATATATCCTGAGGATAAATATAAAATTGTAAAGCTTCTTCAATCGCAAGGTTATATGGTCGGTATGACAGGCGACGGTGTGAATGATGCTCCTGCGCTTAAGCAAGCTGAGATGGGAATTGCCGTAAGTAACGCCACCGATGTTGCCAAAGCTTCCGCCAGTATTGTATTGACTGAGCCCGGCGTCAGCGTAATAGTTGAAGCAATAAAAAGAAGCCGCGAAACGTATCAGCGAATGTTGACCTGGGTAATCAATAAGGTAACAAAGGTAATTCAGGTTGTTGGTTTGCTAACAATCGGTTTTTTCATGAAAAATGAGATGGTATTATCGATGTTAGGAATGTCCCTACTTGTTTTCGCAAATGATTTTGTTACAATGTCACTTGCAACGGACAACGTAAAACACACTGAGGCTCCAAATAATTGGGATGTAAAAAACATAACGTTTGCCTCTTTAATAATCGGCGCATTGCTCGTAGTTGAGGGAGTAATCGGCATTATTATCGGATCGAATTATTTCGGATTAAGTCAGAGACCGCTTCAGGCATTTATGATGCTTATGCTGGTATTTACGAGTCAATTTAGAGTATTGATAGTAAGAGAGAGAAATTTCTTTTGGTATTCAGTACCGGGGAAAGCCCTTATAGCATCATCCTCCCTTAGCATTATTGTTTTTGTGATTCTGGGAATTTACGGTATAATCATTCCTGCATTAACGACAACGCAAGTAATGACGGCGTTAATTTTTTCGGCAGTGTTTACGTTAGCAATAGATGTCCCGAAATATTATGCGTTTAAGTTGTTTGGGCTTTAATTAGTGAAGAGTAATTAGTGACGAGTGACGAGGGATTAGTGACGAGTGACGAGTGACGAGTTGGATATGTTTCCGCAGGCGGGGCAGGCAGTCGAGTCCGCCTCGCGGCGGATACTTCGATAGGACAAATCCCATTTATAGATTAGGTATATGAGTTGAGCATGGGATATCTCAGTCGCGGACTCCTTCGATATGACAGGAAAAAATAATTGTCATTTCGACTGAGTCATCGAAGGAGAAATCCAATGTATAGATTAGGTATATGAGTTGAACATGGGATTTCTCCCTCCGCCTGCCTGCCGGTAGGCAGGGTCGAAATGACACATTTTGGAGTTGTAAAACAGTCTCAGGCAGGATCCTTCGATAGGACAGGAAAAAAAGTGCATTTATTGATTTAAATTATAATTAATGAAATAATGATCGTTCCGATTATTATCCATAGGGCGTCAACTTTATAGTATGCTAATAAGATAAGAGAGATAATAAAAATTCCCCATGTTTGCCAACTAATTAATGAATGAATTCCAAAATTTATTGTAACTGAAATAAGCAATCCTATAAAACCGGCTAGTACTCCTCTTATCAATGAATGAGTAATATGCATTTGGATTATTTTCTGATGAAATCTATTTAATAGTATTACAGCAATAACCGAAGGAAGAAATATTCCTATTGTAGCCGCAATTGCACCGGTAATTCCAAAGACTTTATATCCTATAAAGGTCGCGGTAATTAAAACAGGACCGGGAGTAATTTGTCCCATCGCTAATCCATCTCTAAACTGATTCATGGATACCCATTTATGGATGTTTACTGTTTCATGTTGGAGGAGCGGAATGGAATTATAACCACCACCAAAAGCAAAAGTACCGATCTTGAAAAATGTAAGAAAGATAATTCTGATTTGAGGCTCAAAAATAATAATACTAATCAGGAATAGAGACAGCGCGCTTAAGAAAATATAATCATATTTTTTCCTATATAAGCTTTGGCGTAAGGTTAATGGTTGGCTTTCGGTCGAGGGCAGAGGGATAGAGATGTTTTTAAAATCTTTAACCGAATAGTAGAAAAAATATCCGAGCACTGCCGAAATTAAAACCAGCGCTACACTATCATACTTGAACCAGAATGAAAGAATAAATATTACAACGGAAATAATATATCCTTTGTAAAACCGGAAAGATAATGTTGGGAAGACAGATTTGCCGAGCGTTAAAATTGCATCAACTAAGAGCGAAACTATCATTGCACCCAAACCGGCAAAAAGAGAGATTACGATAGTCTGTTGTTTATAATTAAAATAAAGAAAAGAGAGGAATCCGACAGCTACAGCCGAAGGTAAAACAAAAAAAAGCGATATGATAATAGCTCCAATAGCATTTTTAAGCACATATCCAATATAGCCCATCAACAAAACGCCGGTAGCGCCGGGGAGAATTTGCGCAAAGCTCATTGCATCTAAGAATTGTGATTCGTCAATCCATTTTTTATCATTGACAATCGTCTTTTTCATTTGCCCTATCATTGCCGGACCGCCATAGGAAGTGGCGCCAAGGTAAAGTCCGGTCTTAATTAAATCAAAGAAAGAAGGTGTTTTGTTTTCTGTACTTTGCAAGTTATCTCCGATCACTAACGATTTTAAATAATATTATTTATGGATAACTTTACAAAGATATACAAATGCCCGGAAATTTATTGAGGCGATATTCAGACGCAATTATTAATTTTGAATCCGCCGCGGCGGATGAATTTTGAATGACGAGAGTGTTGCAGAACTCTCCTAATTAGTGTCGAACGTAAAAAGAGGTCTCAATGGGATTTCTTCGAGCAAACCCCGCAAGCGGGGCAAACGGGACAGGCGCTCGAGGACTTGCCGGCAGACAGGCTCCTTCGATATGACAAATGATTAATTGTCATTGACGACCCTGCCTATCGGCAGGCAGGTGAAAAGAGGAAAAATCCCATGTATAGCTTAAGTATACGAGTTGAACATGGGATTTCTCCCTCCGGTCGAAATGACACATTTTGGAGTTGTGCAATAGTCTCGGTAGGCAAGCTCCATTCGATGGGACAATGGAGGACCTGCCTATCGGCAGGCAGGTGAACGGAGGAGAAATCCAATGTATAGCTTTGGTGCACGAGTTGAGCATGGGATTTCTCCCTTCGGTCGAAATGACACATTTTGGAGTTGTGCAATAGTCTCGGTAGGTAAGCTCCTTCGATATGACAATGGAGGACTTGACGGCAGGCAGGTAAGCTCCCTCGATGGGACAAATTATTAATTGTCATTGACGACCCTGCCTATCGGCAGGCAGGTGAAGGGAGGAGAAATCCAATGTATAGCTTTGGTGCACGAGTTGAGCATGGGATTTCTCCCTCCGGTCGAAATGACACATTTTGGAGTTGTGCAATAGTCTCGGTAGGCGAGCTCCATTCGATGGGACAAATGATTAATTGTCATTGACGACCCTGCCTATCGGCAGGCAGGTGAAGGGAGGAGAAATCCAATGTATAGCTTAAGTATACGAGTTGAGCATGGGATTTCTCCCTCCGGTCGAAATGACACATTTTGGAGTTGTGCAATAGTCTCGGTAGGCAAGCTCCTTCGATAGGACAGTTGAGCATGGGATATCTCAGTCGAGGACTCCTTCGATATGACAATGGAGGACTTGCCTATCGGCAGGCAGGTGAAGGGAGGAGAAATGACACATTTTGGAGTTGTGCAATAGTCTCGGTAGGCAAGCTCCTTCGATATGACAACGGAGGACCTGCCTGCCGGCAGGCAAAGGTTCAAGGGGTAATAATATAACCCGGGATAAACGATTTATAAAATTCCGATAGTAAAGACAATCGCACTATCGTTATAGTCATTCAGCGTGTAGATAAATTCAAGATTAAGTAAAATCTGGAAATTATATGTATGCAATATTCTTAATCCGGTATTAGCAGTAATTTCAAAACCGTCGCTTCTGTTATTGTTATTGTTATTACTGTAATAAGCGCCGGAAGCTGAATTACTCATAATCGGTTCAAAAGAGGTGGAATGGGAAACCCAATGAAATCCGAATGCGCCGCCTAAATAGGGACAAATATCTTTCTGAGAAAATAAATAGTCGCCGTAGATATTCATTGCAAAACCCTGGCGGATTCCAAACAACATTCCAATAGCATAATCTTGTATTTCATAATCTAAATGCAGATCGACAACAAAAACTTTATCTTGATTATCATAACCGTTTTGAGGGAAGAGATATCCGAATGAAAGACCTACATTTTTTCTTGCAGTACGTCTTAACGGTGTTTTTGATTCATCTTTTAGAACAGTCCCTACGGCTGCATCTTGTGAAGCCGGTATAGAGTCGGCTACGCTTTGAGCAATTCGTTTCATGGCTGTCTGTAAGTCTTCTACCGTAGTCGATGTTATCTGATCAAGAATTTCTTCTTTGCCTGATATAGCATCAACAAGAAAATATTGTACAATAATTTTATTACCTAAAGCGGCTAATTTGCACCCTAAAACTTTTGTCGCACCGATTTTCCTACCAATTTCCGCTGCGCATTTACTATCCATGCAGCCTGAATAATAAAGCGAATCGTTGTTTGGCGTTAATGAGATTACATTTAGTTTAGTGCGGTTAGTTAATTCTAATATTAAAATTGATTCGGCAGTTTGAACCGAAATAGAATCTATCCCGTTGGAACTAAATGGTAGAACTGCAATTGAAGGCACGGGCTGGTTTTGAGCAAATGTTTGTGTAAAACTAAAGAAGTATAGGCTCAAAAGGAAAGTGATAACGGCTAAAGTTTTCATTTTTAACTCCCTTTAAATTTTATTTAATTAACCGTGTTGTAAACAGTACAAAAATCTAATAATGAATATAACACTTTCAAGGTAATAAATAAATAATTCACCTTACGCAGGATTTCCCTTTGGAGTGATGGAGTGATGGAATAATGGAAAAGATTAGTCTATTCCACTACTCTATTTTTTCAACCCGCATACCGGGAGTGTTGCAGAACGCTCATATTTAGTCTCGAGCGTAAATAGAGGTCTCAGAACTGTCTAAAATGGGATTTCTCAGTCGAGTCCGCCGTGGCGGATCCTTCGAAATTACATCTGGAAGTTGTGCAACAGTCTCTGGCGGGAGGCAAGCTCCTTCGATAGGGCACATTAGTAATTGTCATTCGACGACTGAAGGGAGGAGAAATCCCATGTATAGCTTAAGTGCACGAGTTAAACATGGGATATCTCAGTCGAGGACTCCTTCGATATGACAATGGAGGACCTGCCGGCAGGCAAGCAAGCTCCTTCGATAGGGCACATTAGTAATTGTCATTGTGAAGGGATGCTCTTTTTTGTTATTATCTACACTACTTACTCAAATCTTTTATTTCTCTATTTTTATTGATTTGCCTTTTAAACATAACTACTTCGACGACCGATAGGGAGGAGAAATCCCATGTATAGCTTTGGTGCACGAGTTGAGCATGGGATATCTCAGTTGAGGACTCCTTCGATATGACAATGGAGGACCTGCCTGACGGCAGGCAGGTATAGAAGTTTTGAGAAGTGACCATAAATAAAAAACCGCCAGGAGGCGGTTTTTTATAAGAGAGTGTGAGATAGTAAATTATTTAACTAAAGACATTTTACGCGTTTGAGTAAATTGTCCTGCTTGAAGTCTAACAAAATAGATTCCGCTTGCAACAGATTTACCTTCGAGATCTCTACCGTTCCAATCAACTTGATAACTTCCTGGTTGATGGTACTCATGATCAACCAAAACTCTTATCAAATTACCCGTAATATCGTAAACTGAAATATTTACTTTTTCACTTTGTGGAATAGAAAAGTTTAATTTAGTACTTGGATTAAAGGGATTAGGATAGTTTTGACTTAATTGATAAGTCGCGGCTGCACCGGAAATTGCTTGAACTTTTGTTTGAGCATGTGCTGTAGGATGGCATTGTGCGCAATCCATATGAGTGTTTACATTAAACAACATATTACTTCCATGGCAACCTAAACAAGCAGTAACATTTGCAGGGTCAACATATGTAGGTGCAAAAGTGTTTGCAAAGTACGCATTTAATATTTCAACTGTTTTGGCTGCAACATCGCCGGCTAACCTTCCACATCTTTCTTTTCTTATAGTGTCGCCGACTTTTGCATTGGCAATATTACACCATTCGGTAACAGAAGCATGACAAAGAGGGCTTCCCGAAATACTCTGGACTAAATCACCGTCATATTGATGAACTGTATACTTTCCGTCTTTTGCAAATTGGTTTGCGGTAACTGTAGGAAAATTCTCCTGAGTATACCATCCCCATAGTTCATTTATCAAATTACCGGATGGGGCTTTTCCTACAGCAAGACTTATTGCTGCAGCACCGCCATTAATTGCGCCGCATAGTGTTCCCCAACCATTTCCACCTCCTCTACCGAACAACATTACTTCAATTGGCATTCCGGTCCAGGGATCGCCAACAACAGCAGCTAATTCTTGAACAATAGCTCCAAAAACACCGGATCCGCAATCTTTATCGTTCCAATATAAATCATGCGCTCTAATTCGTACGTTATCTTCGCTCAATGCTTTATATGGCCAAGGCCATGCTGTCACTGTAGTGTTGGCTTTTGCAGATGCCGTAGTTACTAAACTTGAAATACTGGCAACCGCAACAGCTCCAACGGCAGCTTTTGAAGCGTTTACTAAAAAGTTTTTTCTGGTAAGGTTTTTCTCCATTTATGACTCCATTTATTAATGAATTGATATAACTAATTTAGTTTTACAAGTTTCTTCTTTAACATTTTTATAATTATTGTAATTCTTATGTCTTTAGAATTTATCTTGTTAGCTTTCTGAAAATATTTTAATGAATTATTCAGATCACAGAAAAAATTAAGCATACCCAGAACATAGAAAAAAGTAAAGTCGTCTTCGTATCCAACTTCTCCATTTTCAATTCTAAGTATTATTTCTTTGGATGGGTAATTTATAGATTCATTTTTTTGATTTATGAGAAGATCAATATCTTTATTGATAAGGGAGAGAAATAAATTTAAGGCTTTCCCGGGTTTATTAACCATAGTATAACAGATAATCAATTTCTTCAAGATTTGCACGTTATAATCTTCAGCATGAATTGAATTCTCAAATTCTTTAGCTGCTAGATTATATTGACGAACAAGAAAATATTGGTTACCAATCATTTCGCTCATAATGGCACATAATTTTCAAATAATATGCCACTATTGACACGCAATTAAATTTTAATTTTATAGGATTTTATAATGAAGCGTTGCAAAAAATTGTTGAGCTGTTGCAACGATGTGTTGTAGAAGGGACTATTTATCAATGCCCATTTTTTTAAGTTGGCGCCAGATAGTTGTTCTGTCAACTCCAAGCTCCCTTGCAAGTGCACTTTTATTCCATTTATACTCTTCAAGAAGTTTAATCATTTCGTTGATTTTTAGCGATTTCACATCACTTTTGGATAATTCCTTTGAACAATTTTTATATTCCTTTAATGAAGGAGGCAGCTTACAAGCATGAATTGTGTCATTTGATTTAGTTCTTATAAAAGCAAACTCAATAGCATTTTCTAATTCTCTTACGTTACCAGGCCAGTTATATTTCATAAAAATATCTAAAGCTTCATCGCTTATTTTTTCAATATTTTTTTTATAAATCAAAGAAAATTTATTTAAGAAATGGGTTACCAAAAAAAGGATATCATCTTTCCGTTCACGCAGAGGAGGAACTCTTATGGGTATTACATTAAGCCGGAAAAATAAATCTTCTCTAAATTTTCCTTCTTCGATACTTGAATTGATATTATTATTGGTAGCAGCAATAACCCTAACATCTACATTTCTTGAGATAGATTCACCCAGTCTTTCAAATTTACCGTTTTGAAGTACTCTAAGTAATTGTGACTGCATATTAGCAGGCATTTCAGCAATCTCATCTAAAAAAATGGTGCCGTTATTTGCAAGTTCAAATCTTCCAGTCCTATCTTTAGACGCATCTGTAAAAGCGCCTTTAACATGCCCGAAAAGCTCACTAGCTAACAGATTAGGCGGAATGACAGCACAGTTTACTTTTATAAAAGGTTTATCTTTCCTTCTGCCAACAGCATGAATAGCATCAGCAATTAATTCTTTTCCGGTTCCGGTTTCACCTTGTATTAGCACACTGGCATCGCAATCGGCAATTTCAATAATTAAATCACAAATTTCATTCATGGCTTTGCTAAAACCGACTATACCATAAAAATAATAATTTTTAGATAGGATTTCCTGAACTCGTATAAATGGTTCTAGTTCTCTAAAAGAGATTACACCTCCAATTGGTTGGGCCAATTTATTTTTCAGAATAGCAGCATTTAATCTTATCGGCTTTGATTTACCGTTGCAATCTATTTGGGAATCTAAGTCGAAAATTGTCTTTCCCGATTCAAGAATTTGAACGAAAGGACATTTGGTTTGGCAAAAGTTCGATTTAAATAAATCTTTGCAAATTTTACCAATTATCTCATTGCCCTTAAACCCCGTTATCTTTTCGGCTGCCTTGTTAAAAAAATTAATTCTAAATTCTTTATCAACGGTGAATACACCTTCTGCCAAAGAATTTAGGATCTCATTTTTATGATCAGATAAACTTTCCATAACTTAATTCATGCTGCTAAATATCAAATAAACACCGCCTAAAATTACTAATATTCCGCAAATTCTTTTTATCCACAAAATAGTTTTGGATTCTTCACTCCAATTTAAATATTTCTGGACTTTCCCGGTTAATGTTCCCGCGCCAACTATAACAGAACAATGACCAATTCCAAAAGCAAGAAGAAAAATTACGGCGAGGATATAATTTGTTTGCGCCGTTTGGAATACGACTCCAAGTACCGGCGCCATATATGCAAATGTACAGGGTCCTAACGCAATTCCGAATAATAATCCCAGAACAAGCGCAGCAAGCAAACCTTTTGCTCTTGTCTGTTTCAACCCGAAATTATTCCAATCAAATTTTATTATATCTAAAAGATATAAGCCGACTAAGAAAAATATTCCGGCAACCAAATAATTTCCAATACTTCCAACGTCGCCCATCAATCTGCCAAGCGATGCCGTAATAATTCCAATTAATGCAATCGTGATTAAGATACCAACTGAAAAAACAAGTGATATTCTAAACGTTCTTCCAACAGATATTTTACCTTGCGAATTAATAAATCCAACAACAAGCGGAATACTTGAAAGGTGGCAAGGTGAGAGCAGTATCGACAACACCCCCCATGCAAAGGAGGCTAATATGGCAATCCATACGGCGCCGGTCATTGCTTCGTAAAGTGATGTAAAAATTGATTCAATCATTCGTTACTCCGTGAATTGTGAGAGGGATTAGTCCCATTTACCTTTCACCTTTTCGGTTTTATTCCTTTTCCAAGTAAAAGTTTATCAATTTCTTTCTCCGGGTAAAATCCTTCATGCCGGAAAAACTCTTTTCCTTTGGCGTTAAGGAAAACTTGCGTTGGAATTAGCTTGATACCGTATTTTTCAGCATAAGGTTTTTGCTCTTGAGTCCAAACGTCATAGAAAATTACTTTCACTTGTCCTGCATATTTACTTTCGATTGACTTCATTACCGGCTGCATCATTCTGCATGGAATACAATTGACAGAGCCGAGTTCAATAAAAGTAACTTTTGGCTTTGGTAATTTTTTGTCTCCGATTCTGCTGCTTTTTGCTTGCCCATTAAAATATGCAATCAGCAATACGGCAATAATCATTATTGGAAATAATTTTCTCCCAACATATTTGTCCAGCTTTGGTAAATTTATTTCACTTGACATTTTCATCCTCCTTTAACCATCTTAATAATTGATCTTCTTTAGGAATAATGCCGCTGCTTTTTAGCTTTTCATTTATCACCAAGCCGGGAGTCATCATAATACCATATACCATCATTTCTTGAATGTCCTCAACTTTTATAACTTCGGCTTGAAGATTGTGTTTACTAACTAAGCGTCTGACTATTGATTCAAGCGTTCTGCACTTCGAACAACCAACGCCGAGTATTTTTACCGAAGTCATTCACTCACCTTATTAATTTTTTGAATAATCATTTTTCTAATTAACTCTGCTGAAGGTACTCCGCCCGGATAAAATCTGCATGCAAGCGAAGGGTTTTCCGGCACAATGGCTCCTTCAATATCTTTGCCATTGATCAATAATGTTGGTGAGCCGATAAATCCTACTTGTTTTGCAGTCGCTTCGTTTTCTACTAAGACTTCTTTTAGGTCTATCTTTTCTTCCAACCCTTTAATTGCTTCTTTAAGGTTGTCATCCATTTTTTTGTGATTGGGACATCCTTCGAAATACTGGAATTCAAGTTTGATTTTCATTTATTAGTTTCTAGTGTAATTTTTCTGTATGATCTATTATTGTTCCATTTATAATTGCTTTAACAGCATCGTCAATATTTCTTATATCTGTTACAACTGGTTTAATGTTTAATTGAAGCATGCTTTGATAAGCACCGGCACCCATACCACGCGCAAGTAATATTTTGCAATCCTTAATTGCATCAGCCATACTAACATGTTTGTTGTGAGATGATTCATCAAAACCATGCTGCCCATTTGAATGAGCATGTTCTTCCTGAGCGAAATTATGATGCCCCATTTTTTCGCGACGTTCTTTTTGGATAACCTTGCCGTTTTCTATTGAGAGCACTTCATAATACATTGCCCTTCCAAAATGTTGACTAATTGTTATGCCGTCATCTGTAACAGCAGCTACTTTGTAATTTTCCATTGTTTGATTCCTTTATTTGATTAATTATAAATTTATTCATCCCAAAAATACATTTTTGCTTCAAGAGAATCAGGATATTTTTGCTGAATTTCTTTCATTGTTTTCATAAATGTGCTTTTATCTTTCGTTTTAATATAATTAGCAATTCCATTTTGAGCCAATAGTTTTGGCAGCAATGGATTATTGTTATTAAATTGATCAATTTCTTTGCTCAAAACTTGAGAAGCTTCGGCATACTTCCCTTTCGGCATCATTGCATCCGAATAACCGAGCCTAAGAATAATTCTAAACTCATCAGCCGGTAAATAGCCGTTAAAATTATAATATGATTTCCCGGTATGATCTAAAAAGTAAAACGAAGGAGTCCAGTAAGCTGAAAGCTCTTTTCTAATTTCCCTGTCTTTTATTAAGTCAAGTTTGAGCAGAACAAACCATTCGTTCATTTCTTCTTCAACTTTGGGAACAGTATAAGTTTCCGCATATAATTTTTTACAGCCACCGCATCCGTCCATTTCAAATTGAAGAAGAATCGGTTTGTGTGTTTTTAATGATTCTTCTTTTGCCCCATCAAGATTTGTTAACCATTCCATAATTTATCCTTTCATTATTTATACTAAATTTAAAATCATTAGCCCTATCCACAATATTAGTCCGCCGGCAAAAATCCAGATTATATCCAGCTTGAACCATCTTACAGCTATAAATGCAGCGGCAGCAAATACAAATGACATTGGAGTTTTCATCGTGGCGTTTGAAAGCTGTAAAATAACTACTGCAAGCATTCCAACGAAAGATGCAAGCACTCCGGCAAGAGCGCCGCGCACTGCTTTTAAATTTCTTAAGTGCACGGATACTTCGGTAAAAACTAATGTCATAACGAATGACGGTGAAAACATTGCAAAGGTTGCTAAAGCTGCACCAAGCAATCCGCCCATCTTATAACCGATAAAAGTTGCAGTAATTAAAAACGGGCCCGGCGTTATTTGTCCGAGCGCAATTCCATCGGCAAACTGGCTCATCGAAAGCCAATGATGACCGGTAACAACATCGTTCTGAATAAGCGGAATTATTGTTGTTCCATTTCCGAAAGCCACAGATCCAATTTTAAATAATGCCAGCGTCAGCAGTCCGGTATCCGATTTAAGCTGCCAAGCAAATACAACAACAGCTAATAGAATTATTAATATTCCACTAATCCAGATCCATCTTCTCATAGGTGTGGATGATTGAGAATGCGGGATAGCTTTACCCAGCGCACTTGATCGAATTAATGCTGCACCTATTGCCAGCGACGCCAATACAACCCAAATTGCGTTTACCCGAAATATGAGCGCTGAGAAAGCAAGCAAAGCAATTACAGCTTCAACTTTACCTTTTAATGTTCGCACGCCAAGCTCTAAAGTAACGTTTAATATAACACCGATTACCAGCGCTTCTAATCCAGTAAATATTAAATGAAGCCATGCTAAGTTTGCAGCAGCAAAATACAATACGGATAGAATTAGCATCATAAAAAATGACGGGAGGATAAATCCCGCGGTTGCAAAAACAGCACCCGGAACACCGCGTAATTTATAGCCTACATAGGCTGTGAAATCAACCATTATTGGTCCCGGATAAAGTTGGACCAAAGCCAAACCTTCATTCATTTCTTCTTCGCCCAGCCATCTATTTTTAATTACAAGGTCTTTCAATTTTTGTAAGATAGCCATACTAAACGCGGTTAACCCGACAAGAAGATACCCTACAAAAATCTTACTCAAAGAAACTTGCGGTCTTTCAATTATCCCAGAATGATTTGTATGCTCCATTTATTTTCTCATTACAAACAAAAGTCAATGCTGACCAAATTGAATTACCAAACCGCCAATAACAATAATAATCATTCCTAACCAAGTAACTGACGAAATGTTCTCTTTGAAAAAGTATCGACCAAATAATATGCTTATGACCGCAAAGACAGCCACATAAGTTCCTAATAATCTTGAAAAATCAATCTTAACAATGTTAACGACTAATCCGTATATTCCTAAGATGATAAATCCGCCAACTATAAAACCGATGGCAGAGCCGCGCAAACCCTTACGAATAATTGCATCGCCTCCGACTTCTAATAAACCGGCGCCAACAAATATGAGCCATGTTAGCAAACTCTTCATTTTTAATTCCTTTACTTAAGTAATAATCAAATTAATGTTAAATAAATATTCCTTATTCGCTTATAACTGTAATTTTTGTATCTGCTTTAATGTTATCAGTAACCGGGCAGCGGCTTTCTGTTTCCTTAAGCCACGCTTCTTTTTCTTCTTCAGATGCGCCGGGCATATCTGAATTAACGGTTACAATGATATTTTGAAATCCCGCGCGTTCTTCAAACGAGCAGCCAAGAAAAGTGCATGGATTCATTACCCCTTCAATCTTTACTTTCATACTGTTTAGTTTCAATCCTTTTTGCCGTGCAATTTCGTGTCCGGTAACATTTAAACAGCCGGCAAGCGACATAAGCAAAACTTGAATCGGCGAGGGACCTTCGTCTGTTCCGCCCATTCCTTTTGGTTCGTCTATTATTAAATTAAATTTACCCGCATGGATATTCATCTTAGTGGGATTTTCACTTTCTCCGGTTATTAAAACTTTCATTTCTCTTTTTTGCTTACTCATTTTATACGTTCTTCCATTTCTATATTATTTAAATTTTTCTACAATCTGATTTCACTTACTAAAACTATTCCATTCTCCTTAATCAAATTTCTAATTTCATCAGCAAATTTTGAAATATCTTTCTGTTCTGTTGAAACAATTTCAAACGAAGAATAACAAGGGGCGCCTTCGTCTGCGCCTTTCATTGTTGGCACTTGCATTTGAAAATTTACTACATCAAATGGACGATTGGCAATAAGGGACTTTAGAGTTTTGGGCAATCCCTTCTCACCAAACTTTCCGGCTAACTCGAATTTAATTCTCGTGGTTATTTTAGCCAGTTCTGCTTCAGCTTTCGCCCTATCTTCCTGGACTTTTTTCTTTTCCCGTTTTTCTTTTCCTTCTTTTCTAACCTGCTTAAATATTTTATATTCCTTTTCAAATTTCCAGACAAGGTCTCTTCCGGGAAAAGATATTGCTTCGGTTGGACAAACAGTAGAACAAGTCGAGCATCCGACCATACAATTATAATTTCTTTCCACAGTTACTTTGCGTGTCGTTTCGCTATACTCAAATACTTCACGTCCGCAGCTAATATAGCATAGTTCGCAGCCGATGCACTTCTCAGCTATAATTGTTGGATACCACGGAATTTCTTTTCT
>JAKAFW010000009.1:0-103874 GCA_021817845.1 Bacteroidota bacterium
AATAATGCAATATATAGAAAATCAGGATGTTGAGAAAGAAGACGAAGATTTTCGGATAAGTGATTAGCCGAAGTCGGCTTTAGACGAACCTAAAGCTACCGGCTTACAGCCGGTAGTTGTTTACTTTAATAAAACAAAGTAGGGTATATACTTTTTATTTAAACTCGGATGATGGGTCAAACTTATATATTGGTGATACTTTACTAATTGATAATAATGGTGTCCATGGTATGATTGAAAAATCTGGAGAAATTGCTTTATCACGAGGATATTATCCGATTCGAATAACTTATTTCCAGGGGATAGGAGGAAGTGGGTTGAAAGTAGATATGAAAGCACCTGGTATGGAAAAGAACGAAATACCACAGAACTTATTATTTCATAAAAAAAGATAAAACTATATTAATTTTATTTCACGGGATTAGGAAATGGAAAGAATAAGCAAAATAAAATTTAATTTTATCACTCTTCTGACTTGTCCGGGGGAAATTTTTAAAAATTAAGTTGTAGTTTTTAAATAACTTACGGAGGTAAAAACAGCAATTTGTCGCACTAACAGGCTTACCCCCTCCTCCGAACTATGAAGTATTATATACGTAAAGTAAAGACCACCTCTGATAGTATTGCTGCGGTGCAAATAATAAAATATGAAAACCGTAAACGTGTAGTCGTCAAGCATATGGGCTTTACCCATAACAAAGATGAAGTCATTATATTCTGGAATAATGCTGAAAGATGGATTACCGAACAAACAAAACAAATTCCCTTGTTTACCCAACAAGAAGAACGTTTCATCTCGCTTGAGCAATTCGAATATTTAGGATTTCAGTATACATTTTTATATGAGACGTTATACAAGCTGCAAGCAAGATTGGGTTACACGTGTTTTGGAAACAAACTGCTTAACGATTTAATTACCATACACATTATCGAACCAGCTTCAAAATTACGCTCTCTTGAGCTATTGAAAACCTATTTTAACATAAAGTACCGGAGGCAAACTCTTTACCAAATGCTTCCGGAGCTGCTAAAATTGAAAAATAAGATAGAAGAGCTAACGATTAAATTTGCCGTCAAGAAATTTGATTTTGACTTTGCAATAGTGTTTTATGATGTAACCACATTATATTTTGAAACATTCAAAGCAGATGATTTTCGTAAGACTGGATTTTCTAAGGGCAATAAATCCAATCAACCACAAATTGTAGTTGGCTTGGTTGTTAACAAAGAAGGATTTCCAGTGGCTTATGAACTTTTTCCGGGAAACACATTTGAAGGACATACTCTTATTCCAATCATAAAGGACTTTAAGAAAAACACAACATAAAGAATTTAACGGTAGTAGCTGATGCTGCGATGATTAGCACTGATAATATTGATAACTTAAAAACAGCAGATAAATATGAAATGGACAAACAAATTGCTAAGGCTAAGGAAATACTTCAGAGTCCCGGAAAATCAAAGAAGGTAAAATTTATAAAAACCACAGAAGCAAAAAATGAATTGAACTCTGAGCTCATTAACAAAACAAATACCTTACTTGGCATTAAAGGTTATCATACTAATCTTGATGAAAAAACTTTCAGTAACGAACATGTTACTGAGCGTTATCATCAACTTTATAAAATCGAACAAGCATATAGAATATCAAAACATGATTTGAAGACTCGTCCTATTTTTCATTTTAAGGAAGACCCGATTAGACTTCACGTTCTAATTTGTTTCATGGCTTTATCTGTTCCAAAGTATATTGAAATAGAAACGAATATGTCAATACATGCTTTCCTTTTCATGTGATGATGATTCCTTAAATGAAATTTATTCGGCGGCAGTTCAAACATTCCGGCAAAATTCGGTTGATATTTTTGCCGACTGTCCTTCAAGAGAAAGAGGAGGATGGCTGTGCGACAGTTATTTTCCGCACAAGTTGCTCCGGAAGTTTCAGGTAACACTTTAGTTGAAAAAGATTTTCTAGAAAATTTTGCGCTTCCCGATTCCTTTCCGGATCTGCCTAAAGGAATACTTCCGGAATGTTATCCTGCCGACGTTATAGGCGGCGGTTTCATACCAAATTGGCCGCTTTGGTTAGTTCTCGAATTAAGTGATTATTATAAAAGGAGCCACGATGAAGGAATGATCCAACCGTATCACAAAAAAGTATATAATCTCTTAAATTATTTTAAGCATTTCGAAAATAAAGAAGGACTTTTGGAAAATCTTAACGGAACCGTTTTTATAAAATGGTCGAAAGCTAACGATTTTACGAAAGGCGTTAATTTCCCGACAAATATGCTGTGTGCCGCTGCTCTTGAGAAAGCAGGTAAATTTATACAATGAGAAAAAATTTATTTTAAAAGCTAAGAAAATTAGAAGATTAATCAGAAAAGAATCCTTCAACGGAAAATTTTTCGCTGATAATGCGATTAGAAAAAGCAATGGAGAATTAATGCGGACTTCTAATACATCCGAAACATGTCAATATTATGCTTTTTTCTTTAATTTAGCCGATCCCCGTATTTATCCTCAATTATGGAATAAAATTGTGCATGAGTTCGGACCGGAAAGAGATGATAAAATTATCTAGCCAAAAGTTTATAAATCTAATTTACTTGTCGGGATAATGTTGAGATTGGAATTGCTTGCGAGATATCATTATGAAAAGGAATTGTCATCCGAGATAAAAAAATATTTTTACGATATGGCCGCATCTACGGGTACTCTCTGGGAAAATACGTATGACAATAAAAGAGCCAGCTGTAATCACGGGTTCACCTCCTTCGTAGCCCATTTATTAAACTCAAATATTTTGGGAATCAGACAAATAGATAATCAAAACAAAAAAATCAAAATTGTCTTTTCCGATCTCTCACTTAAAAAGTGTAAGGGCGCTATTGCAGCCGGAGGGGAAAAAATATGTTTATGTTGGAAAAAAAATAAAAATATTATAGAATATACTCTAAAGCTACCAAATGGTTACAGTGCACAAATTATAAACCGTACAAAACTTAATCTCTTTAAAAATTAAGAAAGACGGTTTTAATCAGAAAAACAGCGCTTAAATAAGCTCCATTATAATTTTTAAATGATAATTTAATCTAATACAAAACCAAAGGAAGGCAATTACAAATGATGATAAATAGATTATTCATCGTCTTGGGCATCTCATTGACAATATTTGTAACAATTAATGCTCAACAGATACCACAGCAAAAAATAGCGAACGAAAAAATTGATACAAGAGTTGAAAATGTTATAAAACAAATGACACTTAAAGAAAAAATCAAAATGCTGGTCGGTGGCGGTCCTAGTGAATTTGAAGGAATTCCAAGACTTGGAATTCCCAATATGATTTGTTCCGACGGCCCGAGAGGACCCCATGGTCCCGTCGGTTATCCTGCAGGTATTAGCATAGGCGCTTCTTTTAATCCTGAATTGGTAAAAGAAGAAGCTACTGCTATAGGCAAAGAGTGCCGCGCGAAAGGTATAGGGATGCTTCTTGGACCTGCCGTTAATATTAATCGCGATCCGTTAGGTGCCCGCTTCTTTGAATATTATACTGAAGACCCGTATTTAGATGCACAATTGACTGCCTCATTTGTGCAAGGTATTCAAAGCCAGCACGTTTCGGCTTGTGTTAAACATTTTGTTTGCAATAATAGAGATTGGAACCGTAATAATTACATGTCTATAGTAGACAAGCGAACTTTACATGAAATTTATTTTCCCGCATTCAAGGCAGGTGTTGAAGAAGGCCATACCTTAGGCATTATGACAGCCGCCAACGGAGTGAATAACGAATTTTGCAGCGACAGTCATTATCTCTTGACGAATATCTTAAAAGACAGATGGGGATTTAAAGGATTTGTTATAACCGATTGGCTTGGTACCCGTTCGACTAAAAAAGCAGCCATGGCAGGTTTGGATATATCAATGCCATATTCCGAAAATTCACTATTTGGCAAACCTTTGCTTGAAGCAGTTCAAGCAGGAGAAGTTCCCATTAGCGTAATCAATGATAAAGTTCGCCGGATATTAGGGGTAATGGCATGGGCAGGAAACTTAGACAAAGGGGGTATAAAAGCCACTGGCTCGTTTGATACAACATCTCATGAAGAAATAGCTCTCAAAGCTGCCGAAGAGGGGTTGGTATTACTTAAAAATAATAATAAAGTTTTACCGTTGGATAGAAAGAAAATAAAAGAAATACTTGTGTTAGGCCCAAATGCAAACAAAAGATTTTGCGTTATTGGGTTGGGAGGAAGTTCATGGGTAGATTCACCTGATGAAGTTACGGTGTTAAAGGGGATTAAAGATTTAGCAGGCTCTAATGTAAAAGTTAAATACTTTTCGACGAATGAATTAGGGGGATTTCAGCAGATAGATAAGAAATATTTAAAGACAGATGACGGCAAGAATGGATTTACGGCGAAGTATTATAATGGGGAAATAAGTGATAAGCCTGTTATTACAAGATTTGAAAAGAATGTTGATTTCAATTGGGAGATGCGATCGCCAGATATAGAAAAAATAAATTCGGATAATTTCAGCGCGCAGTTTACAACCAATATAATACCTCCGATAACCGGCACTTATGTATTAAGGGTTAAAGCCGATGATAATGCCTGGATATTTGTAGATCGTCAAGGGGGCGCCCCAATTGCAGTAAGCGATAAAAATAAAGGAATCGGCGAGGCAACGGCTACGGTTCAAATGGTTAAAGGAGAGCCGTTTTTTATTCGAATAGACTATCATGAAAATACCGGAGATGCAAGCTGCTTCCTTGACTGGCAGATGCCGAAAGATAAAAATATAGTAGAAAAAGAGACAAGAAGCCTTGATAAGGAAGTTATGAATGCCAATGCGGTGGTTTTTGTGGGCGGAATAGATCACAGTCTAGACTCTGAAGGGCGAGATCGATTAAATATAGATTTTCCTAAATCTCAACAAGATATAATTAATCATATTGGTAAAATAAATCCAAACACGGTTGTTGTTTTAATAAACGGATCTCCACTTGAATTGGGAGGATGGATAAATAATGTGCCTTCAGTTCTTGAGGCATGGTACGGAGGAAGCCGGGCAGGTACTGCTGTGGCAAGCGCATTGTTCGGTGATGTAGATCCGTCGGGAAGACTGCCATTCACCTGGCCTAAAAGACTTGAAGATAGTCCATCGCATGCCGTTGGCAGTGAAAATAAAGACTTTGTTTATTACAAAGAAGGCATACTTGAAGGCTATAGATATTATCTTACTAAAAATGTAAAGCCGGAATTTCCGTTTGGTTACGGGTTGAGTTATACAAATTTCAAATACATAAAACTGAAAATTGTCAAAAAGAACGACATTATAACTGCAAGAGTAGAGGTAAAGAATACAGGGAAACGTTATGGAGCTGAAGTTGTGCAGCTTTATGTCCATGCAGAAAAACCTTCAGTAGAAATGCCATTACGTCAGCTTAAAGGATTTCAAAAGGTATTTTTGAAACCGGGAGAGACAAAGGAAGTTTCATTAACACTGAGTCCGGTTGATTTTGCGTTCTATGATGTTAACAAAAAAGCTTGGCATGTAGAAGAAGGAAAGTATGATATACAAATCGGATCGTCATGTGCAGATATTAAACTGTCTCAGCCGATAAAGATGGATGAAAAAATTATAAAAGATTAATAGGTCATATCTATAACACAATTTTAAGCGAGATAATAAGGATGGCAAGAAGTATTCGACTACTATTTTTATTCGTGATCATTTTCGGTCACACGGTTTTAGGTAATCCTGTCTTAAAAGGGGAAATATCTCCCGCTAAGTTAAAATGCGATTATTTAACAAATCCCATAAACGTAGATGAGTTAAACCCCAATTTGAGTTGGGTGTTGAAATCAATAAACCCTAAGGACAGAAACCTAAGCCAGTCTTCCTACCGTTTACTTGTTGCTTCCAGCAAAAAGCTTCTTAACAAGAATTACGGCGATTTGTGGGATACCGGAATAATTAAATCCTCTAATTCGACGCACGTCATATACGAAGGAAAGCAATTACATTCCAGAGAGAGATGTTTCTGGAAAGTGCAGGTATTCGATCAAAATAACGAAGCATCGAATTGGTCGTCGACAGCAGAATGGGAGACGGCTCTTTTGAAAAAGAAAGACTGGGCGGGATCTGATTGGATTGGTTTGAAAAAAGACAATAGAGATTCTCCTTTAAGTTCACGACCTTTTCAGACTTCCGGGATGAAAGAACCTGTTTTGGAATCAACGCATGCTTCCCCTTTGTTAAGAAAAGAATTCAAAGTTACAAAGCAGATAAAGAATGCTACAGCCTACGTTGCGGGTTTGGGTTATTATGAGTTTTATTTAAATGGAAAGAAAATCGGAGATCATGTCCTGGATCCCGGACAAACCAACTATGATGTTTTTTCTCTTTATGTAACCTATGATATTACCAAAGAGTTAAAGAACGGTGAGAATGCAATCGGTGTAATGCTCGGCAACGGGTTTTACGGGCAGAACATTGCTTTTGCCAGCTGGCTTGAATACGGGAAACCCCGGCTGAGGTGTAAAATCTGGATTAAATATAAAGATGGTTCGGAAGATACAATAGTAACAGATCAGAGTTGGGAAGCTTCGACCGGACCTATTATGTACGATAACGTGTATGCCGGTGAAAGCTACGATGCAAGAAAAGAAATGGAAGGCTGGGATAAGCCCGGTTACAACGATTCTTTCTGGCAGAATGCGGAATTAGTAAAAGCTCCTAACGACAGCCTGCGCTCACAAAAGCTTCCTCCTATAAAAAAAATAGAGACTATTAAACCAATTAATATATTCCGGGCAAATGACGGAAATTGGATAGTAGATCTCGGTCAAAATATTGCGGGCTGGGCAAAGATCAAAATTAAAGAGAAACGCGGAACGCAAATAACGATGCGGTTTGCGGAAAATTTGAAACCTGACGGGAATGAATTAGATTTTTCATCACTCGGGCATTTTGCTACCGGCGTTTTTCCGACTAATATCTATGTATGTAAAGGTAACGGTTGGGAAGAATGGGAACCAAGGTTTACATACGCAGGATTTCGATATATTGAAATCTCCGGTCTTTCAAAAAAACCAACAGAAGAAACCGTACAAGGAATTGTAGTGCACACATCTGTTAAAAGGATAGGACATTTCGTATCATCTAATCAGATGCTGAATAAAATTTACAATGTTTCCTTATGGACTATAGTCGATAATTTACATAGCATTCCAACAGATTGTCCGGATAGAGAAAAATGTGGCTGGCTGGGTGATGCCCATACTACGGCGGTAACTGATTTGTACAACTTCGATATGTATAGATTCTATGCAAAATATTTGAGAGACATCCTGAGTCAATTAGGAAGAGGAGAAGAGACATATAAACATGAGCCGGCAACACCGGGAATACCCACAAACATTGCACCTGGAAGACGTATTTGCCAGGAAGCAAGAGTAGATTGGGGTGCCGCAATTGTGCTGCTCCCGTATTACTTATATCAATACGACGGGAATATCCGTCCATTTAAAGAATTTTATCCTCACATGAAAGACTTTGTAAAATATACCGAAAGATATGAATCTCCCGATGGAATAATTCAAAACGGATACGGTGATTGGTGTCCTCCAGGCGGTAACGAGAAAATGGAATGTCCTCCTGAACTTTCATCAACAGCTTTATTTTACAGGATGTTGGACATCCTTAGCCAGGTTTCCCCAAAACTTAATGATAATGATTATTCGAAATGGTGTACAGCAAAAAAAGACTCTGTTAAAAATGATTTTAATAAAGTCTATTTTAAACTGATTCCGGGAACAAATTATCGGGGTTATGGAAGTCAGACTGCAGACGTAATGGCGTATAGTTTCGGCATGGTTCCGGAAGATAAACTGAAATCTTTTGCCGAAGGGCTTATTTATGATATAGACCATCTGCATAACGGTCATATTACTACAGGTATTCACGGACAACGATATATTTATACTGTATTATGCAAATTAGGTTATTCAAAAGTTGCATATAAATTAATGACGGAACCTACGTTTCCCAGTCTTGCGTATACGATATCCTGCGGTTTCACAACTTGGCCCGAAGTACCTCTAGAGTATAAAAACAGAGACGTCAAGAGGAGCAGCTCTTTTAATCATCCAATGCAATCGGGATTTGCAGCTTTTTTTCACGAAGGCATAGGAGGTATCGAACCGGATTTAACTGACCCCGGTTTTAAGCATTTTGAATTAAAGCCATACTTTATAGACGAACTTAACTGGGTAAAGTCAGACTTCGATTCCTATTACGGTAAAATAAAAAGCGAATGGAAAAGAAAAGGCGGCGATTTTATTTGGGATATTGAAGTTCCGGTTAATACGACCGCAGAAGCTTACATCCCCGCAATGAATACGCGAAATGTTTTTGAGGGCGGAATTACTTTAAAAAATAAACCTGAAATTAAATATATAAAATCGATAAATGGCCGTTCAATTTTTGAATTGGGCTCCGGTAGTTATCATTTCGTATCTAAAATAAATTCCGGGAAAAAATAAGTCCTTTCTTCGGCAAATTAAGTTTAACAATAAGGAGATAATATGTGCTTTCTTTCAAAATTACTCTCTCAATGAAATTAAAAATTTTTAATACTTTGAGAAAAATTACAACTGGAAAAGATTATAGTGAAAAGCAAAAGTGTACCTGCTATTATAAAAGTTAATTCTTTTGAAAAGCCGTTAAACGTAGCATCTAAAACCGAAAAGTTCAACTGCAGCGGGCCTGAATTCAAATATCAATTAAAGGCTAATTCTTTTACAATTATTAGAATTCTCGCAGAATAGTGCTGAATTAATTTATCCTCTAAAAATTTTGTCAAAACAAGAGACGTCTTAAAATAAAAGTGAGAGGAAGGAACTGAATGTTTAGAAATAAATTTTATTCTTTAGTAATTGTCATCCTTGGTTTTTGGCTGACAACTTCTGTTGCTCAAGTTGACAGCTTGAAATCTCAGGATATGCTACTGCTTAAGAGAATTGCTTCTTTGCGAAACGACCTGATTTTCGCACGAACCAAAAGTTTGAAAAATTTGACGTTGGCTAATCAGAACAAAGCAGCCGGTATAATTGAAGAACTTCTGAATCGTGCCGAACAGAAGATTTGGAATGTGCTTCCGAAGGGGAGATATGATTGGAGCTGGGCTGGCTTTGATAAACCAATTAATATGGTTGCCCAGGCAGAGGGATTCCTTAAAATACTCTCTTCAGGCAAGGATCCTTTTGAAGGAAGGTTCGCCGAACCGGGAGGTTATGTGGTAGACCATGCGCTCATAGAAAAAAATGGTGTGAGTCATTTGTTTTATATAAGGGGAGTAGCTGTTACAAATTGGCCTGAGTTTCCACTTTATAATTTCGGACATGCTGTAAGCAAAGACTTGATAAACTGGCAGATAGAAAAACCTGTTCTACAGTGCCCGGATTCGGGCTGGGACGATTATCAGGTCTGGGCGCCTTATATTTTAAGGTATAACGGCAAATACTGGATGTTTTACGCCGGCGTTAACAAGAATAGTTGTGAAGCTATAGGCCTGGCAACATCCAATAATCTTTATGACTGGAAACGCTATACTAAAAATCCAGTAATCAAAACAGGTCACTGGGGATTATGGGATTCAACTAAATGGTCGGATTGCCGTGACCCAATGGTCTTACAAGATGGCGATACATTTTATTGTTACTACTGTGCCGGAAGAACCAATCCCAAAACTCAGACGCATGAATACTGTGTCGGTATTTCCAGTTCAAAAGATTTGTTAACGTGGAAAGATGAGGGCTTCATACGTCTTAAAAACAGTCTTGAAACGCCTCCCGAATCCCCATTTGTTGTAAAACGCAATGGAATGTATTACCTCTTTTACACGAGTTACAAATATGGCACTGTCTATACGACCAGTCGGCATCCTGTAAATGGTTGGCATGAACTCCCTATAGATAAAATGAGAATTATATCGGGAGTGTCGGCATCCGAAATTTATAGGACAGACGGTAAATGGTATATTTCATTTATTTCGCACATGAAAAACGGTTTGCACTTTTTTGAAATTCGAAAGCTTATCTGGAATAAAGACGGAACAATTTCAACACAAAAGATTGAAAAATGAATATTTCATATTAACTGTAACGAATAAAACTAAAGGCGAAAACTTTATGAAAAAATTGGTAATTATATTTGGGTTTCTTAATCTTCTTTTCAGCGGAATTATTTTCGGTAATGATTTAGAAACTGGACTTACTGCATCAGACCTGCGCTGCGAATATAAAGTAACTCCTGTTACGGATGTTAAAAATCCCCGGCTTAGCTGGATATTAAATTCTGATGAAAGAGGACAGTACCAGACGGCTTATCAAATAATTGTGGCATCTTCCCCCGGGAAACTTGAAGCGGACAAAGCTGACTTATGGAATTCCGAAAAAATAAAAAGCAATAAGACTTATCAAATAGAATATAAAGGAAAGCCCTTAATATCTCGCGAAATATGTTATTGGAAAGTTAGAAGCTGGGATAAGAACGGCGAGCCGGGGCAGTGGAGCTCAATCTCACATTGGGAGATGGGTCTTCTAAATAAAAATGAATGGAAGGCAAATTGGATAGGACTGGATTTGAATAATCTCGGTAAAGGGAAAACATATCATTTACCGCCTGCTCCTTATTTAAGAAAGGAAATCAAATTAAACGGCAGAATTAAAAAAGCCCGGTTGTATGTTACTGCTTTAGGGCTGTATGAGTTCTATATAAACGGAAATAAAATAGGGAACGATTATTTAACCCCCGGCTGGACGGATTATAACAAGCGGGTCTATTATCAAACTTATGATGTTACAAATAATCTTCATAAGGGTGAAAATGCAATCGGTTCTATTCTATCATATGGCTGGTATTCCGGTTATATTGGATATGCTTTGTTAGTTAAAAACCCTAAGGTAAGGGCGTTTTACGGTAAAGTTCCTAAGTTAATGGCGCAACTCGAAGTGGAATACGACAACGGGACGAAGGCAGTCTTCGTTACTGATGCTTCCTGGGAAGCCAACTACGGTCCGATTGTCGAATCTGATATTTTAGAAGGTGAATTATATGATGCGCGCAAGGAATTCAATAATTGGGCTAATATAGGTTTTAATGATTCGAATTGGAAAAAGATTGAGGTCTACCCGGGAACTAAACGTAAAATACAATGTTACCCTGGAAACCCTATCCAAATTACTCAAGTAATTCATCCTATTTCGATTACTCTGCGTGATAATGATAGATATATTTTTAATATGGGACAAAACTTTGCGGGTATAGTTACACTAAAAGTTAAAGGCAACGTTGGCGACACAGTTGTGATTCGTTACGGCGAAATGCTTTATCCTGACGGGTGTTTAATGACTGATAACCTTCGCATGGCAAGGGCGACTGATACATATATCTTAAAAGGTAATCCCGACGGCGAGACATGGACTCCCAGTTTTACTTATCACGGTTTTCAGTATGTTGAAGTAAGCGGATTAAAAAACAAACCTGATCTTAACACAATCACCGGCTTGGTTCTGGGCTCAACAACACCCGTAGCAGGCTCGTTTGCATGCAGCGACACTATGGTTAATAAGCTTTACAGCAATATAGTTTGGACTCAACGGTCAAATTTTATGGATATACCGACGGATTGTCCGCAAAGGGATGAACGTCTGGGGTGGACGGCAGACGCACAAATTTATGTTAGCTCTGCAGTCTGTAACAGAGATGTAGCGGCGTTTTTTACGAAATGGCTCGTCGATTTAAACGATGCTCAATTACCGAACGGAGCCTATCCGGTATTTGCACCTTTCCCGCATTTACGCTCATCGGACAGCTACTCACCCGGCTGGATGGAAGCGGGAATTATAATTCCTTATCAAATTTATAAGACCTATGACGACACGCGTTTGATAAAGAAGTACTGGTCCAATATGGTAAAGTTTATGAACTTTCTCGAGAAGAAGAGCAGAGGTAAATACTATTTTGCAGAAGGTTCTTTTGAAGATATTGAGCCGAAAGGAGGCTATGGAGATTGGCTGTCGATTGGGAAAAAAACATCACCGGATATGCTAGCTACGATGTACTACGGTTATTGTGCTTCGATGATGTCTGAAATGGCAAATGCCGCCAATAAAACTGAACAAGCAAAATATTTTGCTGATCTTTTTAATAAAATAAAAAAGGCTTTCCTTCAGCACTATGCTGCATCAGACGGAAGGCTAAAATGCGACGCAAAGGCATACGGTTCCGGTGAAGGTTATGTGGACGGACAACTCGGATTTTCCGGCAATACTCAGACCGCATATGATAATGCTATTTACATGCACATGCTTCCGGATAGTCTCGTTGCAAAAGCCGGAGAGTATCTTAATCAATTGGTCTTAGATAATAAAGGTTATTTAACGACAGGGTTCCTCGGGGTGAAAGCGTTATTGCCTGCTTTATCGATGACGGGACATAATTCAACTGCATACAGGTTACTGCTGAACAAAAATTATCCATCATGGGAATATGAAATCGAAAACGGCGCTACGACAATTTGGGAGAGATGGAACAGTTATACAAAAGGACAAGGTTTTATGGCCGGAATGAATTCATTTAATCACTATTCTTTTGGTTCTGTGTGCGAATGGATGTTTAACTATATGGCGGGAATCAGAACGGAAGGTCCGGCATACAAGCATATCATAATAAAACCCGAAATCTCAAATGGAAAAATCACGAATGCACAAGCCTCGTTGATTACGATGAATGGTAAAATAGTTTCTTCATGGAAAGTGGAAGGAAATAAACTTCTTATGCATGCAACAATCCCAGTTAATGCATCATCTGTAATTTACATCCCTGCAAAAGCTGAGGATTCTGTAAAAGAAGATGGCATTGAAATAAATAAAGGTAAAGGAATTGAGGTCGACAAGTTCGAGAATGGTTATCTAAGAGTAAAAGCAGGTTCAGGAGAATTCAATTTTGAATCAGAAATTAATTGAATCCTCGTCTCTATAAAAATTTATCAGCATTGGCAAAATCTGAACCATGGTACAGTACTAAAGAGCTTCCGGGCGATTGGAATATAACTAATCTAAATTAAATAAGTCTGGCATTTTAGTCCCGGAAAGAAAATAATAAATTTGAGATCAATATTAATTGAATATAAAATGGAGTTAATTAAAAATGAAAAAAAATATTTTGTTTGCTATTATTATGAACTTTTGCACCATTAATGCTCAGAATCCTATTGTTCCTGCCGGTAATTATTGTGCGGATCCTTCCGCTCATGTATGGCCCGATGGTAAAATATACGTTTACGGTTCTAAAGACGAAAGTCAGAAGTATTATTGCTCAAAAAGTTACGATGTTTGGTGCTCTAGCGATTTAGTCCATTGGGTTAAAACAGAAAATGCTTTCTCAACTAAAGACATAAATGATCAAGCAAAATTCAAAAATGATTTTTTATATGCTCCGGACTGTATGTATAAGAACGGTACCTATTATCTTTATTATTGTCTTTCCAGTGCCAAAGACAATGAAGGAGTTGCAATAAGTAAATCACCTACAGGTCCCTTCGTTAACGGGAAAGTGATTAACCTGAAAGGAATGGATCAAATTGATCCCTGCGTGTTTATGGATGATGACGGACAGGCTTATATGATTTGGGGGCAATTTGCTGCCAAGGTAGCGAAACTGAAACCCGATATGACTGAGATAGATCCATCCACAATAAAAGACAGCGTGGTTACTGAAAAAGAACATTATTTTCACGAAGGCGGCTACATGATTAAACGCAACGGAATTTATTATTTTATTTATGCGGATATGCAAAGAGCTAATATGCCGACTTGTATAGGATATTCAACGAGCAAATCTCCGTTCGGTCCTTTTAAATATGGCGGAATTATTGTAGACAATAATCATTGCGACCCTGGTGTATGGAACAATCATGGGTCTGTTGTTGAGATGAATGGTAAATGGTACGTCTTTTATCATAGATCGACACATGATTCTTTCTCTATGAGAAAAACTTGCATTGAACCGATTACTTTTAATTCAGATGGAAGTATTAAAGAAGTTGAAATGACTTCGCAGGGTGCTGGACGTCCCCTGGATTCTTTTACTGAAATTGAAGCCGATAGAGCCTGCCTTTTATTCGGTAATGTTCGAATACAGAATTATACTAAGGATAACGATGAACTGGGTGGAATTAAAAACGGCGATAGAGCAGCATTTAAATATTTAGATTACGGATCCGGAGCAGACGGTTTTGAGGTTTCTGTTATTCCGGGAAAAAATGCCGGCAAGATAGATATTGTAACGGATCAGCCTTGGCATGCGGCTGTCGGTTCGATTGAAATTCCGGCAGGCGATTCCAAAACAATTAAAACATTTAATTGTACTATAAATAAAATAAAAGGAGTTCATGCACTTTGGCTAAGATTTTCTGGCGATGGGGAAAATTTATTTGCTGTTGATTCTTTTAAATTTTTGAGATGAACGATTATTGAAAGTAAACATTTGAAAATAATAATTAAGGACTAAAATGAAATTTAAATTTTTACACCCTAGGGACGAGATTATTGAAATAATAAATCGTATCTATAGGAACGGAATGACAACCACTTCGGGGGGAAATCTTTCAATTCTTGACGATGACGGATCTATCTGGATAACTCCGAAAGGTGTCGATAAGGGAACGCTGGCACCGGGCGATATAATTCGTGTATTCCCTGACGGTAAACATGAGGGTATTCACGAACCTTCGTCTGAATTCCCCTTTCATCTTGCTATATATAAAGCAAGACCGGATATAAAGGCAATAGTACATGCTCATCCTCCGGCACTTGTTTCTTTTGCGATTACAAGAAAAATACCCGACACTCATATTGTACCGAAGGCAAGCGAAATATGCGGAAAGGTTGGCTATGCTAAATATGCTTTACCGGGGAGTGACAAGCTAGGCAAAGTGATTGCCGATATTTTCAAAAATGGTCACGAAACCGTTCTTATGGAAAACCATGGAATAGTTACTGTGGGTAATAGTTTAATGCATGCATTCCAAAGGTTGGAGACTCTTGATTTCTGCGCGCGTCTCACTCTAAAAGCTAATATTCTCGGAAAGGTTAAAGTCCTAAGTAAGAAAGAACTTGAATTATCAAGAAAAGGATTTTTACTCGGCACTTTTAAACATTCTCATCCGTCATCAGAGGAAAAAGATATCCGCAAAAGAATGATTACTCTTATCAGAAGAAGCTATGATCAAAATCTTTTTACAAGTCTGGAAGGTACATTTTCCGCAAGGATAAGCCGAAATGAGTTCCTAATAACGCCGTTTGGGATGGATCGTAAATATCTAAATGCTGAAGATCTTGTATTAATAAAAAACGGCAAAAAAGAAATCGGAACTACTCCCAGCAGGAGCGTAAAACTTCACATAGCCTTATACAAAAAAAACCCTGAACTGAATGCAATTATAATAGCTCATCCACCTAATATTCTTGCATTTGGCGTAAGCGGTGTCAAGTTTGATTCAAGAACAATTCCGGAAAGCTTTCTTGTCTTAAGAGATATTCCAATACTTCCCTACGGATTGGAGTTTAACTATGGCGACAAGACGGGCAATAGGCTCACTGAAATTATTTCGGAAAAAACACCTATCGTTATTTGTGAAAATAGCTGCGTGATCGTTACCGGAAATTCATTGTTGCAAAGTTATGACAGGCTGGAAGTTGCTGAGTTTTCCGCTAAGTCGGTTATTGCTTCCAAGGCAATTGGAGAAATTGTGCCGATCGGAAAATTCGAAATAGACGAATTGGAAAAAGCATTTGACCTATAATTATTATTCTTTTACAAAATTAAATGAAAATAAATTTAATATTTGGAATACCGGCAAGGTTTTTAGTAATCAAAATATCCAAATTTATTATAAGGGTAAAAAATTAAACTCAAGGGGTATTTATTACTGGAAGGTTAGAATATGGGATAAAAACGGAATGCCTTGCCGGTGGAGTAAAACTGCTTCATGGACTATGGGACTTTTAAATAAAAGTGAATGGAAAGCTGAATGGATCGGACTGGATTTGTATAATCTAAACAGAAATACGCAGTTAATTCTGCCTCCTGCACCTTACCTGCGTAGATGTTAAATCACTTATATATAATGAAATTAGGAGTCTAAAAATGTTACAATACTTAATTAATCGATTTTCCCGGATTGATTTTTCCAATGTGATTTCCTCTACATTTCTATGTCTGACATTTTTTACTATTGGAAATGTGAGTGCAAAACAATTTTATATGGAGAAAACTGCTGTGAGGAATGAGATAAAAAGCTCAGCCTTTGTCAACCTTATAAAGAATAATAAAAAGTCAAATTCTTTGCAGGGACAGAAAAAAACGGGAAAAATTCTTTTTAAAAAAGATGATAATACTTTCTCAGGAAAACAAGTTAAAAGCAGTCGTTCAGAACCGGAGTCAATTTCACTTGCCGGGAAATGGAAATTCCGATTGGATCCAGAGAAAGTTGGGGAAAAAGAGGAATGGTTTAAAACTGCTCTTCCAGATAATATCAAATTACCGGGATCTTGCCAGGATCAAGGTTACGGGGAAAAAGTAATCCAGCCATGGATTGGGCGTCTTACTCCCAAATTTAAGTATGAAGGACCTGCATGGTATCAACGCGTAATAAATGTACCGGTTTCGTGGAAAGGAAAACATCTCGAGTTATTTCTTGAAAGATGCTACTGGGAGACAAATGTCTGGCTGGATAATATAAAATTCGGCAGTCAGAATAGTCTTTCGACTCCTCATGTTTATGATCTGGGCTCAATCAAACCGGGCAGGCATTTACTTACGATTTGTGTAGATAATACTTATAAATTACCTATCGGCAGATGGACTTCGGCAATTACTTATGATACTCAGGGCGACTGGAACGGTATAATAGGCAGGATAGAATTGCGGGCGGAACAGTTACTTGAAATTAAAAGAGTACAAATTTATCCCGATGATCTAATTATTACTATAAATAACCAGACTGGTATTATTCAAGATGCTAATATTCAATGTTCTATTCCTCGATTAGAATATAAATTTCAGAAATCAAAGATTAATAAAGGGATCAGTTCAGTAAAAATTCCTTTCAAAACAATTGGTAAACTCTGGGATGATTTCATACCGGTAATAAAACAACTAACTGTTAAGATAAAATCCAATGAATACAGCGATAAAAAAATTATTCCTTATGCGGTTCGAAAACTAAGCACGAAAGGCAATCAATTTACACTTAACGGAAAACCAATAATGTTGCGCGGTACTGTTGATGAATGTGTTTATCCGCTTACAGGGTATCCGCCTATGGATAAGGCATCCTGGCTTCGAACGCTTCGAATTTGTAAGTCTTACGGATTCAACTTTATGAGATTTCATTCCTGGTGTCCTCCCGAAGCTGCATTCGAAGCAGGCGATGAACTTGGGTTTCAATTTCAAGTTGAATTACCCCTTTGGACTATGGATACTCCGCATTTTGGGAAGGACCCTAAACGGGATCAATTTATTCGTGATGAGCTTAAACGTATTTTAACCGTATACGGTAATCATCCTTCATTTGCTTTAATGGCTATGGGGAACGAATCAAGCGGATCGTTGGACAGCCTGGTCATGTTAGCCAGGAAATTAGATCCGCGCCATCTTTATCGTTGCGAAAACGGTCAGACACCTGCCCAGGGCGATTACGTCGAGATCGGAGAGCGCGGAGTTATAGGGCCGAGTACCGATTGGGATAGATCCGAGATTGCCGGATGGATCGCAGGAAATGACAATACAAACCGTATTAGTCAAGTACCGACATTATCGCATGAAGTTGGTCAATGGTGCATGTACCCTGACTTTGATGAGATAAAAAAATTCACCGGATCTCTCTTACCATATAATTTTGAAAGCTATAGAAAATCTCTTAAAGCACATCATATGCTGGATGAAGATAAAACTTTTGCCAAGGCCAGCGGAAAATTTAGTGTGCTACTTTATAAAGAAGAAATTGAAGCATGCGAGCGTACATACCCGTATGGTGGTTTTGAAATTCTTGACGCACGCGATCATCCCGGGCAGGGAACCGCTATTGTAGGATGGCTTGATTCATTCTGGGATTCGAAAGGACTTATAACACCTGAAGAGTTTCGCAGATTCTGTGCTCCGATCGTATGCCTTCTGCGGATGCCGAAGAGAGTCTATTCAAAAGGCGACTTGTTTGCTGCAAAAGCTGAGGTTGCTAACTATAGCTCTGATTCGTTAAATGTAATCCCCTCATGGCAGATAAAGAATACTGAAGGCGATATAATTGCCAGTGGTAATCTAAAGCTTTCAAATCTTGAAGAAGGAAAGTTGACGGCTGTGGGTGATATAAAGGTTGATCTTAATAAAGTAAAGGTTCCTGACCGGCTAACCGTTATGTTAAGTGCCGCTGGTACCTCTAACAGTTGGAATATTTGGGTCTATCCTAAAAAGCAAGTAACCATACCCCCAAATGTAATTATTACTCATGAGTTTGATGATAGAACAATTAAAGCTCTTGCTGAAGGTAAACGAGTGCTTTTGTTCTCCTCACCTAAAGAAGGAGTTATAACACCTCCCAGGGGATTTTATGCCCCAGACTCTGTTAGGTATTTACCGCCAGTAAGCGCAGGCAAGAATGCCATTCCCGGCAGCTTTATGCCTGTTTTTTGGAATGCAAGGTTATTTAATCAAATTGGAACCCTTGGCATACTCTGTGATCCTAAAAATCCTGCCCTCTTAGGTTTTCCAACAGAATCACATAGCGATTGGCAATGGGCAGACCTTCTTGGTAGATTTTCGGCAGCCGAATCCTTTCGTGTTGCAGGAGCTCCACTGGCAATGTGTGATACATTAGAAAAGAAAGCAGACGATAAACTTAACCGCTCAAAAGCAATAATATTAAATGAAACACCTGCCGGTTTCAGGCCTATAGTTCAGGTTATTGATAATTATGACCGGAATGCAAAACTTGGAGTCGTTTTTGAAACACGTGTCGGAAAAGGCAAGTTGCTGGTATGTGCTATGGACTTGGAAACAGATGCTAATAAGCGCCCTGAAGCCCGTCAAATGGAACAAAGCTTATTAAACTATATGGCCGGTGATAAATTTTTACCTAAGTATGAGCTTCCTATTAAATTATTAGATAAACTGCTACTGCCTTGAATTATGTATAATTGGAGTAAATATGTCAATTTATAATATGTGGATCATCGCCTTTATTTCATTGTCATTAACTGCGCTTCCAATAAAAATTGAAGCAAAGAAGATAACAAGGAATGACCAGCATAAATCAGTTGGTTTAACATTATCTAAAAATAATTTCAATGATGTGAAATTAAATTTTAATAAGCGTAACATTTATGATATTATTTCCACAGGATCAAATCCTTTTGTTGTAACCGATCCGATCCGCCAAAAGTTACAGACAAATGATTATAAGTTGTCATTCGAATATTTCTGTCCAAAGGGTATCGATAATTTTGAAATATATTTTGGGCCTGATTTCAACGAGAGCGAAAAAATTATTGTTAGAAGGCTCTCTCCAAGCGAAGGCTGGGTGCTGTTTTCAATTAACCTCAAAAAAACAAATACAAAATGGGGAGAAACAGGGAGTCTTCTTAAGTTGAATTTTGGGAACCGCGTTGGAACGAGAATACAAATCCGTAATCTTGAATTGCATTTACAATCCAAACTTGATGCGGAATTAGCATTAGCAAAAGAAAGTAATAAAAGGAAAGAGTCGATTCTTGACAAAGATCTGATAAAATACCTTGAAACCGATTATGAATCGGAAATTAAATCAATTAAAGTCGGAAAACAAAAGATATCTATCGAAGGAGTTGCAAATTCTAAAGATAATGTTTACTTATGCGAAGTACCTCCATATCAAGACGTAACTGAAGAACAACATTTTGCCTCCGTAACACCTATCCCTAATAATAAATTTCTAATTACATTGACACGATATTTTAAAACTGACGGTTATAATTATGATCGATTATTATCTAAATGGGTATTGGCTGTAAAAACAGATAGCGGTTATAAGCTTATTTCGCACGCTCATTATGCGGATCAAATAACTCCGGAATATAATTTACCCGATGAAAAACCTTTATCTAAAAAAGGTCTTGGCGGTTTTAGCGTTGATAGAGGGCATGTTAAAGACCTCGAAGATCTTGGTATAACGAGCGTAACTGTTAATGTATGGTTTACCAAATTTATGTATTCAAAACCCTCTTCCGGCAGGATTGAACATATCTATAACGGCATTCCATATTACTTCGATAAAAAAGCCGTTGCAAGTTTAGATTCTACTTTGAGGACAACTGCAAATAAAAAAATAATTGTCTCCGCTATTCTTTTGGTTAATAAAGCCAAAGATTGTCCCGATCCAAAAATTGGAGAATTATTGCAGCACCCGGATTTTGATCCCGCAGGAATATACAGCATGCCAAATATGTCTAATCCTGCAAGCGTTAATTGCTATGCAGCCGCTATTGATTTTCTCGCCGGCAGATATAGCCGCCCCGATAAAAAATACGGCAGAATAAACCATTGGATTATCCATAACGAAGTTGATGCAGGTTGGGTATGGACAAACGCCGGCGAAGAACCTGTAAATGTTTTCATGGATACATATATTAAATCCATGCGTATGGTTTATAATATAGCACGAAGCTATAATCCAAATTCGAAGGTGTTTATCTCTTTGACCCACTATTGGAATTGGACTTCAGACAAACATTTTTATTTACCGAAAAAGTTATTGGAATTACTTGTAGATTATTCGAAAGCTGAAGGGGACTTTGATTGGGCAATAGCTCAGCATCCTTATCCCGAAGATTTGTTCAATCCGAAATGCTGGTTAGATACTCTATGCACATTTTCCTTTAACACCCCGCTTATCACATTTAAGAATATAGAAGTCCTAAATGATTGGGCAAATCAACCCTGGACATATTATCTCGGTAAATATCCCAGAACAATTTATTTATCCGAGCAAGGGCCTAATTCACCGGACTATTCGGAAAAGAGCTTGCAGGAACAAGCAGCTTGTATGGCTTATGCTTGGAAAAAAATTGAAAAACTTAAAAACATCAAAGCATTTCAATATCATAACTGGATTGATGGTCGCGGTGAGGGTGGATTGCGCATAGGGCTTCGTCGTTTCCCGGATGACAGTACTGATCCGGGAGGGCGTAAACCGATCTGGTTTGTTTATCAAAAGTTAGGAACTTCTCAAGAAGACTCAACGTGTGAATTCGCAAAAAAAATAATCGGGATTCAAAACTGGGATGAGGTCAGGTACTCAGGCCCTATAGATTCTACTGAAAGAGCAGCGTTATACCGGAACGTTCAAAGTGATACGTGGGTTGCTACAGATGCTCTAGGACGAAGTCTTCCTGGTTATAACGAATGCGGTCCCATCAAAAAAGACAGATTCGTAGGGATTTTTTATTTTATGACTCATACACATCACGGCGATAAAGGACCCTATAATGTTACCGAGATTCTGAAAAAGAATCCCGTTAATCCCAATTGGGGAGACGGTACTAATTATTATTGGGGTGAACCGGAAATCGGTTATTATCTAAATACCGACGAATGGGCCATTAGGAGGCACGCCTATGAGCTGACAAACGCAGGCATTGATGTAATTATATTTGATGTTACTAACGATGAAACTTTCCCGGAGGTTTATCTTTCAATTTGTAAAGTCTATCGGGAAATGAGGGCTGAAGGTGAAAAAACACCCGACATAGCATTCTTAGGCAGCGAAATTTCTGTTAATAAATTATGGAATGATTTTTATAAAAAGGCTCTTTACCCGGATCTTTGGTTCTACTGGAAAGGCAAACCTTTAATCCTTTTCGGTCAGCATGAAATCCCAAGCCGGCATAAAATGAACGACGTTAGATTCTCTGAAGAAATCAATAAGTTTTTTACCATTCGACAAAGCTGGGCATGGACTTCTTTACCATGGTATCACAGTTGCCCTTACGGTAAAGATAAATGGCCTTGGGTTGACCATTACCCCCAGGCAATAGGATGGCATGATTCCCCCGATGAAAAAGAAATGGTGCCTGTTGCTGTGGCTGAACATCCTTTGTCTAATATCGGCAGAAGTTTTCATGATTTTAACCAACCTATAACAGACAAATACGATCTGACTCCTTATACGGAGCAGGGTTTGTTCTTTCAGGAACAGTGGGATAGAGCTTTAGAAGTTGATCCTAAATTCGTTTTTGTTACCGGCTGGAATGAATGGAGCGCAGGCAGACAAATTATGGGGAAAAATGTAAGCAAGGAACTTCAAAAATGGAAGTTCTATCCTGGTGCACAGCTCGGTAAAGCAGGTAAACCTATAAAGCCGGGTGAATCTTATTTTATTGATCAATATAACGAAGAATACAGCCGCGATATAGAACCAATGAAAGGCGGTTATACAGACGATTACTATTATCAACTGATTGCGAATATAAGGAAATATAAAGGTGTCGAAAAACCTGTAGAAGCTGGATTACCAAAAACCATTGCGCTTCACGGGAATTTTAATCAGTGGAAAAACATAACTGCTACATATTATGATCATATAGGAGATACCAGCCATCGCAATTCCGAAGGAGTCGATGAAGCAGGACCTTATATCAATAATACCGGAAGAAATGATATAGAAAAATTAAAAGTAGCCAGAGATTCGGATAACTTTTATTTTTATGCCGAAACCGCAGAATCTCTTACTCCCTATACTGGTCACAACTGGATGCTGCTGTTTATTGATGTAGATACTAATAAGACTACTGGATGGGAAGGTTATGATTTTGTAGTAAATAATAAAATAATCAATGAAAATACGACTACAATAACCAAGCTGAATAAAGACGGTTCTTTAGGTACCTCTGTAAATATACCCTTTAGGATGAGCGGAAATAAACTTATGATTGAAATACCTCGCAAGTTTATTGCAAGAAGTGGGAAAGCTACTTTTGATTTTCATTGGGCAGACAACATAAAAAAAATAGGCGATATAAAAGAATTTTTCTTAAGCGGAGACAGCGCGCCCGACAGAAGATCAAATTATCGTTACTCAGAATAAAAGATAATAATTGGTTCGTAAAAAAAGGAAGATAAAAATGGAAAATAAAAACATACTAACTGAATTATCCAAGTATATTCTTCTCTCCATACTTTTTGTAATAGTTATTTTTGATACACATGCAATCGCCCAATCAAATTATAAAACAATACTTCAAACTCGTCCGCCGACAGTTGACCCTACATATGGCATAGCTATTCCTGCCCCTGTACGTAAACTAGGTCCTATTGCAAAATGGATATGGGCGCCACAAACTTCGGATACACAGACTATTTACGTTAGGAAAACCTTCACGCTCAAGATGTTGCCGCATGCAGCTTCTCTTTATGTAACAGCAGATAATCGGTTTGTTGCCTGGGTAAATGGACACCGTTTAGGAAGCACACCCGAATCAAAAGGCGATGTCGTCTGGACGAATGTAAGGCACTTCCAAGTGGCTGCTTATTTGCAAAAAGGCAGGAACGTAATTGCCATCCGGGGAATCAATAAAGGAGGTGCAGCGGGTATCCTGGCAATGCTCCAGGTGAATGGATATGTTCTCCTAACCACGGATGAATCGTGGAAAGTATTGGTGAAGACTATTCCACCTTTATTATGGAATACCATTACCTTCGATGATTCCTCCTGGAAAAACGTTACTGTGATAGCGTCCTATGGCTCTGGTTGTTGGGGAAGCAGTTTGGCCGACTGGCCGGGAGCAGGAGACGACGAGGAATATTTTGCACATATGCCTATCGTTCCCAAGAAAGTCTCTATAATTTCAGGCGGGAAACAAATATCTGGTGCTGAATCTCTTCTCGGTTCCAAAGGCGGATTGGCGATCATATCTCCGGGCTTTTCACCGGCAGACACACAGCATATTTTAATGTTTGACTTCGGACAGGAATTTGCGGGGAGAGTGCAAGTCTGGGGGACTAAGGATGCAAATTTGATTGTAACAACCGGTGAATCGCTTCAGGAATGCACTCATCAGGAACCAACTCTGGACAATCACGGTCCCTTCACAATAACATTAGCGGGGACTCGGCCTGCATCTACGCCCTACACTGCCTTTCGTTATGCTAGGATTGAATATAGCGGTACCAAGCCTCTCCATCTAACACAAGTGCGATGCGATTTCAAATACTATCCCGTCAAATATAAGGGATCTTTCAACTGCTCTGATTCGCTGCTTACTCGGATCTGGTATACAGGTGCATATACGGCACATCTCTGTATGCAAGAAGATATCTGGGATGCACCGAAACGCGATCGAGGACTCTGGATCGGAGACTTGCAGGTTACCGGACAGACGATCAACGTTGCTTTCGGTGATAAGTTCTTAATGGAGCGTTCAATAGAGCGTGTGCGGGATCAGGCACAGGGAGGGCGCCCGGATAATGAGCTCCCGGTGAGTGAGGTTAACTCGATTCCGGGATATTCTGCAGCATGGTTTTGCACCTTAGCTGACTACTACCTCCATCGAGGAGATAAAGCTTTTCTGAAGCGACAGCACACGAAAATAATCTCCCTCTTAGAATATTTAAAAACTGATTTTGATAAAGATAATCTATTCAATAATCCCCACAAGGTGTGGGATTTTTGTGATTGGTCACCTGGTTTCATTACAGACAGTCCGCTTGCTCGAGCCACAACAGATCTTTATATAATTCTTGGAGTAAAAAAAGCTATATACCTACTCGATCAGCTTGGAGACACCGCAAACGCTGACCGTTACGAAAAATGGGAAAGTCAACTAGTTCAAGCAGCTCGCGCAAATCTTTATAATGTTAAAACAGATTCCTTCAGCGATAGACTGCAAGAAAACGTGATGGCAATTCTCTCGGGTGTTGCTAGACCGCAAAAGGATTCCATCATATACCAAAGCATTATCAAACCAGGCGGGTTGGCTTGGACAGTACCGCATGGAAAAGGTCTCAGCGATAGCGAAGTAATGTCGCCCTACTACGGTTATTTTGTCCTTTCTGTAATGGGTAAACTCGGTGAGAATCAAGATGCCCTGAACTTGCTACGAAAATATTGGGGGAATATGCTTTCACGTGGCGCAACAACTTGGTGGGAAGTATTCGATCCATCCTGGCCGCGCGACTTTAACTGGGTAATTGATAGAATGAATTATATCAGTCTGAGTCACGGGTGGTCCTCCGGACCGACATCTTTTTTGACCGAACACATACTGGGAGTGCGTCCTACCGCCCCAGGCTATTCGGATATTATCATCCAGCCAAATTTGTGTAACCTTAAGTGGGTGGAAGGCAATGTTCCGACTCCGCGCGGGATCATTTACGTAAAAGTGTTTCGTCAGAAGAGTCATCTTATTGTTAAGGTTAAGCTGCCTGCCGGTATCAAAGCCCATGTTGAAGTTCCCGGTGAATCGCGGGGCGTTGACCGTCAGGGTGAATATATAATTACATCGAAATAAAGAAAGTTGAAAAAATGAAATGTAAATCCATGCTTACTGAATTACCCCGGTATGTAATTCTCTCTGTGCTTTTTTTGATTTTTCTTTTTGATGTGAAGTTAATTGTTCAATCAACACCAAAATCACTTTATGTTGGTGCATCTTATTACCCCCAAACATCAGGCGCTAAGATAGATTCGGACATTCAAAAGATGAAGTAAATCGGACTTAATCAAGTAAGGTTCAATGATTTTGACTGGATAAGTGAGGAACCTAAAGAGGGAGTATACGATTTGGGGTGGTTGGAAAATGCAGTTGATAAGTTTACGAAGGCGGGCATAGCCGTAGAATTACGCACCCCAACCGCGGCGCCACCGATTTGGCTTGAGGAAAAAACACCCTGATATTCTGCCTGTAAATGCTTTGGGCTTAGTTGTAGGACATGGTGGCAGAAGGCAATATAGTCCTAACTCAATGGTCTATCGCGAGTATTGCAGAAAAATAGTCGAAAAGCTGGGACAAAAGTTCGGCAGACATCCGGGACTAATTGCATGGCAGATTGATAACGAATTTTGGGGAGATGACTATTCCAATAATTCTTTAATTGCTTTTCATAAATGGCTTAAAAAACGATACGGCACAATTGAGAATTTAAATACCTTATGGTGTACGGAACTGTGGAGTCAGAAATATCAAACATTCGATCAAATTCCGTTGCCGGATCCGTACAGAGCTGGAGCTGGTCAACATCCTTCACTTTTTTTGGCATATAGACGGTTTATGAGTGATGGTTATATATCGTTTTGCGATGAGCAGGTAAAGACTTTAAGGAAATACACAAGTGTGCCGATCACTACTAACGGCCACAATCCTCTATTTTAAGAAATTGATTATGAAAAATTATTTAAGAATTTGGATGTTGTCTGTTACGATTCATATGCAGGTCCTAAAGAATTATATCGTTATGCTTTTCAAGCAGATTGGATGCGGGGCTTGGAAAAACCTTTCTGGCTGGCTGAAACAGATGTTAGTGTTAGCGGCGGAACTTCGGTATCAAACATTAATGACTTTGCCGATTATAAGGGATCTTTAAGAGCAAAAATGTGGCTAAATTATGCACTGGGCAGCAACTTGGTCAGCTTTTGGTTGTGGCGCCAGCATTGGGCCGGACAAGAGTTAGAACATAGCGGTTTACTTTATCCATGGGGTGATGAAAGTGTCAATACTCCGGAGATCCAAGAGGTAGCAAAAGAATTAAATCATTACGGTGATTGGTTGAGAAGCACTAAACCTAAGCAGGCAACTGCCGCTCTATATTATGAAATACCGATGCAGTGGATCTTTGAATCGACACCGATCGCAGAAGGATTCCAGTATGATGCAGCCATAACTTCTTATTATAAAATGCTGGTTGACGCAGGATTAAACAGAGATGTTATAATGGGAAATGCAGATTTAAATAATTATAAAACTCTGTTCTCTCCTTACATGCCCGTCTTTGAAAAAGGACAACTTAAAAAAATAGAAAACTTTGTTGAAAATGGCGGAACGTGGGTTTTCGGACCGCTTTCTGCTTGCAGAACTTTAGAAGCAACAGCACATAAAAATGCCTGCTATGGTACTGATCTAGAAAATTGGCTCGGAATACATGTTCGGCACAGATTACCGCCGTCTAATAAAACTCGAATTGTTACGGGGAATGATACAGCAAAATGCAGTTATTGGTGCGATGCTTATGAGGTTAAAAACAATCAAAAAGTAATTGCTAAATATGAAAACGGTGCCTTGAACGGTATGCCGGCAATCGTTGAATGTAAAATCGGGAAAGGGCGTGTATTTGTTATAGGTACTAAACCTGACGATTCATGGATGATTAATTTTGTTAAAAAAATAACAGATGAAAAATCCTATTCTGCGGATCCAGGAGTTTTTGTTATCGAAAGAGTTGATAAAGAGAACAAACCAGCGGGAATAATTGTAGTTAATACAAATCAACATGAAGCTAAATATGCATATAAAGGAGAGACGCATATAGTTGAAAGTTATGGAGTGAAGATTTATCCATTGTAAGAAGAAAAATCAATTAATATTAATAACATTTCTAAATACAAATGAAAACATTAAACAGCATTTTTTTAATATTAATGTCTTTTGTCCATATTTTGAATGCTCAATCTGAAAATGATTCGGATATTTCTGCAAGAGTTTATAATGCAGAATATGCCAAAACGATTTCAATTTTATGGCCTGCATTTCAAGATACATCTCAGCGATTGCATATTCCAACGGCTCGTGAAGTAAGCACACCCCTAGGAACCTGCCCGTATGTTGATGAACGACTTTATGCGCGATGCTTATATTTGCAAAGTACCTGACGATAAATTTTATTTAATAGGAACATCTGGTGGCGCAGATATATGGAAAAAGAACGACGGAATCAATATCTGGAAATCAGTTGATTTGATAAACTGGAAGCCTCTCGGTCTTGTTTGGAGTTTCGACAAAGATGCAACTTGGTCAAAGAAATTTCAGGTTTCTCCTTTCTTCGGCAAAAATTCTAAGCCTGTACGAGCAGTATGGGCGCCCGAATTGCACTATTTGAAGGGAACTTATTGGATCTGTTATTCGATGAATTATACAGGTATTGGTATTCTAAAAAGTACCTCTGGGAAGGTAGAGGGACCGTATGTGGATGTTAAAAAAGATGGGCCAATTGCGGACATGATAGATCCTTCTCTTTTCCAGGATGACGACGGTGCCATTTATCTCTTATGGGCCGGGGATAAATATGCTCGTCTTAAAGAAGATTTAATTGACCTTGCTGAAAAGCCTCGTGAATTTAACATGGAACAAAAAACTTGGTGCGAAGGATCTTCAATGTATAAGATAAATGGGAAATATATTTTAGATATTGCAACGGTCAATCCTAAAAATTATGCGGAAGCAAAACTTCCAGAAAGTTACGATTGCGAAGTTCTCATCTCGGATAGTATAAACGGTACTTACAAAAACAGACTTATTGCAGTACCATACGGTGGCCATAATAATTTTTTCCAGGATAATAATAGGCATTGGTGGTCAACAATTTTCGGAAGTGGTTCAAAGGTCCCTTGGTCACAGCGCCCAGGAATAGTTCCGATAGACATTTCTCCTAACGGGTATGTTGCCCCGTCAAAAATATTTTCATATAAACCATGGCGCTTTACAACGGTCGACCCGGTAGATAGCCTCTGGAATACGGAGAATTTCGACGACAAGTTCTGGGATATCGGAAGTGGCGGAGTCGGATATGAATCGCAAAATACTCCTGGAGCGGTAATAGGGACTTACATTAAAACGGACAGTTTATGGTGTCGCCGCAGTTTTTTTGTCCGTAGGCCCATATTAGATTCCCTTAAACTTCTTGTTTACAACCGAGGGAATGCCCAAATATATTTAAACGGAGAAGAAGTTTCCAAAGTAAAAGAATCTGTTTCAAATTATAAAATTATACCTGTTAGAAAAGCTTATATACATAAAGGTGAAAATTTACTTTCCGTCTTTATAATAAAAAATAATGAACCAGTTTACATTGATATCGGGCTTATAGAAGGTAAATTGCCGAACATAGCATTACAATAATTTAACGATATGATGCAATAATTAGTAGATTTCGAAAATATATCAATACCAACAGATGAAAGTCATTTTGTTGAAGAGGCAATCGCACAGATAGGAACCTCGAAATTTATTCCGTCTGAATACGAATTATAATTTAAACATTCAAATCAAATTAAAACAATAGGAAGATAATTTTATGGGTGACACATTAGAAAGATTAATGAATTGCGTAGAATTAGGAAAGATTAATAAGGTATCTCCATTCCCACCTTCTCTCAGTGGTCAAGACGGAGCCGACGAACTCTGTAAATTGGCTTTGGATGAAGGCATAAACCCTCAAGTAATACTCAATCAAGCATTGATACCGGGTATGTCGAGAATCGGTGAGAAATTTTCTCAAGGCAAGGCATTTGTTCCTGAAATGTTAATCTCAGCCAAGGCAATGACTGCTGCTATGCAACACCTCAAACCATTCTTTGCTACTGGAGAAATAAAACGGAACGGTGTATTTGTGATCGGGACTGTAATGGGTGACTTGCACGATATCGGGAAAAATATTGTTTCAATGACAATAGAAGGTGCCGGATGGGAAGTAATTGATCTTGGAGTTGATGTAAAGCCCGAAAAGTTTATGGAGGCAATAGATAAATATCCTGATTGTGTTGTAGGAGTATCGGCTCTTTTGACAACAACGATGGCGAATATGGAAGTAGTAGTAAAAGAAATAAAGAGTAAATATGCTGATAAAGTAATTTTGGTTGGGGGTGCTCCATTATCTCAAGATTTTTGTAATAAAATAGGTGCAAGTTTTTATTCTCCAGACCCACAAGGTGCTGTTGAATTCCTCAAGAAGGTTGCGGCATAATCCACCTATAGGATAGATTATGAACATCAAGAAATTTTCATTTAAGTACAACGAATTGGATATTAAAAGAAATTCTTTGGTAAAGACAATGGGCTATTCTAAAGAATCACTACCTCCGATGTTAAATGATGAAATTGACGAAGTATTGGGAAATGGCAATGAGCTATTTGATATTGAAGGAGGATATAGAATAACTGAATCTATCAACTTAGATAAAAGTAATTTCAATATTCTTCTTGATAATGTTGCATTTGATATTCACAAGGTGATTTTTCAGCAAATAAAAAAATCAAATAGCATAGCAATTTTTGCTTGTACGGCAGGCAAAAAAATAACAGATATATCAAAAGAGATCATGAAAGATGGAGATTTGCTTAAAGGTTATGTGTATGACTTATTTGGTTCGATAGTGGTTGAAAGTGCTATGGATATTATTCAAGATTCTCTCCAAAAAGAGATGGCAGCATTAGGTTTAAAAATAACAAACCGTTTTAGTCCGGGCTATTGTGGTTGGGAAGTAGCCGAACAGAAAAAACTTTTTAGTTTAATGCCCGAACATTTTTGCGGCATTGAGTTAACGGATTCATGCCTGATGCAGCCGACAAAATCTGTTAGTGGGATTATCGGGATAGGAGAATCAGTAAAATTTAACGGTTATACATGTAATATATGCGATGCTTCGAACTGTTTGTATAAAAATTTGAAATATCAATAATTGTAATTTATCCATAAAAGACTAATCAGCTATTGTGAAAAAATATTGATTTACAAAATATATAGGATAAAATTATCAATAATTGTAAGTCAAATATTAATTTAAAATTGAATATATAAGGAACAAGCTATGAATTCAAAGGAAAGAGTTCTTAGGGCTTTAAAGAAAAAAGAGGGTTATCCAGATAGGATTCCAATCCAATTTGATTTATGCAGACAATTAACTGATGAGTTTGCTAGAGAAATTGGTATTAAACCTGATTATGCTGTTTCATATTACGAGGATCTTACTTATAGAATATCCGCAAATGAAATTCGCACGAAATTAGGAAGTGATGTTGTTGTGGTAGGCGGGACAGTAGCAATAGATTACGTCCCTGGAATTATCAAAGATGATATCACTCAAAATGAATTTGGCATGTATATGAAACCTACCCCCCTATATGTTGAAGTAGTCAAATGTCCCCTTGATAATGTTGAGACAGTTGAGGATATAGAAAATTTTTGCTTTCCAAATCCTTATGCCGCCGGACGATTTGAAAAAGCAAAAAGAGATATAGAAAAATACGGGAAAGATTATTTTGTTATCGGCGATGTGGAAATAACAATATTTGAATTGGCCTGGCATCTCACCGGTTTGGAAAAATATCTTTTAGGCATGATGTGCGAAGAACCCTGGATAGAAAAATTAAATGATAAAGTTGAGGAGTGGAGTACTGCCATAGCATTACAATTGGTAAAAGCTGGCGTTGACGCTATTTGGTTGGGAGAAGATCTCGGTAGTCAGACATCAACACTTATCTCACCGGAGATATGGAGGAATTTATTCAAACCACGACACAAAAGAATAATAGAAAAATTAAAACAAGAAAATCCCAATATTATTATTATACTGCACTCGGACGGTGCAGTTGCTCCATTGATTGATGACTTTATAGAAATCGGTGTAGATGTTTATAATCCCATACAGCCGAATGTTGCAGGTTCGGACCCTCAAGAACTTAAAAATAAATATGGTGATAGGATTTGTTTCTTTGGCGGGATTGACCAGCAAAGTTTATTACCAAGCGGCGACGTCGGAAAAATATGCGAAGAAATAAGACAAAGGATGCAAATTCTTGGAAAAGATAGGGGGTACTTATTAGCCCCAGCTCATATTCTCCAAGCAGATGTATCAACCAAGACGGTAAAAGAAATGATTAAGGCTGCAATTAAATATGGTAATTACTGAAAGCATTCTGTTAACAGATTCCTTATATTAAATTAACATGTGAAATTGAAATGAAAAAAATCAAAGAAAGAATTCTTTCCGGTGAAATACTGATCTCGGATGGTGCATGGGGAACGATGCTACACTCGAAGGGATTGAAAATGGGAGAATGCCCGGAGAAATGGAATATCGACCATCGTGCCGAGGTATTGGATATAGCGAAAAGTTATGTTAGTGCGGGTGCAGATATGATTGAGACTAATAGTTTTGGCGGAAACAAATTCAAGCTGGAATATTTCGGATTGGGCCAAAAAGTTACAGAGCTGAATAAAGCAGCAGCGGAAATTTCTCGAGAAGCTGCGGGGAATAAAATTTATGTCCTTGGGTCTGTAGGACCAACCGGGAAAATTCTAATGACCGGGGAAATAACATTAGAAGAATTATATAACTGTTTCAAAGAACAAATAGAAGCTCTTGAGTCGGGTGGCGCAGATGCGATTCTTATAGAAACAATGTTCGACTTGGAAGAAGCGAAGTGTGGGATAAAGGCGGCTAAAGAAAATACTAAGTGTGAAGTTATATGCACAATGACATTTGATGGAAACAATGATATAGGCTTTCACACAATGATGGGAACTACTCCCGAGGCTGCTACTGAGTCTCTTATAGAAGCTGGTGCTGATATCATCGGTACAAATTGTGGTAATGGCATCGAAAACATGGTTCGCATTGCCAAAAAAATTCGTATAGTCGATAAAAAGATTCCAATACTTATCCAGGCCAATGCTGGATTGCCGTCTATGATAAATGAAAAAGTTGTGTTTTCGGAGACACCCGACTTTATTGCAAAATGGATTTATCCATTGATAGATGTTGGGGCAAACATAATCGGGGGATGTTGTGGCACTACACCGGAACATATCCGGAAAATTGCCGGAGTAGTCAGGAATAGTAAAGGTTAGTTTTATGTTTAGCTGACACGTACCTATTATTTGCTATTAAAAAGAAAATGAATAAATAAAATTTGAGTTATTGCTTCGAAAGCAATTGAGGAGGTTATGTCGATAGGAAAAATTAAAATTGAGGAGTTGGAAAAAGAATTTGGTAAATAATTATAACTTTACTTATAATAACCTTTTCTGATGCAATGACTAGCATTTCTTTATTTATAATGAGTCCAAATTCTAATGACCTTTACGGTTTTTATATTTTCATAGACTTGATAAACTATTCTATGCTGGATATTTATACGCCGTGAATATGACCCTTTCAAATCTCCTACTAGCTTTTCATACGGGGGTGGGTTCTGAAATGGGTTTTTCTCTAAAATTTCTAATATGCCTAATGCCTTTTCTTTAAGACCTGCTGATTTAAGTTTTTTTGCATCACCTTGTGCTTGCTTCGTGTAGACTATATTCCAGTTTACCATGAGAGTTTTTTTGCACATTTCTCAACAGGTGTTTTCATCCCTTTTATAATTGATTCCCTCATTCCCGGAATAGATATTAAGAATAGCGTTTCTTGTATAGACTGCCAGTCTTCCTCCGATAATAGCACAGCATTTGTCCTCTTTCCGGAAATATGTATGGGCTCATTTGCTTCGGCAGTTTCATCTATCAATTTATATAAATTATTCCGTGCATGCGTTACTGTCACTGTTCTCATTTTTATATCCTTTTTATTACAAACGTACGTAATTATGTACGTATTGTCAATATGGGAAATTCAGCCAACATCGCTTCATGACAAAACTCCCCATTTAACTTATCAAATTATTTTTCTAATCCTTCCTCATATCTTTACACCCTTATTTTACATAATATATTTCAATAAATAATTCCGGTTAGTATTTTAGTAATATTTGCTAACTGACAGGATTGTGATTTCTAATTGTATACATGGTTTTACCTGCAATTTGAAATTATTATAAATTTTTCTAGGTCGGACGTGGCAAGTCCGTCAGGATTGCAAAGCTTCCTGCAGGTTGAATAACAAAATTATTTTCAATAAGTTCGCACCGTCATTAAAATAGAGTTTCTGAAAAATATTTTATTTTTCATTTCGATGGATCCGCTAAGGATTCGGATGAGAAATCTCTTAAAAAAGGAGATTTCTCCCTTTGCCTGCCTGCCTGCCGGTAGGCAGGGTCGAAATGGCAGAAGAAAGGAAAATTTATTTTGCAGAAGCTCTAATAAATTAAAAGTTATGCCAGTATGCGATATCAAATCAAAAAAACTTACTTATCTCAATTCCGGTTATCTAAACAAATTCCCCGAAATATCATCATAAATTCTAAATATTCATAACAGGTGTAAAATGAAGTCAGTTAAATTGTTTTCATTCATTCTTGTATTGTTAATCCCATTTATTCTTAATGCTAAGGAAGATAAATCCGGCAAGGAAAAGGACTCACTTAGTTCTTCTACTTTTAGCGGACTAAAATTAAGATGCATAGGTCCGGCTGTCACTTCGGGAAGAATAAGCGACTTCGCAGTTAATCCGAATGATCCTGCGGAATATTATGTGGCTTCAGCTTCGGGCGGGGTTTGGAAGACCTATAACGACGGAACAACCTGGGAACCAATCTTCGATCACGAAGGTTCTTTTTCAATCGGTTGTATTACAATGGACCCTAATAATCATCATGTTATATGGGTGGGCACGGGAGAAAATAACAGTCAGCGAAGTGTATCATACGGTGACGGAATTTATCGCTCTGACGACGGAGGAAAGTCCTGGAAGAATATGGGACTGAAAACTTCTCAGCATATCGGGAAAATCATTGTTGACCCTAAAAATTCTAATATAATATATGCAGCTGCACAAGGTCCGCTTTGGGCTCCGGGCGGAGATAGGGGATTATACAAAACTACCGACGCCGGAAAATCATGGAAGGCTGTTTTAACTATTAGCCCTAATACCGGCGTTAGTGATTTAGTGATGGATCCTCGCGATCCTAATGTCTTGTATGCTTCTGCTTATCAACGCAGACGTCATGTTTTTACCTTGATTGACGGCGGTCCTGAATCAGCTATTTATAAATCTACCGATGCAGGAGAAACCTGGAGCAAATTAACAAATGGAATTCCGAAAGTTGATTTGGGCAGAATCGGACTAGCAATTTCTCCGGTCAACCCTGATGTCCTTTATACAATCATTGAGGCGGAAGGCGACAATGGCGGTATATTTCGCTCTACTGATCGAGGAGCTTCGTGGGAAAAAAGATCCGGTTATATGACTACAAGTCCGCAATACTACAATGAAATTTACTGCGATCCGAAAGACGTTGACCGCGTTTATGTTATGGATACATTTTTACATGTGACAGACGACGGCGGAAAAACATTTAAGATGCTTGGTGAAAAAAATAAGCACGTTGACAATCATGCAATTTGGATAAATCCGAATAACACTAATTATTATCTTGTAGGATGCGACGGCGGTGTTTACGAAAGTTTCGACCGCGGCGCTAACTGGCTTTTCAAAAGTAATCTTCCCGTTACTCAATTTTATAATGTAGATGTTGATAACACAAAGCCGTTTTATTATGTCTACGGCGGAACTCAAGATAATAATAGTCTCGGCGGACCTTCTCAAACTATAAGCGCTTCCGGAATCGTTAATTCCGATTGGTTTGTTACAACGGGCGGTGATGGATTTGTTTCTAAGATTGATCCCGAAGATCCAAATACAATTTACGCAGAATCTCAGTATGGAGTTCTAGTCCGCTATGATAAAAGAAACGGCGAACAAGTCGGGATTCAGCCACAACCCGGAATAGGAGAGGCTCCGTTTAGATGGAATTGGGATTCTCCTGTTATTATTAGTCAATTCAATCACAAGAAACTTTATTTCGGTGCTAATAAATTATTCGAAAGCACCGACCGCGGAGATAGCTGGAAGGAAATTAGCGGTGACCTAACCCGCCAAATTGACCGTGACAAACTTAAAGTTATGGGTAAAGTCTGGAGTGTTGACGCCGTAGAGAAAAATGCATCTACGTCTTTCTACGGAAGTATTGTATCATTAACAGAATCACCGTTGAAAGAGGGATTGATTTATACCGGCACGGATGACGGTCAAATTAGCGTTACAAATGACGATGGCAAAACATGGGATAAGTATGTAAAATTTTCCGGCGTGCCCGATACTAGTTACGTGAGCTGCTTGCGAGCGTCAAACTTTGAGCCGAACACCGTTTATGCCGCTTTTGATAATCATAAAAGAAATGATTTTACTCCCTATTTATTGAAAAGCAATGACGGAGGTAAAACATGGGAATCAATCGCAGGCAATCTTCCTAAGAACGGATATGTTCATACCATTATTCAAGATTATAAAAATCCAAAATTACTTTTCGCGGGGACTGAATTCGGTTTATTCTTTACAATAGACGGAGGCAAAAAATGGGTTCAGTTAAAAGGCGGACTTCCGACTATTGCAGTAATGGATCTTGCAATTCAAAAAAGAGAAAATGATCTTGCAGTTGCTACCTTCGGACGCGGATTCTATATTCTCGATAATTATTCACCACTTCGTGATCTTACAGCCGATTCATTGCAGAAATCAAGTATGCTTTTTCCTGTGAAGAATCCTTTGTTATATATCCCTTCGCAACCGTTAGGGGATAAAGGCAAGGCTTCGCAAGGCGCTGCCTACTTTACAGCAGACAATCCGCCTTTTGGCGCATCTTTTACTTATTACCTAAAAGAATCAATCAAAACAAAAAAAGAATTGCGCCGCGAAGCTGAAGCAAAATTAATTAAAGAAGATAAGCCGGTTCCTTTCCCGTCTCACACAGAACTCCGCGCCGAGGATAGTGAGCCTACTCCTTATCTCTTATTTACAATTTATGATGATGCAGGAAATGTTGTCAGAAAATTAACAGCTAAAGCAGATGCAGGCATCCAAAGAATTACCTGGGATTTGCGCTATCCTTCAACTGATCCTGTAAAAGCTCCGGGTAAAGAGTTTTCAAATACAAGCAGCGGTATGCTCGTTCCTCCCGGGACTTATAGCGTTTCTCTTTCTAAATGCGTTGACGGAGTAATTACCGAGTTGAACGGTCCACAGTATTTTACGACTGAAGTCCTGGGCGCTTCTAATTTGGCTGCAGACGATAAAAATGCTCTTGCAGCTTTTCAGAAGAAAGTTTCTGAATTGAATAGAGTCGTAATGGGTGCTGTGAATGTCGCTAATAATCTTTCATTGAAAATTAAATTGATAAATACCGCTTTACAGAATACTCCAAGCACTGCTTATAGTATGATGAAACAAGCAGATTCTATTGAAGTACAAACGGCAGAAATTATCCGTCAGCTTACAGGAGATAAGAGTTTAATAAATAGAAATATAAATGTACCACCGTCTATCGTTGACCGTGTGCAGGGAATTATCGGAGATGAATGGCAGTCAACATCGGCGCCTACGCAAACCGATATAAATTCATACAAGAATGCGGGCGAAATGTTCTTTCCTCTTCTTTCAAAATTAAAATCTTTGGTCAACGTAGATCTTAAGAATTTAGAAAATGAAATGGAAGCTGCCGGCTCACCCTGGACTCCCGGAAGAATACCGGATTGGAAAAAGTAAAACATCTATGATCTTGATGTAATTACTTAAACGTAATTACATCAAGATCTATTTATCCTTTCATAAAGTGTTCAAAGAAATCTATCGGCAAGCAATTTCAAAGTTGTTAATATAACAACAGTAATAAAAATAGGACGGATAAATTTCGCTCCTTTTCTAATTACTAATCCTGAACCAATCTTAGCTCCTAATACTTGTCCGATTGCCATTGATATACCGGCAGCAAAGATTATTTGACCACCGATCAGAAACAAGAAAAACGAAACCATATTACTCGTAAAATTCATAACCTTTGCAAAGCCCGTTGCTTTTGTAAAGTTAAAGCCGAGCATAGTTACAAAAGCTATTGCCCAGAATGAGCCTACTGGAGGTCCAAAAAAACCATCATAAAATCCTAATGTTAGTCCGAATACAGAATAAAAAACCTTCTTAGATAATCTAGGGTGAATATCGATTTCTCCCAGGTTAGGTCTTGTGAAAGTGTAAATTATAATCGCAACTAATAAAAAGGGAATTATATTGTTTAGGACTTTACCAGGAATTTTCTGCACTACCCATACGCCCATAGCAGCTCCTATGAATGTGCAAAAAATTCCCAGCGCTGCTTCCTTCAATATTACTCCGCCTTTTTTAACGTAATAATATGCTGCAGTAAAGCTTCCAAAACTTGACTGAAATTTGTTTGTTCCAAGAGTCATGTGCGGCGGAATGCCTACGCTAAGCAATGCGGGAATAGTTATTAACCCGCCTCCCCCTGCAATAGAATCGATCAATCCGGCAATGAATCCTGTGCAAAGTAATATTGGATATAAGAGGTATGGATTGATCATTTAAATAATTTCAACTAAAAAAAAGTGAATATGGACGGCTTAATCCTTCCTCAAGTTCTATTAAACTAATGTTTCTCGATTTCCTTATAATTTCTTTCCCGTCAAGGAAAAATAAAATCGTAGGTACAGTAAATATATTATTTTGAGCAGCCAGTTCTTTTGACTTATCGCAATCCACGTATGCAAAGGTCATCGAAGGGAATTTTGTTTTCAGGAGATCTATAAGCTTCGGCTTAAGTACTTTACAAACATTGCATGACGGAGTACTAAAGTAAGCAACTGCCCCCGGGTTATCTTTAACAAATTTTTCAAGCTCTTCTACTGATTCAATATCCTTATGCATATAATTATCCATTATGTTCATTTTTAAAATTAAGTGAACAGTTATCGCAGTTATGACAGGGCTTTTCATCCTTGAACCCGAAATAATCGGAGACGAATACTCTTTTACAGTCTTCACTCCTGAAATAGTTAACTACCGCCAGCAATTTTTTATTATCGCTTAAAAGTTTTTCTTTCAGTTTTGATTCATCTTCAAGTTCATGCGGTAGTTCATTTGTTATTTCAAGATTATGATTTTCAATCTGACCTTCAGTAACCCCGTATCTATCGAGCATCCCTAACGCAGTTTCTATTCTAAAATCATTTCGATTCTTGAAGTTCATCTGCTCGCGGAGAAATTCAAACCCGTCTGAATTAATTACTTCAATATCTCGTTTTATTAGATCGTAAAGTGCTGAATAAAAATCTGCATCAGGGTTAGACCATTTTATAAAATCCATTTGTATGTATAGGTCTTGCTGACTGTAAAGTAGCTTGCATAGTGAATCTTTGCCGTCTCTACCGGCACGCCCAATTTCCTGGTAATACGATTCTATAGAGGAGGGAACTTCAGCGTGTATTACAAAACGTATGTCCGGTTTATCGATGCCCATTCCGAAAGCGTTTGTCGCAAGTATTAAATCTTCCTTACCGTTGATAAAATCTCGCTGCATTTGCTTACGCTGTTTATCGGGTAGTTTACCGTGATATATTTTATGCTTGTATCCTTTGTCCCTTAACATTAATGAAAACTTTTCAAGCGTCTGGATTAATGCAAAATAAATTATTCCTGAGCCTGAATAATTATCAAGTACAGATTTTATTTCATTAAACTTTTCTGTTTCATCAATAACGTCAACTGCTTCAAGACGTAAATTCGGTCTCTCAATTCCCTGATGAAATATCTTCATCTCATCTTTCCTAAGGCCGAGCTTTTTAATTATATCTAACTGCACTTCCTTTGTTGCTGTAGCAGTTAATGCTATTGTCAATGGGTTGCCGATTAACTTCCTGAATTCACTTATTCGTGAATAATCCGGACGGAAATCGTGCCCCCACTCTGAAATGCAATGTGCCTCATCAATGGCTAAAAGAGATATTCTCGCACTTTTTATTTTATCGGTAAAATCACTTTTCCTGAATCGCTCCGGTGTAACGTATAATAATTTTATCTTTCTATTCAGGAATTTCTCAAGCCGTTCTTCTCTTTCTTTTTTAGACAATGTAGAGTTAATAAAAGTAGCTGCAATATTTTTCTTCCTTAATGCATCAACTTGATCCTGCATCAGAGCAATAAGTGGGCTTATAACTATCGTTCCTCCTTCAAAGTATAATGCAGGAATTTGATAGCATAGTGATTTCCCGCTGCCTGTAGGCATCAAAACGAGGCTGTGCTTCTGTTCATCAATTGTACGGATTATGATTTCTTCCTGTAAGCCGCGGAATGAATCATAATTAAAATATTCTTTTAATATTTCTTTTGGTGACGGCATAAAAATTATTAAATCGTTAAATATAAAGATAAGATCATAGAAGTAAATTAAACAAGTAGGCAGTATTAAAATAATGGGCGAAATTAATCGCCCAATAAAATTATTCTTTCTTCATATTATTCATAAAAGGAGTAAGCAGATCAATCGGGACAGGGAAAATGATTGTTGAATTCTTATCCGAAGATATTTCGGTTAATGTCTGCAAAAATCTTAATTGTATAGCAACCGGGAATTTGCCGATTACTTCAGCAGCTTCAGAAAGTTTTTGACTTGCCTGAAATTCGCCTTCGGCATTAATAATTTTTGCGCGTCTTTCTCTTTCTGCTTGTGCTTGAATTGCTATTGCTCGCTGCATTTCTATAGGCAAATCAACTTGCTTAACTTCAACGACTGAAACCTTAACCCCCCAAGGTTCAGTTTGTTCATCAATAATATGCTGAAGCTCCCTATTGATTTTATCGCGTTCTGATAATAGTTCATCAAGTGTTGATTGCCCGATTATGCTTCTCAAAGTAGTCTGGGAAATTTGGGAAGTAGCTGAATAATAATCTTCTACTTCAACAACTACTTTTTCCGCCTGCACAACGCGGAAATAAACAACTGCATTTACTTTTAAGGAAACGTTGTCTTTAGTAATAATATCCTGAGGCGGTACGTCCATTACGATTGTTCGTAAGCTTACTTTTACCATGCGGTCTACCATTGGGATTAGAAGGATAATACCGGGACCTTTTGTTTCGATCAATCTTCCAAGACGGAAAATAACACCCCGCTCGTACTCACGAAGAATTCTAATTGAGTTACTCAGAATGAACAACACAAAAAAAACAATGATAAAAAAGAAAATTGAAATTGTATCCATTAAAGCCTCCTTCTGCCAAACAATAATTATTTGGCTCTGCGTATTATTAATTTAAGATTTGAGATTTCAGTTACCACAATTTTTTCACCCTTAGAAATATTTCCGTTAATGCTTTCTGCATTCCAGATTTCTCCGTGCACGTGCACCTGCCCTTTTGGGGTTAGGTCGGTAATTGCTTCTCCGGGTGCATTAATTAAACCTTCTCTTCCAGTTTTTGGCTTTAACCTCTGCGCTTTAATTCCGTATCCAATCGCAAAGAGAAAAAATCCAAGTGTCAAAACTGCAATAAGAATTATAAGTTCCCAAGAAATATCCATTCCGCCAAGCGTTGCATTAGTGTTGATTAGCATAAATGACCCGAGTACAAGCGACGTAACTCCGCCGACTGTTAATATTCCGTGGCTTATAATTTTAATTTCAAGAACGAAAAGAATTATTCCGAAAATTATTAAAGCGAGTCCGGCATAATTTATCGGTAAAGTATTCATCGAATAAAAAGATAATATCAAACTGATAACTCCTATTACTCCCGGGAAAATAGCACCGGGGTTATATAATTCAAATAACAAACCGAGTGTGCCGAGCATAAAAAGTATATAGTAAATATTGGGATCGCTTAGAAGACTAAGAAGCTTTTGCTGAAGGGTCATGTTAAGATAAATAATTTTTGCTCCTTTGGTATGAAGAGTTCCGCTGCCGCTTTCTGTGGTTATTTCTTTACCGTCTATTTTTGCTAAAAGATCGTTTAAATTATTTGCGATAAGATCGATTACGCTGTCTTTCAAGGCTTCTGATTCGGTAATTGAAATACTGTTTCTTACGGCATCTTCAGCCCACTTAACATTTCTTTTTCTTTTCTCGCTAATAGACCGGATAAATGCCGCTGCATCGTTTGTAACCTTTTCAGTCATAGTCGAATCCATTTTCCCTTGAAGCGAAACCGGGTGTGCAGCTCCTATGTTAGTGCCCGGAGCCATTGCGGCTATGTTTGCCGATAATGTGATAAATACTCCTGCAGATGCTGCTCTCGAACCTTGAGGAGCTACGTAAACAATTATGGGAATTGGTGATTGAAGAATATTTGAAACGATATCGCGTGTTGATTCAAGAAGTCCCCCCGGAGTGTTTAGCCTTAATATCATACACTGAGCATTCTCTTTAACAGAATATTCTATCCCGTACTTTATATAATCCGAAGCTGCGGGATTAATTGCTCCGTTAAGAGTCAAAACAACAACTTTATTGGACTGGCTAAATAATAGAACTGAAAAAATTAAAACAAACAATACTAAGGATACTTTTCTAAACATCTCTATCCCCGATAATTTTTCACTGGTAACTTATATAAGAATGAGAATACAAACAAACTAATAATCATATCTGGCAAATGGATGTAACATTAATCAAACCAAGTGAAAATTCTCTTAAAACTAATATTGATTCTAAATTTTGCTTATCTTAATTTCTACAGTCAATTACATATGAATCCATGACATTGAATAATTGTTTACTAATAACTTGAACTTAAACTTAGAAGGGAGCTCTTTTGTATGAGCGATCAGCAGCTTTCCGGTGACGTTTATTATCCTTCAAAAGAAGTCATTAAACATGCAAATGCGAAATGTGACGATATCTATCAATTTGCTTCGGAAAATTATGAAGGCTTTTGGGAAAAAGAAGCAAAAAATCTTCATTGGTTTAAAAAGTGGAATAAAGTTCTAGATGATTCTAACAAACCCTTTTATAAATGGTTCGTTGGCGGAAAGACCAACATTGCATATAATTGTCTCGATGTTCATGTTGAAACCTACCGTCGCAATAAGTTAGCATTAATCTGGGAAGGTGAAAATGGAGAGTTTAGATCATTCTCTTATTTTTCCCTCCGAAGAGAAACATGCAAGTTTGCAAACGTTCTTAAAAGTCTCGGGGTTGGTAAAGGCGATAGGGTTACTTTGTATATGGGACGCATACCCGAACTTATGATCGGTATGCTTGCCTGTGCGAGAATAGGGGCAATACATTCTGTGGTTTATGGAGGCTTTTCTGTCGAATCGCTTCATGAAAGATTGGAAGACAGCCAGTCAAAAGTATTAATAGTTGCCGACGGTTCATATCAAAGAGGAAAAATTGTACAACTTAAAAAGATAGCCGATGAAGCTTTGCAGCGTGCCGCGACAGTAGAAAGTGTCCTAGTAGTAAAACGTACCGGCGAGCCGGTGAATATGGAAGCCGGGCGCGATATGTGGTATCACGAATTAATGGCTCTACCTATTGCTAATAATTCATGTAACATAGAGGTGATGGATGCGGAAGATCCTCTCTTTATGCTTTATACTTCGGGAACGACCGGCAAACCCAAAGCGATTCTCCACACTCACGGCGGATATATGGTTGGAGTATATTCAACTCTAAAATATGTTTTTGATATTCACGAAGAAGATCGCTACTGGTGTGCTGCTGATCCCGGCTGGATTACAGGGCATAGTTATATTGTCTATGGACCTTTGCTAAACGGCGCCACCTCCTTTATGTATGAAGGCGCCCCTACTCACCCTTATCCTAATCGCTGGTGGCAAATGATAGAGAAATACGGAATAAATATTTTGTATACTGCTCCCACTGCAATTAGAGGCTTAATGCGTTTTGGCGAAGCCTGGCCTAACCGCCATGATCTTTCTTCTTTAAGAATGCTTGGTAGCGTAGGCGAACCAATTAACCCTGAAGCCTGGAAATGGTATCACAGAGTTATCGGAAAAGAGAAATGCCCTATCATGGATACATGGTGGCAGACGGAAACCGGAATGTTTATGATTACCCCTATGCCATGCCTTCCTTTGAAGCCAGGCTCCGGGACTCTACCTTTCCCAGGTCTTAAAATGGATATAGTTGATGAAAATGGTGAATCAGTAAAACCAAATGAAGAAGGATATCTTGTTATAAAAAATCCCTGGCCTGCAATGATAAGAACAATTTATAATGATCCTGATAGGTATGTAAGCCAATATTGGAACAGGTTCCCCGGAGTTTATATGACCGGCGATTCTGCCCGCCGCGATGTTGACGGATATTATTGGGTTATTGGAAGAGTTGATGATGTAATTAAAGTTTCAGGTTATAGGCTTGGCACTGCGGAAATTGAAAGTGCCCTGGTTAGCCATCCGGCAGTTGCTGAAGCTGCCGCAATCGGACTGCCGCATGACATTAAAGGTAATGCGATTTATACTTATGTTATTTTAAAAGCAGGGTTCTCGAAAAGTGATAAGTTGATTGAAGAATTGATACAACATGTTGGGCATGAAGTTGGACCAATTGCAAAACCTGAAAGTGTTGAAATTGTTGACTCTCTTCCGAAAACGCGAAGTGGAAAAATTATGAGAAGAGTGCTTAAAGCAAAAGCACTCGGTTTGGATCCCGGAAATATTTCAACTCTCGAAGAATAAAATTCCCAAAGAATAAAGCCGGTTTTAGCACCGGCTTTATTTATAATATTGTGAACGATATTATTGCTTTTTATGTTAAACCTGTCATCCGAAGACGTGAATATTTTAATTATTTAGTCATCTTACGCAAATGCTGGATAATTGGAGTAATGGAATCATGGAGTAGTGGAATTGAATAATTTTTCCTTTTATTCCGACATTCCATTATTCTAAAAGAAAATCCTGCGTAAGGTGAGTTTATAATTTATAATTTTCTGTAATCCAAAGATCAAGTCCGAATCTTTTTAATATGGCCTGAATAATATAAGTCACCAACATCCCAATATAAGCGCCGGCAATAACATCACTTAAGAAGTGGTAATCAGTAGCGATCAATGCGGCTCCGAGAAGCGATAGTCCCAAAACAGTAATCCGCCGGTACCGGGGGTATATATACCAAACAGCAACACCGAATGCTGTAAAGACAGTCATATGCCCGGAAGGAAAACAACCTATGCCTGCTCCATGAAACCAGTTGAATTTTAGCTCCGTATGAGTAGTCAACCAAAGCCTTGTATTTGTTCTTCCAAACGCATATTGTAGATAGGTTTTTAATATATACGCTATAGGCACGGCCAGAGCAGCCAGTTGCAGAAACCGCCTTTGATCATCTCGCCTCTTGCTATGCGAAAGATATAAGAAATCAAACCACATGATTGCAGTCCCAATGTATACAATGTAAGGTAAAATATCGGGGATGTTTGATGTGGAAGTGTGCAATACATGATTTGATCTAAGTATCTCCATTACCTTTAAAGCAACCAGCCTATCAAGAAACTGAATGCTGAAAAGTATGCTTAGCAAAGTAGCAAGGGTTACTATGATTAAATAGTAATTTTTTGAATGTGTTTTTGTCAATTTACTCTGATTGGATTCTAAAAGCTCTCTATAAAATAATATTTGTTCCGAACCAATTAATCGAAGAATTTCCTTCTCAAATATTTCCTTTTGTGCTTGTAATATAACACAAATATAATAAAATATTTCTAATGAGATGAGAATTAGATTAGTTTTAAGCTGATTGGATACTATTTTATCAAGATCATTTTTTTTGTGAGAATGGATTCTTCGGTCTTTAGCTGGTAGAAGTAAATCCCGCTGTTTAAACCAGAGGCATTAAATTGAACATTATAGTTTCTCCCGGCTTCTGCTATACTGTCAAATAAATTTGCGACTTCTATTCCGAGGACATCATAGACTTTAATGGTTGCGTGCATTCTATAAGGAACCGTAAATCCGATATTAGTCGATGGATTAAAAGGGTTTGGATAGTTTTGATTCAAGGTAAAATCTTTTATAACGGTAGACGAACTTTTTACATCCGCAGGGGTTTCAATTGTAAACGCACCTGCTGTTATTATGCTGGTGGCTAAATTATTCTTGTCAAAAATTTTAATCAAACAATTTTGCGATGAAACATTTGGAACTAAAAATCTATAAAATCCATAAATTGCCGGGGCATCCGGTGCTAATGAGTTCCAGCTTGATCCGCCGTTCGTTGATAACCCGATTATTAAATCTGAAATCGAATAACTGTTCCATCTTATTTCTTGAACAGAGCCAGCCTGCCAGATTTCCCCTATAGCCGGCGATAATATTTGAATGGATCCTGTTAGCCCTTGCTCTATAATATCAACTTTATAAAAATTAAATCCACCGGTATCAAAAACAATTTTTAACTTGTGTAAGCCTTTTTTCAATAAAATAGTGTTTGCGCTAATTGTCGTCCATGTTTGCCATCCGTTAGTAGACGGAACTGTTATTGAATTGGTGACATTAACCCCGTCTATTTCGACATGCAGAGAACCCCCTCCCGATCCCGAAGCAACGCGAAAATTGAAATTATATGTGGCACTGTCTTTTATATTAACTGTGTAATTTAACCATTCACCCGGGTCAATCCAGCCGACATCGTAGCCGCCTCCATTATCGGCGCATGATTCTATCCCGACACTGTCATTCCTATAAAGCCCTCCGTTATTTGCTGTTGCCGTATTATAATACCCGGAATTTTGACCACCTAAATCATAATTGATAGCATAGATAGTCCCCGGGATTTTTGTCGGACTACCTGAATACGGAGCTTGTCCACCAATTCCTACTGTTACATTTGACGAGCTTGATTTCGCCTGATATCCTGAATCTGTTGTCACTACTGCTGAGATAGAATAATTTCCCGGACTAACATTTCTCCATGTCATTTGGTAAGGACTAATATCGGATTCTCCTATTTTTAGTGCACCCTGAAAAAATTCCACCTTAGAAATTTTTCCGCTGTATTGAACATTCGTATTTATTGGAATATCTGAAAGTGTTGCATAAGTTGAACTATTTAATGGAGAACTTAAATTTATTTGAGGCAATGCCGAAATATTTTTATAAACTCTAACATAATCAACTACCAATTGCTGAGGAAATACAGTCGAAGAATCAGGGTTACCCGGCCAACTTCCGCCAACAGCGAGATTAAGAATGATGAAAAACGATTTCCTAAAAGCCTCTAAAGCAGACGGAGAAGTGTTTAGTACATTATAAGTTATTCCGTCAATATGCCATGCAATTTGCGTTGGTGTCCAGGTAATATCATAAACATGGAATGAGTCTGCTAATGTTCCTGAATTTAAAGTGTAAGTGTTAGTAAAATCACCACCCCAATGAGCCGAGCCGTGCACGGTATTTTCTCTTCCTTGACCGCCTATCATTTCCATAATATCGATTTCGCCGCATTTAGGCCAGCCGACGGAGCTTATATTATCTCCCAACATCCAGAAAGCCGGCCACATTCCTTGCCCGAATGGAAGCTTCATCCTTGCTTCTATCTTTCCGTATTGAAACGATTTTAATCCTTCAGTCTTTATCCTTGCAGAAGTATACGAACCGTTGCTCTCTTTTCGCGCATTTATATAAAGGTATCCGTTCTGAATAAAAATGTTGTTTGAGCTGTTGGTGTATGTCTCCAATTCTTTATTCCCCCAGCCGTTGTTGTTTCCTAAATCAAATGTCCATGCAGTATTATCAAGCGTAGACCCGTTGAATTCATCTGACCAAATTAATTGATAATTCTGCGCGAATGTTGATATAAAAGGAAAAAGAAGTAGTAGAAAAATTTTCTTCATAATTTTTTTCCATTTTAATTATTAAAAAATTTCAAATGTTTTTACAATATTTGATTAATCATATTCTTATTAAAGACTCATATTTTATGCCAGATAATAAGACGTTCCTATGATGATTTATCGAAAATTCAGAAGTAATTCAAATGTAGCAATTATCTAAATAATAAATCAATTTTATTAAAAGGATAAAATTTCTATCTCTTTAAAATTATTAATAATGTTAATAAACATTCTCCTCCATTTATTAAATATTCCATACTTTTTAACCATAGAAATTAGAAGATAACTATATCTTCTTCATTCTGCGTATATTGGGTTCTGCAAAAGGAGATAGAGTAAATTATAAACCAATTAGGATAACCGAAACCGGGATAAATTTTTATGGCGGTAATTGTGATGATATATTTTCAATATCTTCAAAGGATATTAAGGCAAAACATTTTGATGCCGTCAAGAATTTTGTTAACAACATTAAAAATAATTTGAATGAGAAAATAATTCTTACTTCTAAGTAGGAAAATCTAAATTTTAGATAGCACCTGTTAAACTTTCTGCCGTAAACGGAATGTCGGATAATTCTATCTTCGGATGTTTCTCAATAAAATAATTCATTGACCATTCGCTTGTTAATAAAATTACAGTTCTGTCATTTGAATCCATTGCAATAGCAGCGCCGGCAGGCAGGACAATTTTCTCTAATTGATCATCGCTAATCTCAGGCGAAACCCACCGTAATACTTTCCAGTTTGTTTGCTCTAATCTTGATTCCGCGCCGTACTCATCCTGCAAACGATATTGAACAACTTCAAATTGAAGAGGTCCAACAGCACCGAGTAGTGGAACTTTTTGATATGAACTTTTTAAGTAGAAAGCTTGAATAACACCCTCTTGCAAAAGCTGATCAAGGCCGTCTCTAAATTTTTTGTAATTTGAAGGATTGGGATTGTGCATGAATACAAAGTGTTCCGGTGCGAATTTTGGAATTTCATGATAGATAATTGCCGGATCTTCTGTAATCGTATCACCGATTCCAAAGTTTGAGTTCCCTACAAATCCAATAATATCGCCTGCATATGCTTCATCAATTGTTTCGCGATCTTGACCGAAGAGTTTTTGAGAATTAGACAATCGAAGTTTTTTCCCTGAAGTAGCGTGAGTAGCCTGCATATCGCGAGTAAATTTTCCTGAACAAACTCGAAGAAATGCTATTCTATCCCTATGCTTTGGGTCCATGTTTGCTTGAATCTTAAAAATGAATCCTGAAAAGTTATCGTCTTCAGGTTTTACAATTCCGGAAGTGCTTACTCTTGCCGCAGGGGGAATTGCATAATTAAGAAATCCGTCTAAAAGAAGCTGCACACCGAAATTGTTCATTGCGCTGCCGAAGAAAACCGGAGTTAATTTACCTTGAATGACCGCATCGGAATTAAATTGTTCCCCCGCAGTATCGAGCATTTCTAGCTCTTCGATTAAACGGTCATAATTTTCGGGGCTTAATTTTTCTTTCACGAAGGGGTCTGTAACATTGTGAACCGAAACGGGAGAAATAAATTGGCCGCCTGTTGTTTTTTCAAATAAATGAATTTCTTTTCCGATCCGGTCATATACACCCTTGAAATCAAGGCCAGTGCCGAGCGGATAGTTCATTGGATAAGCTCCGATTTTCAGAACGCTTTCCAATTCATCAATCAATACAAGCGGATCCAAAGTCGGTCTGTCTAATTTATTTATGAATGTAAATATTGGGATGGATCTTTTACGGCACACTTCAAATAATTTCTTCGTCTGTGCTTCTATTCCTTTTGCGGCATCTATAACCATCACCACAGCGTCAACTGCGGTCAAAACACGGTATGTATCTTCGGAGAAATCTTCGTGACCCGGGGTATCGAGTAAATTTATCTTGTAGCCTCTATAATCAAATTGAAGTACAGTCGAACTTATTGAAATACCTCTCTTCTTTTCAAGCTCCATCCAATCCGAAGTAGATGATCGTTGATTCTTCCTTGCCGTAACCGAACCGGCTAGCTGCACAGCACCTCCGTACAATAGGAATTTCTCCGTAAGTGTTGTCTTTCCTGCATCAGGATGAGATATGATTGCAAAAGTTCTGCGTCTATTAATTTCTTTTAAATTTATCATTGTATAAGTTGAATTAGTATATAAAAAAAGTAACTAAGGATTTTAAGCGGAAATGTCCTAGTAGAAGAACCGGGATATTATGTGCTGGCTTTCAACCTGGTAAGTCGAACGATTATTGTCTTTATGAATTTTCAAAAGGCTCTAACTAAATTATTTTTACTGCACAAATTTAATTATTTTTCCCTCCTAGAACAATATTCAAGAGTAATTCACATTTTTATATAAGAATTATATCAAAAGGCTTAGAAAACTACTGATTCATGGCGAATTTAATTAACACTAGTGATATGGATAGAAATTCTGCTTATAATGAAGCAATTAGGTTTGCAAAGAATCATTACGAAAACTTTCCAGTCATCTCCTTCCTAATTCCAAAAGACTTAAGAAAACATATTGCTATAATTTATTGGTTTGCAAGAACGGCAGATGATATAGCGGACGAAGGAGCATTATCCGAGGCAGAAAGAATAATGCAACTCAATGAATTCGAAACGAGATTGACCCAAACATTAAAAGGCAACTTCTCAAATCAATATGATTTAGCACTTCATTCAACAGTGAAAGAAAAAAAACTATCGCTCAAATACTTTTATAACCTTTTAAAGGCATTTCGGCAAGACATTACAGTTAAAAGATATGAAGACTTTTCGTCACTTCAGAGCTATTGTGTCAACTCAGCTAATCCGGTCGGAAGACTAATCCTTGAGTTATACAATATCCGTGACGAAAATGCATTTAATTATTCAGATTCAATTTGCACAGCCCTTCAACTAACAAATTTTTGGCAGGATACTGCCTTAGATTTTCAAAAGGGCAGAATTTATTACCCGGCAAAAGAGATGGAAAAATTTGGTGTCACTGAAAAAATGTTTGAGTTGAATGAAAATAATTTTAATTTAAAGGAGATGGTAAAGCATAATGTTGAGAGGACGTTAAAATTATTTGACGATGGCAAGAACCTTCTTCCGTTTTTAAATGGAAGATTGAATTTTGAAATTAAATGGACCATCATGGGAGGCGAAAAAATTTTAGATAAAATAAGATTGCTTAATTATAATGTCCTTAATTTTCGCCCTGAAATAACAAAAAAAGATGTTTTATCTCTATTAATAAAGTCTTTCTTTTAATTATGAGTGATTCGGTAAAAGAAATAGCGAAAGGCAGCAACAGTAGTTTTTATTATGCCTTCAATTTGCTTCCCGTGGAAAAACGGGATGCAATGAATACCGTCTATGCTTTTTGCCGCAAAACAGACGATATTGTTGATACCGAAAACGAATCGGACGAAATTAAATATGATAAGCTGCACAAATGGAGAGTTGAATTAGAAAAATCTTTACGCGGGCATTCCGACTACCAGCTTCTAAATAAACTCGGTAAAACAATCACCCAATTTAATATCCCTACTGACCCGTTCTTCGAATTATTAAAAGGAATGGAAATGGACCTTCAAAAGAAAAGATATGTTACTTTTGAGGACTTGCAGCTTTATTGCTACCGCGTTGCTTCTACTGTCGGCTTAATGTGTATAGAGATTTTTGGCTACAAACATAAATCCGCTAAAGACTTTGCCGTTGACCTAGGTATTGCTCTTCAACTTACTAATATCCTGCGAGATGTTAAGAAGGACTCACTTAACGGGAGGATTTACATACCGCAGGAGGATTTGCAGAAGTTTAATTACTCAGAAGATCAACTGTTTAATCAAACGTACAACGGAAATTTCCAATCTTTAATGCAATATGAAGTAAACCGCGCTGAAATATTTTTTGACCGTGCAACAAAAGCACTTAACCTTGACGATAAATATTCCATGTTTGCCGCTAGAGCTATGCAGCATATCTATCATAAAATACTTGAAAAAATTATAAATGCTAATTACGATGTTTACCATAAAAATATTAAAGTCTCTAAAGTGGAAAAGGTGGGCATAGCTGTAGGCGTTTGGGCAAAGTATAGCCTAGTTTATTAATGAAGAAATGCATAGTAATAGGAGGAGGATTTGCCGGTCTAACATCTGCAGTCTACCTTGCCAAAGCAGGATATAATGTTGAACTCATAGAAGCTTCGTCTAAGTTAGGCGGGCGTGCCTATTCCTTCCTTGATAAGAATACCGGCACCGTAATTGACAATGGACAGCATATACTTATGGGCTGTTATGATGAAACGCTCAAGTTTATTAAACTGATTAAAGCTGAAGATAATTTTCATTTCCAAAAAAGATTAGAGGTAAATTTTCTTGCATCCAATTTTAAAATTCTACCATTAAAATCTTTCCCCGTTTTTTATCCTTTAAATCTATTGCTTGGTTTGCTAAATTATAAAGCTATTACATTTTTTGAAAGACTAAAGCTTCTAAAGTTCATATTGACGCTTCCGTTTTTTCCTAAAAAAAAATTAGATCATATGAATGTTGCTGAGTTGCTTGAAAATGGAAATCAAAACGAAAACATTAGAAAAGCATTTTGGGAAATTATCGCGGTTGGGGCTTTGAATGCAAATATTGAAAATGCATCTGCAAAAATTTTTGCGGATGTCTTGAGGAAAATATTTTTCAAGGGAAATTCCTCTTCGACAATTGTCCTCCCCTTATATGGTTTAAGTGAATCCTATTGCAATCATGCTCAAAAATTTATAGAAGAAAATAATGGGAGAATATTTTTTTCAGAGCCTGTCTTATCGCTGCAAATTGAAAATGAAAAAGTTTCAGAAATAATTACCTCTAAAAGAACTATCACGGATTTTGACTTTGTTGTAACCGCAGTTCCTTTGTTTGCGATTGAAAAGATTTCTCCGGATATAATTACTGATAAGTTTCATCTCAAGTATTCTTCAATTCTGTCAACCCATATTTGGTTGAACGAAAATCCATTGGATAAAACTTTTTATGGATTGATTGATTCTGAAGTACATTGGATTTTTAACCACGGCACACACATCACTATCGTTATTAGCCATGCTAATGAACTGGCAGAGAAATCAAACGAAACAATTTTTGAAATTATTATGTCTGAGATTGAAAAATTTACAAAAATTAAAAAAGAGTTGGTTATTAGATATAAAATTATTAAAGAAAAACGGGCAACATTTATTCCGTTAGGTGATATAATAAAACTAAGACCACCGTCAAGAACAAAATTAAGAAATGTTTTTCTTGCAGGGGATTGGACGGATACCGGCTTGCCGTCGACAATAGAAAGTGCTGTCAAAAGCGGGCGCACTGCAGCAGAAATTATTATTGGACAATCATATTAGCCTACATCTTTTCTTTTAATTTTGAGAATAAGGCACCCCCAAAAAGGTTTTTTAACCCTAAACTTTTGGATAGTAACACAAGAAAAATTGAGTTGATTATTATCCCGCTTGTTATTAATTTTTATACAAAGTTGTTTCAATCATTTATTTTTATGATCAAATTCCATCCACATACAATAGAAAGGAGCCAATCTAGCAAATCAAAATTCCATAATCATTTTCGTTTTATCGTAATAAGCGATTGTAAGAACTTTCTAATTACAAAATTTTATATACAAATTTCCGGGGATTAAAATGAATAAAGATCATTTAACTCTAACCGATACAGCTAAACTATTTATCAATGATAAAGAGTTTGACTTACCTACAACTGTTGGTTCCGAAGATGAAGTAGGAATTGATATCTCTCAATTAAGAAATAAAACCGGCGCAATAACGTTTGATTCCGGCTATGGAAATACCGGCTCGTGCCAAAGTTCTATTACATTTATTGACGGAGAAAAAGGAATACTTCGTTACCGCGGATATCCGATAGAAGAACTAGCTGAGAAATCTAACTTTATTGATGTAAGTTTTCTGCTCATATTTGGACATCTTCCAAATAAAGCTGAGCTCGAAAGATTTCACTTTCAACTAACTCATCATAGTCTGATTCATGAAGATATGAAAAAATTTTTTGAAGGCTTTCCTCCTACTGCTCATCCAATGGGAATTCTTTCAGCGATGGTTAGTTCATTATCTGCGTTTTATCCAGAAGCTGGATATGATGCCGACGTTGAACTGAATATTGTTAGATTACTGGCAAAATTAAAAACCATTGCTGCTTTTTCATATAAGAAATCTATCGGGCAGCCTTACGTTTATCCAAGGAACGACCTTAGCTATAGCGCCGATATGTTGAACATGATGTTTGCGGTGCCATCAGAGCCTTACGAAGTTCCTAAAGTTGTTGAAGAAGCTTTGGATCTCCTTTTAATTTTGCATGCCGACCATGAACAAAATTGCAGTACATCTACCGTGCGAATGGTTGGAAGTAGTGAAGCTAATTTATTTGCTTCAATTTCATCAGGTATCTGTGCGCTTTGGGGACCGCTTCATGGCGGAGCAAACCAGCAAGTAATTCAAATGCTCGAAAAAATTAAAAACGATGGTGGGGATTATAAAAAATATATTAACCTTGCAAAAGATCGCGAATCAAAATTTAAGTTGATGGGCTTCGGTCATAGAGTATATAAAAATTTTGATCCGAGAGCTAAAATTCTAAAAGGCTCCGCCGATAGGGTTTTGTCTGAAATCGGCGTAAAGGATCCGCTTTTGGATATTGCAAAGAATCTTGAAGAAATCGCTTTGAAAGATGAATTTTTTATTGAACGCAAACTTTATCCCAATGTTGATTTCTATAGTGGAATAATTTACCGTGCAATGGGAATTCCTACTAATATGTTCACTGTTATGTTTGCTCTGGGAAGGCTTCCCGGGTGGATAGCGCAATGGAAAGAAATGCGCGAAACTCCCGGCGCAAGAATTTACCGTCCGAGGCAAATTTATACCGGCGAAACTAAACGTTCCTTTGTTCCACTGGAAAAAAGATAGAAAAAAGTACTTTAACTAAAGCGCACAGTTTCATCCTTTTTAAGATTGTGCGCTTTTGTTATTTTAAAAGTTTGTGGATAGCTTGACCAGCGAAACTTTGATAATTCAAAATTTTCTCAAGCTCAATAATGCGGGAGGTCTTCGTTGTAGAGTCTATAGCAATCGACTTAAAAAGATAATGCTTTTTATTGATGAACATTGTAAATGAATATCCGGATTCTGTAATTGAGTTAACTTTGTTAAATAAAAATCCGGTCAAATCAATTTTAATTGAAATCCATATAATCAAACTAAGAATTAGGATAGTTAGAAACACTTTTTTCATCTTAAGTAAAATCTTTCTCTTCGTTTTTAACCTCTTTGTAATTTAAATAAAGTAAGTTTAAATAGAAAAGAGTAAAATTTCTTCTGTGATAACGAGTGAGGTTATGCGTATTTTTTGTCTAAAAGAATAAGTTATGAATGAAAAAGCAAAATATTATGTAGCGAAACTTCAGCTAAATCCACATCCGGAGGGAGGATATTATAAAGAAATCTATCGTTCGGGTGAGATTTATTTTGCTGAACACCTTCCGGGTAGATATTCCGGCGGGAGAAATTTTTCTACTTCAATTTATTTTTTGCTCGAAGGCAAACAAGTTTCTAAGTTTCACAAATTGAAGTCGGATGAACTCTGGCATTTTTATGACGGCACCAACATTAAAATTTATATATTTAATGATTCCATGGGCCTTAGTGAAATTATTCTTGGAAATAATTTGGATAAAGGTGAAATTTTCCAAATCGCTATTGAAAAAGAAAATTGGTTTGCAGCGGAAGTAATCGATAAATCTTCTTATTCGCTAATTGGCTGTACTGTGGCACCGGGGTTCGATTTTGCTGATTTTGAATTAGCAAATAGAAAAGAACTGGTTGAAAAATTTTCTCTTTATAGGGAGTTAATAAAACGATTTACGAATCCATAAAATAGCAAAGCGGAAATGCTAAAAGTTAAAAATTGGTCGTAATAAATTGGGCGAAAAAAAATTTACCTTATAATAAATTCTTTATTAACTTATGTTTTCAACCATTGTAAATAGTAAAATATCAAGGTTGATATTAAAGGCTAATTTGTATAATTTTTTCGTGCAAAAAAAATAAAATTGGAGGATGCATATAGTTATTTTCTACTAGTTTATTTTTGTAAATATTTTGATTAAGGGCTACTTATCACTGATAGAATCATAAAATTGATTTGGGAGATTGTCCGTTTCTGCTTATTTGGAGCAGTTATATCTTATGCGGCAATAAATTTTGGCTTTGATTCTCCTTCCAATTCACAAGTTAATCAATCGTTCTGGATTAATGCAATCTTTAATTATAATTTGCATGAACAGGCAAAAAATAATAGAGTATCATATCAAAACGCTTTATTGAACGGTAAAGAAAATTTGAAATCGATCAAGATTCCATTACCAACACAATCTGATTCCCTAAAAAACTCTTATGGAAATAAAGTTGAACAACCTCTCCTAAAAAATGATTCCACTTTGGCGCTTAATGATTCACTCAAAATTGACTCGCTCAAAATTGATTCATTGGCGATAGACTCGACAGCAAGAATAAAATATTTTAAGTACACCCGCACCGATGTTCCATATGTTAAATTTAGCCTTGGAAATCAATCAGAATTCTTTGCCCAGCCCGCTCCGGGAATTTATAATAGAACCGTTACAATAGATTCAACAGGAAAGTTTGTTGAAATTAGAGAAACAACGGCAGGAAATGTATCTAAAGTTCTTCTCCGAATGCCAATTGACGAATATCTAAAACTAAGTCTTGCAAATAACCAACAGCAAATATGGAATAGACTTAATGATAACTATGTATATAAGGGTTCAAAGAAAGAACTAACCCAATTAATTAAAGATATTACTAACTTTGAAATTCCTCTTCCGAGTGTTGGTGTATTAAGTATTTTCGGAAAACCAAAAATTAGTCTAAGAATCGGCGGTGCTGTTGATATCCATGCTGCCTGGAACAACTCAACCACTCAGGGAATTACTGCTTCAAATTTAGGAAATACTATTAACCAACCCGATTTTCAGCAGCAAGTCCAAATAAATGTTGACGGAACAATAGGTGACAAATTAAATATTAGCGCCGACTGGAATACGCAGCGTACTTTTGAATATCAAAATCAACTGAAAATTAAATATACCGGTTACGAGGATGAGATAATTCAAAGTATAGAAGCTGGAAACGTTTCTCTCGAAACCTCTCCCCTGGTAGGTGGAAGCGAAGCTTTATTTGGAATAAAAGCAAATTTTAAGCTTGGACCTCTTTCTTTAACCACTTTAGCAAGTCAGAAAAAAGGCGAAATTAAAACCGTTAACGTAAACAGCGGGACAACATCTCAGAATTTTTCTATTAGAGCTTATAATTATGCTACTAATAATTATTTTCTTGACACTGTTTATGCAAGCACAAATCCCGACTTGAATATGTTTAATAATTATTATGGAAAAGCTACTCCCGAGATAAATCCTAATTATCAAGTTGTGGATTTACAGGTCTGGAAATCCCAAAGCGGTTTGGTTTACGATCCTTCAAAAGAAAGACAGGCTATTGCTTATATAAATCTTCCCAGTTTAACTGCACAGACTGTTGGCACAAGTCCCAATTATCCTGATGCATTCCGTTCGGATACCGTAAATCCAGTACCCGGTCAAACTGAAGTCGGAAGATTCGTCTTGTTAACTCCCGATGTCGATTATACTCTGCACAAAGAAACAGGTTATATAACTTTCAATACTCAAATACAGGATCAGGATGTTATAGCAGTTGCTTACCGCATTGGCAACCCCAAAGGCTCACAAGATGATAGATTTTGTGGAGAGTTCTTAAATGCGGTTGCTGCAAACGACTCTTCAAAATTAGTTCTTAAGCTTGTTAAGCCTGCATATTTAAAACCCAGTATGACCGAAGCATGGAAGTTGTTGCTTAAAAACATCTATCCGATCGGAGGTGTAAATATTAAGCAAACTGGTTTTGTGTTCAATATAAAATATGAATCGCCGGGTGCAGACCCGGTCGTTGAGCTTCCTACCCAAAGTGGGTCAACTGTGCGTTTACTTAATGCCTTTGGTCTAGATAATTACGACGCAAGCGGTAATGCAAATCCGGATAATGTTTTTGACTGGCGCCCCGATCTTACTGTGCTTCCTGTTCAAGGTGAAATTATTTTTCCGACTTTAGAACCATTCGGAAAAAACTTCCCATCTAGCATTCCCGACTCACTAAAGTTTCAGTCAGTATACGATACTATTGCTGCCGGCGCACAAAATGATAAAATTCATGACAAATGGGAATTGACCGGACAATTTTCCGGCGAGGCAAGCTCAACTTATCAGCTAGGATTTAACGTTGTGGAAAATTCCGTTAGAGTTACTCTCAACGGGAGAGAACTAACTCCAGGGGTGGATTACACTGTTGACTATAATGTCGGCCAATTAACAATTAGAAATGACGCGGCTTTAGTACCAGGCGCAAATTTAAGTATCACTTTTGAGCAAAATGACCTTTTCTCGCTTGCTTCAAAAACTCTTGTCGGTGCACGAGGATTAATTAACTTTTCCCCTAAAACAAAGCTTGGATTTTCGATTCTAAATTTAAATCAGCAAACTCTTAGCGATAAAGTTAGGATTGGAGAAGAACCGTTAAGCAACACAATCATGGGGGTTGATTTTAATACAAGCGCCAATCTTCCTTTTTTAACTAATGCATTGGATAATGTAATCTCTACAAAGGAAATGTCGTCGCTTACACTTGCCGGAGAATATGCTTACATGAAACCTAATCCTAATACTAAAACAAGCAATATTCCGGATGACCACGGACAAAGCGTAGCTTATGTTGATGATTTTGAAGGAGCAAAAGTTTTAATACCTATAGGAGTTTCTTATACAGGTTGGAAAGATTTAAGCCCTCCGGAGCAAATTCCTTCTCTTACAGGCCTTAGTTCTCTGCAAATGATGAATTATAAAGCCAAAAGTTTTTGGTATTCTATTACTCCTTCTGATGTTCTTATCTCGGCTATTTGGGGTAACAGAAAAGATGCCGCAGCCGGACAACAACAAGAGCCGGTAATGGATTTTGTATTTATGCCTGATTCACCCGGTACTTATAACTATTACCCCAATCTTCAAGACCCTAAGAAGAACTGGGGCGGAATGATGAAAGTGCTATCGTCAACTGCTAATGATTTACAAGCCCAAAATATTCAGTATATAGAATTTTGGATGCAAGTTGAACCTGGAACATCAACTAAGGATAGCATTTTTATTGACCTCGGTAGAATAAGCGAAGCTGTAATACCGGATAGAACTTTGCATACGGAGGATATTAATCATAATGGAATCCTTGCGCCGGGCGCAGATATCGGCATTGATGGAATGAATGACGCTCAGGAACGGGCAGCATATCCCAATTCTCATAATAATGCTGACCCTAGCGGTGATAATTTTGCTTTGAATACAAATCTCCCGAATAATGATATTATGAAATGGTATAATGTCAACGGCACGGAAGGTAATGCAGTCTTAACGGATATAGGGCGTATTCCCGATACCGAAGATTTAAATGGTAACGGTAATCTTGATTTGGTAAACAGCTATTTTAGATATGCTATTCCTTTAGATACAAATAAAAACACAAATCCATATATTGCTGGAGGTGGAGATAATGCTAATTGGTATTTGTACCGGATACCGTTAAAAGATACTTCCTTAACTGTGGGGCAACCGAGCTTTTCCGATGTAGAATTTATCCGGTTGTTTGCAGCCGGAGTTAGCGACATTGTTCATTTAAGATTTGCCGAGTTTAATCTTTCAGGTAATCAATGGCAAAATACTGTGTACAATGACTCAACATTATCTGTTTCAGTTGTAAACGTTGAAGATAATCTTGACTATTATAGTCCCCCCGGTGTTACAAGACCGATTGATCCGACACAAACTACAACAACAGTTCGACTCAACGAACAATCTTTAAGCTTAACCCTGACAGATTTACCTGCAGGGCAATCCCGTGAAGCCGTTAAATATTTATACAATCCGCTCGATGTTTTTAATTACAGGGAAATGAAATTATTTATTCACGGCGATGATAAACCAAATTCGTTTTCAGATAATATATCAGATACTTCAAGCGGAAGCTATACTTCCGAGGTTTATTTAAAATTTGGAACTGACAGCTCTAATTATTATGAATATCGGCAGCCCGTTAAGCCCGGCTGGAATGATGTTGATATTATCTTTAGTGATTTAACCGCATTAAAACAGAACCTGGATAGTGTAACAACCGTTGCAAGATTTTTTATTGGTCAAAGCGGTGCTTCCTATGCTGTTAGAGGGAAACCTACTCTCACTTCTGTAAAATATTTAACGCTAGGAATAACAAACAGAACAAACAATACTAACAAGCCGCGTTTCGTCTCCGGTACTGTTTGGGTGGATGAATTAAGAGTTATCGGTGCGGACAACCACCCTGGTTCGGCTTATACATTTTCTACGTCGTTTAAGCTTGCCGATTTGTTGACTGTAAACTTCAATATTAGTCATACAGACCCCTATTTCCATCCCCTATCAAGCCAGTATGGCTCAAGAATGGACTCTAAAAATTGGAGTCTATCTACAAATATTGATCTTCTAAAATTAATCCCATTTCATATGCCCGGCAGTAATTTATCATTAAATTATTCTCATACGGAATTTGTCGGGAAACCGCAGTTTTTGCCAGGTACTGATATAAACATAAATTCCGCTGCATTGCAAAGGCAAATTGCAATTAACGACACCGTTAATACACATCAAAAAATTACTCAAAGCGCTCAGCAATTAATATCATCAGCACAAACAGTAAATATATCAGACTCCTATTCTGCTTCAGGTATTACGTTGAAAATTCCGACTTCTCTTTGGTTTATTCAAGATACATTTAACGCCATGTCTTTGGGATTTAATTATAATAAGTCATTCAGTAGAAGCCCAACCGTTTTGTCAAATCTAAGCTGGCAGTGGAATGCAAATTTCAATTATGGTCTTAATTTTAGCCCTGATGATTATTTATCACTTGTTAAAATTCCAGTCATAGGAACGATTCTTAGCTTCTTTAAGGATTACAGAGATTTAAAGTTATATTATGCACCGCAAAATTTCTCCTTAAATGTTACTGCAAGCAGATCGAGGAATACTAATGTCGCGAGTCCGGTAAATAATATTTTTTATACGCCAATTATTTCCAGGAACTTTTCAACTTCTCGCGGCTTCAACATGGCATGGAAACTTACTGATGGAGGATTTCTTAACCTTGCGACAAATTACAGCATGAATATTAGCTCTTCATTAGCATTTTTGGAAACGGACGCTAATAATAACCAGCGTCCTGAAAGTTATATTTGGAAAGAAATTTTGACACATGCTTTTTTTGGTAATGATTTTCTATACCAGCAGAATTTAAGCGTCACTTCAAATCCAAGACTACCTTCACTATGGAATATTAGCCAATATTTTTCGATAAACGCATCATATAATGCTTCATATCAATGGGGAAATAACTTCAGCCAACAGCAAGCCGGAAGAAGCGCCGGCTATAATTCTAAGACTTCGCTGGGACTTACAATAAGGTTAAAATCTTTGATGGACCCGCTTTTTGCCAAATCAAATTTACCGAACGCTGTTCAAAATTCTAATCAAATTAACTTGCAATTAGAAAGAGAAAGAAATATTCAAGAGGAGTTACGAAGAAATGAATTAAATAATCAGAAAAAAGCCGGAATCAAAAATCCAGTTCCTTCCAGTCCTAATTTAGCTATAAAAGATACGGCGGTTATTCATGATTCTTTACAGACCAAGAAATTGGGTAAATCTGAAATTTTAAGGAAAGGTTTTGATGTTGTTAAAACAGTTGTTAGAGTGCTTTTATTCGATTACGAATCGATTGCCTTAAATTTTAGCAACAGTAACAGCCTATCAAAATCCGGAATTGAAGGCGAAGGTACAGGCTTTTACAATTTCTGGGGTTTGTCTTTCAATCAGAATAACGGACCCTCACGAACTTTTATGCTTGGATTGAGCGGTACGGTCGGAAGGCGAGTTTCCGGTGTTACTCTGCAGGATGTATTTTCGCAAAGCAACGATCTATCCTTCAGCACTTCTAAACCCCTGTGGGAAGGAGCCAAAATTGATTTAAATTGGAGAGTCGGCTGGTCTATGAATAAAAGCACTTCGCTTACGGCAGACTCTACTACAGGAAATATTGCTATTCAATCAATGAGTTCAAGCGGGACTATAACACGTTCATTCTTTTCACTGCCTCCGGTTTTCTTTTTGAGCGCACTAAAGAGCGGAATAAAAAGAGTCCACGAATTATATAATCCCCAGGCAGCTAATCCTTCTCAAAACCTATCCGATGCTTTTACGCAAGGATTTGAAACTTTACCTATTTTTTCGAGATTTAGTTTCTTAAAAAACTTTGCTAGCTACATTCCGCGGCCGAACTGGTCAATTTCCTGGGATGGATTGGAAAAATTTTATCCGTTCAAATCATTTGCGCAAAGGGTTTCGTTTGAACATGCTTACTCTTCTACTTACTCAGAAGGTTGGTACATTTCTCCCGATGGGACAAGAATAACACAATCTCAAAGAATTGACTACGGCTTTACACCGCTTGTTGGTTTGAATTTTACTTTTGGACAATTGTGGAAGGGAAATTTAACGAGCAGTATAAAATACTCTACTCACTCGACTTTTGATCTTGGAGTCTCAACTTCAAATATAACCGAAGCATTCTCACGCGATATTGGTATAACTGCCGGTTATAACAAATCTGGTTTCGAGCTTCCGATATTCGGAATTTCATTAAAGAATGATATTGAGTTCAGTTTCTCATATACTAATTCTCAAACATCAACAGTTTTATACTATATGAATAACTACACAGATAGCGGAACGCCGCAAGATGGTACTAACAGAATTTCAATTGAACCCCGCGTGAAATATACAATAAGTTCAAAAGTAACCATCGCAATTTTTTACACTCGCTCTTCTGTTGAACCCGTCGGCGCTTCAAGAATTCCGCCGACTACTACGAATCAAGCCGGGTTAGATGTTCATATTTCAATTCAATAATGCACACAAAAAAGATTAAATTATTAGAATCATTGTGTGATTAAAAGTTCTGGTTTGGAAAAATTTCTTTGGTAAATTTTGAATAGCGATTTTATCCAGGTATTAAAATCAATTAAACTAAACGAAAGATTATAATGAAAGAAAAAAGGATTTTATGGGTTGATGACGAGATTGAATTATTCCGTTCGCACATAATTTTTTTATCTGAAAAAGGTTATGTTGTTGATACAGCAACAAATGGGGAAGACGCTGTCTCTTCGGTTAAAGAAAACGAATATGATTTAATTTTCCTTGATGAAATGATGGCCGGAATGGGCGGGCTTGAGACTTTAAGCATGATCAAAGAATTGAATGTAAATATTCCTGTTGTTATGATTACGAAAAGTGAAGAAGAAAGTTTAATGGATGAAGCCATCGGTGGAAAAATTGCAGACTATTTGACCAAACCTGTTAACCCGAGTCAAGTTCTTCTTGTTTGCAAAAAGATTCTTGAAGGAAAAAGAATTACTAGCCAATATGCGGCAAAGGATTATCTTTCAGACTTTAATGAAATTTCGCGCGCATTCTTAAATCAAATGGATTTTGCAGAATGGATTGAAATTTATTTAAAGCTTGTTAATTGGGATGTTGAGCTTGATACTCATCCGGGAATAAATTTACGCCAGTCGCTCAACGATCAAAAGAAAGAAGGCAATAAAGAATTTTCTAGATTCGTTGAGAGAAATTATAGAAAATGGATTAATTCACCTGGAGATATTGATACTCCTCTTCTTTCTCCGCAAGTATCTCAAAAATATGTTCTTAACCATCTTCAGGAACCAAATATTTCTGTTTTCTATTTTATTATCGATTGCCTGCGACTTGACCAGTGGCTTTTGATGGAAAAACATCTAACAGAATATTTCAAAATCGATAAAGAATATTATTTTGCAATTCTTCCGACGGCAACACCGTATGCAAGAAATTCGATTTTCAGCGGTCTTTATCCTTCCGAAATTGAAAAAAATTATCCTCAATACTGGTCTAGTGGGGATGATGAAGAAAAGAGTATGAATAAATATGAAAAAGAATTGCTCCAACTTCTTTTGGATAGAAAGAAAATAAAACTGCGAAATGAATTGAAGTATATCAAAATAATTGATCCCGAAGTTGGAAGAAATTTTGAGCAGAATATTCTTTCATATCAGCACACACATCTTACGGCTATTGTTGTAAACTTCCTCGATATGATTGCGCATGGTCGCTCCGATTCCGATTTATTAAAAGAAATTGCTCCGGACGAACCCGCTTACCGGTCATTAACCGATAGCTGGTTTAAACATTCCTCTTTGCTGGCTACTTTCAAAGCTCTTGCTAATCTAAAAAATGTAAAAATAGTTATTACTACTGACCACGGCAGCATTCGATCTATGCGAGGTGCCAAAGTCCTAGGCGATAAAGAAGCCGCAGTAAATTTAAGATTTAAATACGGAAGAAATCTTAAAGTCGATGAAAAGCATGCTGTATATGTAAAAAATCCTGATGAATTTAAATTACCGCGCCGCGGCGTTACTGTAAATTATATTATTGCCAAGGAAGATTATTATTTTGTCTATCCTACCGACTACCATAAATATTTGACATATTACAAAGATACTTTTCAGCACGGGGGAATTTCTATGGAAGAAATGATTTTACCAATTATAACAATGGAACCAAAATAAAAGTGAACTTCCCATTTACAAAGAAAGTTTTTACCGAAGATGATACAATAAATCTTGCCGGTGAATTTGTTAATTACATCTCATCTGGGGATGTAATTGTTCTGAATGGTAATCTTGGAGCAGGTAAAACTTTTTTTATTAAGCATACTTTAAAAATATTTGGAGTGAATAACGTAACTTCTCCAACTTTTGCCATCGTAAATGAGTACTCCGGTAAGTACAAAGTATTTCATTTTGATTTTTACCGGGTAAATAACGTCTCCGAGCTTTTTGATATTGGGATCAATGATTATTTTAACGATGATAGTGCGGTAATTTTTATTGAATGGGGTAATTTGATTCCCGTTATTTTACCAAAAAAAAGATTTGAAGTAAATATTACCTTAAACGATGATCTTTCGAGAGACTTTAATTTTATAAAATATGAATGAATCAAAGCCGGTATTAGCGATTGAAACTTCACAAAGCCTTTGCAGTGTTTGTGTCTATTTTTCGGACGAAATTTTCTATGAAATGAATATTAATCTGAAAAACTCCCACGCCGAAAAATTATTTGAAGCTACCGACTTTGTTTTGAAATCTTCCGGTGTTAATGCAAAAGACCTGGATGCAATTGCAGTTTCTGCAGGCCCGGGTTCTTTTACCGGTTTAAGGATCGGAATGTCTGCTGCAAAAGGTTTAGCTTTTGGAGCTAAATTACCAATTGTTTCAGTGCCTACTTTTGAAGCTATGGCACTGCAAATTGCAAATTACCTAAAATGTGATAGTGATTTTTTTATTGCAAACAAAGTTAATGTTGAAGAGTTATATTTTGCCAAGTTTCAAGTTAAAAGGAATAGTTATATATTTGCGGAGAATCTGGGTATAATCAAGCGGGACGAATTTGGCAAAAGAATAAAGAATACTTTAACTTTTGGTAATGTCTTTCCGCTAGAGGGAAAAATAAAAAATCTTTCTGCGCCCAATTCCTCGTTTATAGCGAAGTGGTGCAATCTCTTCGGAGAAAAGCTGAAAGTGTATGATTACGATTTTCTTGAGCCGAATTATCTAAAAAATTTTGTTGTAAAGGAAAGAAAAAAAAATGATTAAGAAAATAATTACCTTGGTTGTTTTCTTTTTCTCGTTTTGTGTTGCTCAGTCAATTGGACCGGTTGTTTCCGTTCCTAAAATAGATTACGACTTCAGTAATGCTCCTGCCGGAACTTCAGTTGAACATTCTTTTGTAATTTATAACGGGGGCGGCGCTCTTCTTACTTTATCCGGTGTTAAGTCTTCATGCAATTGTATTACAGCTACACTTGATAAAAATAGCTTGATGCCCGGAGATTCTGCCCACTTGAATATTGATTATGTTAGCAAGGGTAGAGCTAATCCCGAAGATAACTACGTTACTGTAAAAACCAACGATCCAAATAATCCGGATTTGAAGTTATTTGTAACCCGTGCTTATCCTGATAACAAACCCACGCTTTCCGGTATCCCGATTGATTCTTCGTTCCATCCTGCGGCTAACTTTCCTGAAACCGAACATAATTTTGGCTCAATCAAACAAGGACAGGTTGTGGAATGTTTTTTCATAATAAAAAATAGTGGTAACACAACTTTAATAATAAAAGACATAAGAACATCTTGCGGATGTACTGCCGCCGTAGTTAAGAAAAAGGAACTTTTACCGGGCGATTCATCTCAGATTCGTGTTCAATTTGATTCTGCCGGTTTGAACGGAAAAGTTAACAGAGTAATTTCAATTACAACAAACGATCCAATACATCCTCGCAAATCATTAACAATATTTGCTGACGTAACAAAGTAGAGTTTTATAAATGGCATGGTTTAAAAGATCAAAAGAAAATATTTCACCTGACTCGCAAAAAAAAGATTTGCCCGACGGATTATGGGAAAAATGCTCAAGTTGTGGAGAAATAATTCATAAAAAACAATTAGAAACAAATTTGTGGACTTGTACAAAGTGCGGTTTCCATTTTAGGATTGGAAGTAAGGAATATATTGACGTTATCTTGGATAAAGGCACGTTCAAAGAGATGGATAAAAAAATGCGTTCCGGAGACCCGCTCGAATTTGAAGATACTAAGAAATACAAAGAGAGAATTCAAGAAACCATAAAAAAACTTGGATTGAATGATGCAGTTAAAACAGGTACTGGAAAAATAAATGGCATGGATGTAGCTTTCGGTTGTATGGATTTTAAATTTATCGGCGGAAGCATGGGCTCTGTTGTTGGCGAAAAACTTGCAAGATTAATTGACAAGGCTTTCAAAAATAAAATTCCATTAATTATAATTTCTGCAAGCGGTGGTGCAAGAATGATGGAGGGAGCTTTTTCTCTTATGCAAATGGCAAAAACAAGTTCACGCCTTGCAAGACTTGCCGATGCTCATGTGCCTTACATCTCGGTTTTAACTGACCCAACTACCGGAGGCACAACTGCTAGTTATGCTATGCTTGGTGATATCCATATTGCCGAACCGCAAGCTCTTATCGGGTTTGCCGGTCCTCGTGTTATCAAACAGACAATCGGTAAAGATTTGCCCAAAGGATTCCAGAAATCAGAATTTTTACTCGAACAGGGATTTGTTGATGTTATCTCACCCAGAAAAGAATTAAAGAATAATATCTATAATGTCTTATCGTTAATTTCCTGAGGTAACCTATTAAAATTATTACTAGCGTTAAGCAAATGCAAAGGCTTTCAAGAAAGTTGAAAGCTGAGAATAAGGCGATAGGTTTTGTGCCGACGATGGGGTTCCTCCACGAAGGTCATATCTCGCTTGTTAAAAAATCTAAGCAAAAATCTGATGTTACAGTTGTTTCTATTTTTGTTAATCCAGCTCAATTTGCACCCAACGAAGACTTTGAAAAATATCCTCGCGATCTTAGGCATGATAAAAATATATTGACAGAAAACGGTGCCGATTATCTATTTATTCCCGACGTTTCGGAAATTTATCAACCTAATTACCAAACTTTTGTTGAAGTTAATGAAATTTCCCATATTCTTGAAGGTGAGTTTCGCCCTTTTCACTTTAAAGGAGTAGCAACAATACTTTCCATACTTTTCAATTGTGTTTTGCCTGACTATGCCTTTTTTGGTCAAAAAGATGCACAGCAAGTTGCTGTAATTCGCCAGATGACAAAAGATTTAAAATTTACTACTGAAATAATTGCATGTCCAATCGTTCGCGAAAAAGACGGTTTGGCGATGAGTTCACGTAATATTTATTTATCTATTACTGAAAGAAGCGATGCTCTGGTTTTATTCAAAGCGCTCAAACTCGCAGAAAAGTTAGTAATGGAAGGGGAAAGATTAACAGATATAATAATTTCTAAGATGATTAATGAAATTAATTCAATTGACTCATCTAAAATTGATTATGTAAGAATTGTGGATGTGGGAAAATTTTCCCCGGTTGATAGCTTAATATCCGGGGAAAAATATTATTTCCTAATAGCTTGCAAAATCGGAAATACACGATTGATAGATAATGTAATTATTAAAGTTTCTTAAATTTAAATTGTGCTATCTGTTAATGTCAAAAATAGCTTTGACTCCTAAAAGTACAAGCGCCTTTTGATTTTCATATTTAATGTTAAGGTGAGGGCTAATTTTTTCCGCATTTCCTCCTGTAATGAAAACTTTTATCTCACCTGCACCGAGGTTTTCTTTAAGGTGTTTTAAAGTTTTTTCAATCATACCTAAAATTGAATTTATTACCCCGCTTGCTATCGATGTTTTTGTGTCTCTACCTATCATCTGCTTAAAATCTTTCTCATCCACATGCGGAAGCTGCGCTGTATTTTGAGTTAGCGAGTTGAACATCATTTTTAATCCAGGTGCAATTAAACCTCCAGAAAAAATGCCCGGATAACGTATGATATTGATAGTCGTCGCTGTTCCGAAGTCAATCGTAATTAAATAAGTTTTTTCGGTGTAATTATTAAATTCAGTTGAGTTCTTAAATAATTTGAAAGCTCCTTCGGCTGAGCAAATCCTATCGATTCCTAAAGTTTCGCTGGAATCGTAATCAATTCTTAAATTGAATTTTAGGTCATTTCTGATAATTAAAGGAATCACTCCAAACTTTGATTCCAAATAATCGGCTATGCTTTTTGTAGTGGAAGGTACTACTGAAGCGATTGCAAAGTTTTCTGGGTGAATTTTCCCGAGGTAAGAAAATAAAGTGTTTAATTTATCAAACGTGTAGATTTCTCCAATTTGGTCATCGCGAAAAACTGCGGTTTTGATATTGGTATTGCCAACATCACAAGTCAAAATCATTGTGCCGAACTCACATCGCCGAAATGAATTTTCTCAATTTTATTTTTTGTCTTTAATAACAAAAAACCCTCTTCGTCTAAGTCTTCAAAAATTCCATACTTTGTATTGCCTTCTTCTGTTACAGAAATCTTTTCTCCGATTAAATTACAACGATCTTTCCAATCTTTCATAATTTCGTCAGGCTTCGATTCCATCTTTTGAAGTATTTCTTCGAAAGTATTTAATAACTCGGCAAGTAATTTCTCTCGATCAACGCTTTCGCCTAGCTCAAGTTTAATCGAAGTAGGTTCTAAATTAAAATTTCCTTGAAATAAAGCCTGATTAACATTTAACCCGATACCAATTACTACTCTTTCAATTTTATTACCTTGAGACGTCGACTCAAGTAAAATTCCACAGATTTTTTTCCCGTTTACTAAAACATCATTTGGCCATTTAAGCTCTGTCTTTAGCTGGAATAAATTCTCAAGTGCAAATGCCACGGAAAGCGAAGTTGCAAAGTTTAGTAAATTAAACTTTTTACCGAAATATTTCTTACTTGTGAGCAAAATAGAAAAAGTAAGATTTTGCCCCTTTGCGCTGTACCAAACTCGTTCTTTTCTTCCTCTGCCTTTAGATTGCTTTTCCGCTAATAGGATAGTGCCTTCTGAATTAAATTTATTGGACTTATTTAAAAGAAATGAATTGGTCGATTCTACCTCCTCAGAATAAATAAAATTTCTGCCTATAACTTCTGTGTCGACCTTGGTATCAAAACTCTCAAAGTTGAACAACTTTTAACCTCTATTGATTTGCTATTCAAAGATAAGCAAATTTACAAAAATTGTCACAGCCTTAGCCATTAAATTATATGTCTGTGCCAGAATTACCGTTTGTCTGCCTAAATGGGTAAAATATCTTATTTCTATTGACATATGCTTAAATAGTTATATTATAATTACTTAAGCTTAAAATATATTTTGGCACTTAATATGTGTATCTAATTCAAAATTATTAATAAATGGAGTTAAAAATGACATTCGTAAAATTTCAACCAGCAAAAGAATTTGATAAATCCTTTTATGGTAATTGCGGAAAATTTTATAAAGATTTTCCAAACTTAAATCTAGATTCTGGCTTTACCTTCAGCCCACGTGTGGATATTTCTGAAGATTCAAATAAATTTTACTTTGAATTAGAATTGCCGGGCGTTAAGAAAGATGATCTCAAAATTTCTTATAAGGAAAATGTTCTTACCATTAGTGGAGAAAAGAAAAACTTGTTTAAAGATGAAAAAGAAAAGGAATTGTTAAGAAATGAAAGATATTTTGGAAATTTCAAAAGAGTGTTTACTTTGCCCGAAGGTATAAATCCGGAGAGTATTGAAGCCAAATTTGAAGATGGTGTTCTTTCAATTTCAGTTGCAAAAGCTGAAGCAAAAACACCTAAAGAAAAAACAATTGAAATAAAATAACTTATTCATAAACCAGCGGGAAAATTAACCGCTTATTCATTCATTAAGGAGTAAAAGTAAGATGGGTAAAATAATTGGAATAGACTTAGGCACTACAAACTCGTGCGTTGCTGTTATGGAAGGCAATGATCCGGTTGTAATTCCAAATTCGGAAGGCGGAAGGACTACCCCTTCTGTGGTTGCCTTTACAAAAAATGGTGATCGTTTGGTTGGCCAGCCGGCTAAAAGACAAGCTATCACTAATCCCAAAAACACAATCTTTTCTATTAAAAGATTTATGGGAAGATTAGTTAGCGAAGTGCAGGACGAGAAAACAAAAGTTCCCTATGAAGTGATTTCTGGCGACGGAAATTCAGCGCGTGTTAAAATTAGCGACCGCGTTTATTCTCCTCCCGAAATCAGCGCAATGATCCTTCAAAAAATGAAAAAAACTGCTGAAGAATATTTAGGGCAGGAAGTTACAGAAGCTGTTATTACTGTCCCTGCTTATTTCAACGATTCGCAACGTCAGGCTACTAAAGATGCTGGTGAAATTGCAGGTCTTAAAGTAAGAAGAATTATCAACGAACCTACTGCTGCAGCGCTCGCTTACGGTCTTGATAAAAAAGGAAAAGATCATACCGTTGCCGTTTACGACCTTGGTGGAGGAACGTTTGATGTTTCTGTACTCGCTCTTGGCGATGGCGTTTTTGAAGTTAAATCTACTAACGGTGATACTCACCTTGGCGGAGATGACTTTGATCAAAGAATTATCGATTTTTTAGCCGATGAATTTAAAAAACAAGAAGGCATCGATCTCCGTAAAGATCCAATGGCTTTGCAAAGATTAAAAGAAGCCGCTGAAAAAGCCAAGATTGAACTTTCTTCATCTTCATCGACCGATGTTAATCTTCCGTTTGTTACTGCAACGCAAGATGGACCGAAGCACTTGAACATCACTATGACACGAGCAAAATTTGAACAGCTTATAGACGATCTTGTTCAAAAAACAAGAATTCCCTGCGAGCAAGCTATAAAAGATGCCGGCGTTTCTGCTTCACAGATTGATGAAGTAATTCTTGTCGGAGGTTCAACAAGAATACCTATGGTGCAGGATTTAGTTAAGAAAATTTTTAACAGAGAACCTCACAAAGGCGTTAACCCTGATGAAGTTGTTGCAATCGGCGCAGCTATTCAAGGCGGCGTTTTAACCGGTGAAGTTAAAGATGTCCTTTTACTCGATGTTACACCTCTTTCTCTTGGAATTGAAACCCTCGGCGGTGTTATGACTAAATTAATAGATGCAAATACGACAATTCCTACTAAGAAAAGCGAGGTTTTCTCAACTGCTTCAGATAGTCAACCTTCTGTTGAAATTCATGTGCTTCAAGGAGAGCGTCCTATGGCTAATGATAATAGATCATTGGGAAGATTCCATCTTGACGGAATCCCTCCGGCACCGAGAGGCGTACCACAAATTGAAGTGACATTTGATATCGATGCTAACGGTATTCTTCACGTTGCGGCAAAGGATAAAGCTACTGGTAAAGAGCAAAGCATTAGAATTACTTCTTCAAGCGGCTTATCAAAAGATGAAGTTGAAAAAATGAGGAACAGCGCAAAAGAACATGCTGCCGAAGATAAGATGAAAAAAGAAGGCATCGAAGTAAAGAATCAGGCTGACAGTTTAGTTTTCCAAACAAAGAAACAGATTGAAGATTTGAAAGATAAAATGTCTGCTGATTCAAAAGGCAAACTTGAAGCTGAAATAAAAAAGGTTGAAGATGCTATTGCTTCTAATAATACCGATCAGATAAAGTCGGCTACCGAATCTTTGAATAAAGTGTGGAGCCAAATTGCTTCCGAACTTTATGCCCAACCCGGAGCAGGACAGCCCGGTGATGCTTCGCAGCAAGCAGGTGACAATGCTTCTTCTAATGGCGAAACGAAGTCCGACGACAAAGAAGTTCAAGATGCTTCTTATGAAGTAGTTGACGATGAAACTAAAAAGAAGAAATAGCTTGTAGTTGAATATATGTAATGCCGGATTTGATCCGGCATTACATTAGCTAAGTTTTCGATTGCATGAATGAATAAGCAGCAAGATTGCCCATCTCGATTTTTTTCGAAATGGGCATTCTTGTTTATACCGAAAGTATTATTTAATTTGAAATACTGAATCAATCAATGTTCCGTCAACCCACTTAATTACAGCTACAACTTTATTCTTATTTATTTTTGGTTTAGCCGGAACCCCGCATATTTCATAAACTTCGTCTCTAATTTTCTTTATAGGTTTTATTGGTAGGGAAGTATTCTTCATCGCCTTTATTAAATCTTTTCTCTTTGGATTGATGGCTATCCCCCTTTCTGTAATGATAGCATCTATTAACTCTCCAGGTCCGCAGAGAGTTGTAACTTCATCAATGATAACTGGAATTCTGTCTCTAAATGACGGTACTGCAAGTATTGTACATTTTGAATATAGACAATTCTGCCAGCCGCCGATACCATGAAGTAAATATCCGTCCGAATGGCTAACAACGTTCGCGTTAAAATTTATATCAACTTCGGTAGCGCCTAAAACTGCGACATCTACTATCGAAGCAAAATTTCCTTTTCCGTGAAAGTTGTAGCTTGTAAAAGGGCTTGTATTAACGTGATTAGGATTTTCCCTCATGCTTCTTACTCCTTCAAGATCAAAGGTCTGTCCGTCGAGAATGTAATCTGTTAACCCTTCTTCCAAAAGTTGAACCAGATATTTCGTGCTGCCGCCGCGGACAAATCTTGCTTTAATTCCTTTTGCTTTCATTCTTTCTTTTAAATAAAGTACAAAAGCTAAATTTGTACCGCCTGACCCTGCTTGAAATGAAAACCCGTTTTTCATTATCCCGGCTTCATCAATAAACTGAGCAACATACTCGGCTATTAAAAGTCTGTCTGGGGACTTTGTAACTTCGGTTGTGCCGGATACTATTTTAGAAGCATCTCCGAGTGAGTCAACTTGAACAACGTAATCAACATTATTTCCCTGAATTTGCCATGGAACGCACGGAAAAGGGACGAGATTATCCGTAACGACAATTACTTTATTTGCGTACTCAGAATCAACCAATGCAAAACCAATTAATCCTGATGCAGATTTTCCATAAACTCCGTTTGCATTACCGAAAAAATCTGCTGTAGGAGCGGCGATTATAGCAATATCTATGTGAACTTCTCCGTCTTGCACTGCCTGGTAACGCCCTCCGTGCGAACGTAGAACTCCTACCCCTTTCATTTTCCCCTCAGTTGTAAATTTACCGAGCGGACCGTTCATACTTCCTTCTATATGATGGATTGTTCCGTCTTCTAAATATTTTATTAAATATTCGTGAACAGGGAAAGAAGCGCTTGGAAACCAGCGAATATTTTTTATTCCTAGTTCATGAATCGTATCAAATAAAATATTTGTTAGCACATCACCGTTTCTCAAATGATGGTGGGTTGAAATTGTCATTCCATCTTTCAACCCGGCACGTTTCAAAGCATCTTTTAGATTTTTTACTATCTTGTTTCCGTCTTGAGGGTAATCTATACAAGAATTAATCATCGGTTTTGCTTTGTTTCCGTTTGGTCTGAACTTGTTTATTCCCGTGAAAGGAATTTGCTTAACTCCATTTACTTCGGTCGGCACATATCTTCCAGCAGCGTTGACTATTAATCGCATTTATTTTCCTTAAATAATATATTGTCAATGATTAACTTCTACCAGACAATTCTAAAATTCTTATCGCCTTTTTTACTACCGGTGCATCAACCATTTTACTTCCAAGAGAAACGACACCTATTCCTTTTACTTTTGCTTCCTCAAAAGCGGCGACAATTTTTATTGCTTTATCTATTTCATCTGATGTCGGAGCAAAAACTTCATGAACCACCGGAATTTGCCGCGGATGTATACAACCTTTCCCTTCAAAACCTAGCGATTTAGCATCCAGAACGCTCGCGCGCAAACCTTCCATGTCGCCTACATCCGAAAAAACGGTATCAATTGCTTGAACGCCTGCTGCCTTTGCTGCATTTACTATCATTGACCTTGCAAAAAAACTTTCTCTTCCTTCAAGTGTTCGCTGTGTGCCAATGTCTGCGGTATAATCTTCAAGTCCGATTGTCAATGCACAGATATTTTTTGAAGCTGTAGCTATTTCGTAAGCTTTAATAATTCCCAATGCGCTTTCAATAATCGGCATCAAATAAATCTCATTAGAAATATTATTTTTCTTTTTAATTCTATCTATTTCAGCTTCAATGTCAATCACTTGCTTCGGTGATTCACATTTTGGAATTAGAATAACTTGAACATTATAAGGTACAATAAATTTCAGATCGTCGAGTCCGCGTGGTAATTGGTTTATTCTTACCATCCTTTCAGAGCCGTAAAAATCTACGCTTCTTAAAGCATTGCGCACGAGTAACTGTGCGGCATCTTTTTCAGAATGAGCAACACTATCTTCCAAGTCCAAAATTATTCCGTCCGGCTGATGAAGCCCGGCATTAAGAAAAAATTTCGGTTCATTGCCTGGAAGATAAAGACGGCTTCTTCTTAATCGTTCTTTAGAGGTATGGTAAAGATTATTTTTATTTGCCGGTAAAAGAAATTCTTTATCGATTTCCGGGAATAACCTTCTTACTGCGAGCTCAAATCGAGCAGCAAGGACAAATGGAAGGGCGCCATTATCTTCAATCAAAATGTTAGCGTTCTTCAATCCAAAGAAGGAACACATTTCTTTTATTTGCTTTTCTATCGATGCGCCATACATCGAAGCGACTTTACTTTTCAAATTTAGATTAATCCCACCTGAAGTCTTTAATTCGAGTTCAACAAAACAATCCGAACGAATTTGGTTTCCTCGTTTACCGGCGAACGATATTAAGTTTTTTGTTTGCATATTTATCCTGATTTAATTGCCTTTCATTCAAAACCTGCCTGCCGGTAGAGAGTGTTGCACAACTACAAAATGTCATTTCGACCGGAGGGAGAAATCCCATATATAGCTTAAGTATACAAGTTGAACGTTGGATATCTCAGTCGATTACTCCTTCGATATGACACCTGGAAGTTGTGCAACAGACTCGGTAGGCAAGGTTCAAAATTCATAATTCATAATTCAAAATTGCGGCTTGCCGTGATCATAAAAATCATAGTTATATCATAAAAAATCTGCGTCCTATTATTCCTTAATTATTAATCTATTCATAAAATCTCTTACAAACATTTTCTCGCAAGAGAAGATCATTTTTTTAATTTCATTTTGCTGCTTGGAAGAAAGTAGTTCCGATGATAAAGCATTGAATTTATTTTCAAGGTCTTCCGATGTCATCGGCTCTCTCGGATCGCCTTTCGGATATTCAAGATATTCGGAAAACTCTTTACCGTCTATTGTCTTTATTACAATTTTTGAAGGCTGCTTTTCCGGAAACATTTTTTCAAACTCTGAAGAAGCTTCACCTTTGATTTTAGTAATCACTTCCCATATCCTTGGGTCTTTCATTTTCTCTTCTGAAAAAGATTGCGTAGTAACCTTATGGTCGACTAAGGCGGCAGCAATGCAATAGGGAAGGGAATGATCTGCAGTTTCTCTTGATTCAGGATGATATTTATGCGAATCAAATAAAATATCACAAGCTCGTGCAATAGTAGTGACTGTAACAGATTCAATTTTATCGTAAGTAATCATGTTCCTCACAACTACATTCAAAGTAGCAGTGATATGAGAATGCGTTAATGCTTCGGTAGGAAATGCTTTCATTCCGCATTCAAGAATTTTAAATCCTTCTCCTAGATTTCCGGTTAACTTGTTGATATTCCATTTCCATTCATCAAGATTTTCTCTCCCTTGCATTTTTACATGATCTAATTTTTGATTTTTCGCATCCCAGCCGAAGAAACAATCCATAAAACCCTCTTTACCTTCAAAGACAGCCTCTGTTCCGGTATAACCTTTTTGAGCCATTATTGCTGAAAGTACTCCTGATTGAACTGCAAATGGGTCAACGGTATTTTTCATCATCGTTAGTTTGCCGGCAGTTGGACAGCCGATAGTATAATTGTGACTTCCGCTAATCCCTATAGCATTTACCATCTGATCAACATCTAATCCTAAAAGTTTTCCCGCTACTATCGGGGAAACAAATTGAGTTAACGTTGCGTGATGCCATTTCCGCTCACGAATTCCCGGTACTGCAAATTCACTAAGTCGTTCTTCAAATTCATAGGCAAGTACGATGGCAGTAATTACTTCTTCCATAGAGGCATTGACCATCTCACCGGCGGCAAGCGCGGCTGGTATTAAATCGGAAGGATGGGAAGGGTCTTCTTTCCAGTAAATGTCATTGAAGTCAAGCGCTCGAATCATTAAAGAATTTATTAAGGAAGAATTAACTGCGGGTAATTTATCTCCAAAACCAATTAAAGTAGATTCTTTTTCTCCTCCCATTTTTTTATACACATCTCGCAGAATATTTACATCCTTCGTATGATAACCTCCATATGCGCAACCGATGGAATCGTACAAAAATCTTTTTGCTGCTTGAATAACTTCTATTGGCAAGTCTTTGTATTTTAGGTCAACGGCATACTCGGATATTTGGCGAGAGATTGATTTTTGCATAACTGACTTTCTTCAACTTCATTTTCTATTTTTTTATGAATTTTGACTTACTTAACTCACTTTAAGTAGGAAAATCCTTTTGGGATAATTGATTTATGGAAATAATATATCAATTTCATTACTCCACTAATTCTCTAATCCAATTTTCCAATCCCCCTGCAACAATCAATTCCTGTGCTGCTTCTCCAACCGGATCGATATAATAGTTTTTATTGTTAAAATGTATTTTAGAATTGATGAAATCGATTTGTATGAAAAGCCCGGTTTTGACGGTTAGATTTTCTTTGCCGAATCTTTTCTTTAAATCATTAATCAAATCCGGGCATTCAACTAAAAGTAATCCGTTATTCAAAGCGTTACGCTTATAGGTTTCGTTTAGCGACCCGGCAATTACTAATTTAATTCCTTTATATTTGATTGCAGTTGCCGCTTGTTCTCGCGAGCTCCCTGTCCCGAAATTATATCCGGCAGCGAGAATGTTTCCTTCTTCTGCAAGTATTTTGAAATTTGGATCATAATTTTCCATTACAACTTTTGCTTGCTGCTCCGGAGTAAAATCATCAACATAAGTGTATTTCCCAGGATATATCCCATCTGTATTCAAGTTATCTTGATGGCAGAAAATTAATTCTCCTTCAATTTCTTTAGGAAAACCTTTAATTATTTCAACTTTTGAAATATTGTCGTTCGATTTTTTATTTATTTTAATCTCCCCAAAAATTTTACATGGGCAATATTCCCATGAGTAATCAATTTTACCGGCAACTGCCGAAGCTGCTACTACAGCCGGTGAAGCTAAATAAGCAGTCGCGTTAGGAGAACCCATTCTTCCCTTAAAGTTTCTGTTTGTTGCAGAAATCCCGACTTCGCCTTCCTCCAACAATCCCATACCTAAACCTATGCATGGACCGCATCCGGAAGGCAAGGCAATTGCGCCGGCCTGCAGAAGAGCTTGCCAGTCACCACGCCTTTCACTTTCTGATTGTACTTCGCTTGATGCCGCGGCTATATAGAATTTTACACCTTCTGCAACCCGCTTTCCTCGAATAACAGCCGCTGCCTCGGCAAGGTCGCTTACACGGCTGTTAACGCATGAAACCAAATATGCTTTATTAATTTTTATCTCTTTTGATTTTATTTCGGAAAGTGAAGTAATTGTCTTAACCGTATTTGGTCCTGATACCACAGGTTGAATTGAGCTTAAATCGATAATCAATTCTTTTGAATAAAACGCTTCTTCATCAGCTTTGCAAATATTATTTTCAAGTTTATGAATTCTGTTAGTATTTAATCTTGAATGAACGCCGTTTCCGTCACTATCTGATGGTACTCCGGCTAAACCGCGCGCAGAAATTTGTTTGGCTCTATTCTTTAGCCAAGTAATAGTAACTTCATCAATCTGAAAGACTCCTGCTAAAGCACCCCATTCAGTTGTCATATTCGCAATTGTAAGTCTTTCGTCAATAGTCAGATTATGAGCACCTTCTCCAGAAAATTCAATTGCATGATTCAGTACTTCATCATTATTAAAGTATCCGCAAAGCGCAATTATTAGATCCTTGCCCGTTACTCCAGGTCTTAATTTTTCTTTAAGAATTACTTTCGCAATAGGGGGCACTTGCCACCATGTTTTTCCGGTTGCCCATATTGATGCAGCGTCTGTTCGCACGATAGGAGTTCCGAGACAACCAAGACCTCCGTACATATTTGAATGACTGTCGGATGCAACTACCATTTTGCCTGGGTAGGCATAACCTTCTTCGCACATTATCTGATGTCCGATTCCTCTTCCAGCAGGATAAAAATCGATTCCCATTTCTTTTGCGAACTTTTCTATATCTTTATACTTATGTAAATTTTTCTCGCTCTTATCTTGGACATTATGATCCAAAGTAAAAACAGCCTGACGCGGATTAAAAAATTTTGATGCACCAATACTTTTAAATTTGGGAATTACTGCCCCTGTATTATCGTGCGTCATTACGTAAGCTGGTTTAATTGTTATATAATCTCCGCTGTGGACTTCGTGATTTTTCTTTAAGCCAGCAGCATATCGTTGTGCGATTTTTTCGATTAAGGTTTGTGACATTTTATCTCCCTGTCTCTTTAAACGGATCGAAGCTTACAAAGTCCGCGTGATGAACAATTATCGATTCAATCGTTCGTTTTCCTAAATCTCCTTCTTTGGAATGAGTTGCAATAATATGTTGAACTTCTGCGGGTAAATTAAATCTATCGGCAATGGCTAAACCGCTAAAAGGATGACGCACTAATTTTCCTGATTCGCTTGTCGTTAATTTGCCGGCCTTTATTTCGTATTCTAAAAGTTTTCCGACATCAATTAAAATGGCTCCGGCAATCAAAAAATCCATATTGATTTGGATCTCATCGCCAAAATTATTTTTCATAATCTTAGCCATTTCCACGGCCAATTGTACGGCAGTTCTTTTGTGAGTGAGGAAAGGGATCTTGCATTCTCGTAGAAGCAATGAGAAGGGGATAGTTTGCAGATCTTCAATTGATAAAACGCTATTCTCAATTGCATAAACCCAACAATCAAGCACTTTCCCTTTTAGTTCGTCATTTTTAATCCAACTTATTTCAGGCCAGATTTCCAGAACTTTATCTTTCATCCTTTTACTTCCCTAAAATATTTTGATGAATTCGAAACGAAAGACGGGGAACAAATATGAATATCTAATTTCTTCTCCGTCTTACGATTCCCTTTTTCGTTTTACAAGTTTTTTATTATCTCATCGGTTAGCTCGTAAGTTGTGCAAGCACCTTGTTTAAAAACATCTGCTCCGCCTTTTAGTTTCATCATATCATATGTCTTAACTTTTCCTTCTTCAATAACTTTTGCTATTGCATTTCTAATAGTGTTAGCTTTTTCATTTTCGCCAATGTGGTCAAGCATCATACAAGCACTTAAAATCATTGCGATTGGATTAACAATTGGTGGATTTAATTCCTGGTACTTTGGCGCCGAGCCGTGTGTTGGCTCAAATATGGCGACATCTTTTCCGATGTTTGCACTACATGCAAATCCAAGTCCGCCTACTAGCCCCGCAAATCCGTCGCTAACAATATCACCGAACATATTCTCGGCGACTATCACTCCGTAAATTTCGGGATTTTTTGTTAGCCACATCATTTGTGCATCAATATTGGTATCCCAAAGTTGAATTCCGGAATATTCTTTGGCTATTATTTTCCCTTCGTTAAACATCATGCCGGAAGTTTCGCGAAGTACATTTGGTTTTTCGCAAATAGTAACGTTCGTGTATCCAAATTTTTGTGCATATTCAAAAGCTTCACGGATTATTCTTCTACAGGCATTACGCGTAACTATTCTTGTCGAAATTGCAAGGTCTTCGCCCGGTATATCCTTAAATGCTTTCATCTTTGGATGAGTTTCGAATGCATCGCGGACAATTTTGGGCGGATTTGTCCACTCAACTCCCGAATACAAACCTTCAGTATTTTGACGAAAGATTACGGTATTAATAAGAGGTTCCTCAAATCCATCGTTGCTTCTTTTTATAAAGTTTAAAGGATTTCCTTTAAAGGATTTGCAAGGTCTAATACAAATATCCAAATCAAAATGCTGTCGCAATCCAACGATAGGACTAAAATAAACATAGCCCTTATTTTGAAGCGAAGGTTCAAGCTCTTTTGCTGCGGCGTCTTTCGGTTTGCTCGTAATAGCGCCGAATAATCCTATCTTGTGTTTTTCAAGTAAATCAATTGTTCTTTGAGGAAGTGCATTCCCTTCTTTGCACCAAAAATCCCATCCTATATCGGCATGGATATATTCGGCAACAAATCCGGCTGCTGTTAATACCTTAATGGCTTCGGGTAGTACTGTCTTTCCAATGCCGTCTCCCGGCATTGTTACTATTGTTTTCATAATGAGATCCCCTCAATAATGAATAAAAATTTTTTCAATCGAAACTTATGTAATATTTTTACTCAATTCAAGAAATACATTGCAGACTAATTTAATTTTTATAGCGGCAGTGTGAACGAAATACTCGTACCTATTCCTAATTTACTTCTTACGGAAATTGTTCCACCGTTTCTTTCTACCATTTCCTTGCAAATCATAAGTCCTAAACCAGTCCCTTTCTCGTCATTTGTACCTCTTGTAGATATAGCATTCAATCCAAATAATTTTTTTGTTTGTACTTCAGTCATTCCGACTCCGTTATCTGAAACTGTTATAATTATAAAATTATTATTTGCCTTTATAGAATTTATTTTTATTAAACCGTCCCTATTCGTAAACTTAATTGAATTTGCAATTAAGTTTTGCAATATCGAATGTAGCATAGTTGCATCCGCCGAAATAAGAATATCTTTATCTGTTTCATTAATTAGGCCGATTTTTTTTAGTTTAGCATTCCCCGAAAGAAGATTTATCACGTTTTCTGTTTTGTTATAAAGATTTATCTTCTCAGGCTTTAATTTCATATTGTCAGTTTCTAATCTTGACCAATTCAGCAAATTTTCCAGAAGATTATATTCGTTTTTCAATAAATTGTATATTTCTTTATTATAATCTTTAATTTCTTCTTGTGAGAATGTTTCAAAATCATTAACCAAAATTTCTGAAAGTCCTAAAAGGGGATTAAATGGACCTCTCAAATCATGAGCTATAATGGAGAATAGCTTATCTTTACTTGCGTTTAATTCTTTCAACGCATGAGAATATTTTTCCGATTTTTCTTCAGCAAGCTTGCTCGCCGTTATATCACGGGATATTCCGACTAATCCTATACATTGACCCTGTTGATTTATTATAGGTACTTTTGTGGCAGTTACCCATATGTGCTCCCCCTCAGCATTTCTGATCCTTTCTTCTTTTGCTATTAAAGGCAATTTTGATTTGATAATTCTTTGTTCATCTTCATAAGCTGCCGCGGCATGATCTATTTCAAAGAAATCAAAGTCACTTTTCCCTATGGCGTCTTTAGGATCTGAAATACCGAAGTGCAACTTTGCTTGAGCATTATTACATCTCGTAAACTTGGATTCAGTATCCTTGAAATAAATCGAATCCGGAATGTTGTCAAGTAAAGCTTGAAGTAAATCCTTTTCTTTTCTTAAATTTTCTTCTGCAATTATTTTATCCGTAATATCGATAAAACTCCAAACTCTTCCGACTGATGTATTATTAAATATTTGAGGTTGTGAAAATCTTTCTATAATTCGTCCGTTCTTAAATTCTAATAGATCATGGCTTTCTGCCTCTGGAGTTGAGTATAATTGATTTACTTTATTAATGAAATTAACAGGATCTTTTAATTGGTCAAAAACATACGCTAAAGTTTTTTCGTCATTCCTTTCCTTAATTATTTCTTCAGGGACGCTCCATATCTCTAAAAATTTTTTATTGAAAAAAACAATTTTACCTTGAAAATTAACAACAAGTATTCCTTCTCTAATAGCGTTTAAGGTGGAGTTAAGAAGTGACAGAGTTTCATCGTATTTTACTTCTAAGTTTTGACTTTGATGAATGTATTCTTGTTCATTTTTCTTGCACATCTTATCCCTTCCCGGTTTTAAAAGATTTTAGTATTTAATTATCTGCGGATTAAGATATTTTGTCATCTACATGATTCACGCAAAAATGTCAGTTTGAAATATATAAAAGCCTACAAACTTTATTACTTCATATTTCCACAACTCAATTTTCCAAGTATCTCGTAAAAAGGACAATTAATATAATATTTTTTTCTTTATCCACTTTATCCCGCTTTCGGCAGAGTAAAATAAAATTTACTTCCTTTCCCTAATTTGCTTTCTACCCAGATTTTCCCGTTATTCATTTCTACAAATTCTTTGCAGATTAAAAGCCCTAGCCCAGTCCCTGCTTCCCCATTTGTTCCATTTGTTGTTTCTTGAGTACCATCCTTAAAAAGATTATTAATCATTTCCGGGCTCATTCCTAAACCATTATCCCCCACAGAAACAGTAATGTTATTCCCTTTATCAGCAATATTTATACTAACTTCACCGTTTTCATTAGTATACTTAATCGCGTTTGATACAAGATTACGGATAATAGTCTCTATCATGTCGGGATCGGCATAAGAATTATAATTTGAGCTGACATTGTTCTTAAGAATGATGTTCTTGTTTTTTGCTACTATCGCCAAGGATCTGAAGACAGAATTAATAATTGAATCTAAAGATATTATTTTAGGCTCATGACTAACTTTATCTAAATTAAGCCGTGCCCACGTTAGAAGGTTGTCTATAAGAGATAGAAGATTTTTTAATGAAGAATTGATATTGGAAATATAAAGTATTTTTTCACTTGTCGAAATATTATTAAAATCTTCAAGCAGCAGTTCGGAAAAACCTAATAACCCGCTGAAAGGACTGCGTAAATCATGCGCAATGATCGAAAAAAGTTTATCTTTTTGAATGATTAGTTTTGAAAGTTCTTCCTTAGAATTTTTCAATGCTGTTTCATATTCCTTTATTTCGGTAATGTCCGTCATTATTCCTACAATACCGGTGAGATTATTATACTCATCAAATATCGGGGCTTTGTTAATCTTGAACCATTTGGCTTTTCTGATGTTTATAGTTATCAATCTTTCAATATTATTTATTTCCTTTTTCCCCTTTAATATTTGTTCGTCTTCCTCTTTAGCCTCTAAATAATCTGCTTTTGACAGAATCGATGAGTTGTCCTTGCCAATTATATTTTGTTCGTCAACTTCAAAAATTCTTAAATAAGATGAATTCACTAATTCGAATTTCTTATCTAATCCTTTTACAAAAATAATCTCTGGAGCGGCATCGATAATTGTCTTTAATTTCTTTTGACTTTCGGACACTTTTGCGGCTAAATCCCTTCTTTTCTTAACGTCTTTTATGGTAAATCCGAAGAAAATGCTTAATGTTAAAACAAAAATGACCAAAAGTAAAACTTGGATGTAAATGCTCTTGTCAGATAGGTTTTGAAACTTAAGGGCATAATCGAAACTTTTTTTCTCTTCATTTCTATCAATAGCCGATAGATACCCGTATATCTGCCGGAAAGCGCGATCTTTGATTCTCAATTTATTTAGATCCTTTTGCTTAAGTAAAGAAAATATACCGGCGGAAGTCAAAGAGTGATATTGTATTACCGATTTAAGCGAATCCAGGTATTTTAATGAAAGTGGGTCATTATCTATCAACAATTCAATATTATTCATTGAACTTTTTATGTAATTGAAAGTATTACTATAATATAAAGAGTCCTCTTTAGAAATTGCTCTGAAGAAAGAACGGTTTTGCTTTGCTTCAAGTTGATTTAAGGAAGAGATAAGCATGTGGATTGATACCCGAAGCTTTGAATTTTCTACTATTAATTCGGAAGTTTTGTGAAGTTCCAATTTTGAATGAAACCAAAACACACTAAACATAATAACGACTGTTATTGACAGCCCAAACCCGAATGATAATTTTTTCTCTACCGGAATTTTATCCTGTATATCGAAGAATGATTTGAGAATTTTCATTTACTAAATGCACATTTTTTGAATAAATTTTACCATCAATGCCGAGCCCCTTTCTTTTTCACTTTGTACAATTATTCCGGCCTTGCAGGTCGGAATAATAAATGAATAATTTAAACCCCACAAGGGGAAATAATATCAACATAGGAATAATTATAAAAACTTTGCTGAAATTGAGTCCCTGGTATATCTCTCTTATTTATTCTTCCAATCCATTCAAAAAAGGAAAGGCAAATCAAAGCTAACCCCCAAAATATTATGAATGCACTCTGAATGCACTGTGAATACACTCTGAATGCACTATAGCAAGCCTTCTAATAGTCTTATCCTGTACTGATATCACACTGGACATACATTTTTCCCATAATTAAACTAAAGAAATTCTCTCATAATAGCTTAACTCGCTCCTAAGAATTAAGTTATTTATTTGTAAAGGAAAAAAGTTGACATAAGCACATTCACCATCTGCTGGCAAAGGAAAATTATTTTCAACTTGAACCGATGAAACTCTTTCAAAATACCGAGGGATTTTATTAAGAAAATGCAAAAATCTGCCCAAAATAGAGTATAATCCAGTTTTTTACGAAACATATGGATTATCTTGAACAGTAGAAATGTACGTCACTATTATTTAAAAATAAATGCACTGACTTACTTTTGGAAATCTCATATTATTATTTTGGACAGATGATTCAAATTTTATAAATTAAAACCTCAAAAAGAAATCCTTTTTCGAATGATTTTAATCCATTTGCAAAATGAAATTGTATATCGAATTTTATTAGGAAGCATATTTATTAATTGGAAAAATTAAAAAAATCTAAACAAAACCTGGTAGATAAAGATCCAGAGGATTTTAGAAAACTTCTCTTCAAACTTCTCGACGAAAAGATTATTCCGGTGCGATTTCAATCTGTTGTGGAAAATTTTTCAACACTTGCTGCTTTTACGACCGATGACAATATAATGCAAAGTCTATTCGCCGAAACTTCTGTTGATGTAATTTTTAGAATTTCTCAAACAGGGAAAATTATTTTTATAAGCAATTCGTGCAAGGAAATTTTTGGCTACGAAGTTAATGAGGTACTCGGTAATTCGTTTGTTAATTTCGTATCACGCTCCGAATTAAAAAAAGCTCTGGGAATTTTATCCAGGCTTTTTCAGGATAAAAAAGTAAAAGATCAAAACTTATCAATAATCCACAAAAATGGAAAACTTATACCAATTGAATTAAGCGCAAAAATATTTTTACTGGATGGAAAGTATGTAGGACAAGGTACACTTCACGATTTGACCGATAGAATAAAAGCTGAGGAGAAATTAAGAACATCGGAAAATATATTTAGAAATGTTTGGGAAAAAGCATACGACGGCTTGCGTTTGACCGATGAAAAAGGGATTGTCTTTATGTGCAATCAGGCTTATTCTAAGATGATTGGCAAACCAAAATCTGGAATTGAAGGAGAATTCTTTTCTAAAACGTATGCGCCTGAGAATTCTGAAATTGAGCTGAAAAAATATCTCTTTAAGTTTAAAAATAATGCCTTCCAAAGTAATTTTGAAAAAAGCCCTATTCTTTGGAATGGAGAAAAAATACATTTTGATATTTCTCATTCAATGCTTGAAGGAATTGGCAATCGGAAATTATTATTGAGCGTCTTCCGCAATATTTCTGAACGGAAAACCCACGAACAATTGTTAAGGAAAAAAGACATTTTACTTCAGGGAATTTCGGAAGCAACCAAAACATTAATAGCTGTAAATGACCCTAACCTAGGCTTTCCTGCTGCCTTAAAAATATTGGGCATTGCTGCTGCTGTTGACCGTGTTTATGTTTTTAAGCATAAAGAAAATGAAGATACCGGAGAGATGTTCGTAAGTTTGCTTTATGAATGGGCTTCTCAGGATGTAGAATCCCAAATTGAAGATGCGGCATTTCAAAGGCTCTCTTATTCGAGGTTTGAAACTCTAAAGTTTTACGATAATTTTTCTAAAGGAAAATCTCTAAACTTCATAATAAACAACCTGCCGAAAGAAAATCAGAAAGTTTTTGTTGACGGAAATATTAAATCCATCATCTTAGTCCCTATTATAATCGATGAAAAATATTGGGGCTTTGTTGGCTTTGACGAATGTAAAACTGATCGTGTCTGGACTGCAAATGAAGAATCTCTTTTAGTAACTATGTCTTCAATGCTTGGAGCAATAATAAAACGGAATAATATCCAGGAAGAGCTTCTTAAGAAAAATAGTGAGCTTGACTCCGCAGTTATTAGAGCAGAAGCTGGAGTAAAAGCTAAAAGTGAATTTCTCGCTTTAATGAGCCACGAAATAAGAACTCCGATGAATGGTGTCATCGGAATGACCGGCTTGCTGTTGGATACTAATTTGGATGACGAGCAACGGGAATATGTAGACACCATTAGGTTAAGCGGAGACCAACTTCTTGTAATTATAAACGATATCCTTGATTTTTCAAAAATCGAATCAGACAAATTAGAACTTGAAATGCAACCTTTTGATATTCGTGATTGTATCGAAGATTCGCTTGACTTGCTTGCTTCAAGAGCAAGTGAGAAGGGATTAGATCTTGTTTACCAAGTAGACGTTAGCACTCCAATTTCAATCAAAGGCGATGTTACACGCCTTAGACAAATATTAACTAACTTAATCAGCAATGCAATTAAGTTCACTGAGGAAGGTGAAATCTTTGTAAGCGTTTCATCTAAGCATATCGAGGACGGTCTTTATGAAATTTTGTTTGCGGTTAAAGATACCGGGATGGGAATTCCTGAAGATAAAATGGATAGGTTGTTCAAATCTTTTAGCCAGGTCGATGCTTCTACAACAAGAACTCATGGTGGTACTGGGCTTGGATTGGCTATCAGTAAACGCCTCGCTGAATTAATGGGGGGTAGGATGTGGGTAGAAAGTGAATTTGGCAGCGGTTCAACCTTTTATTTTTCAGTCAAAAGCGAAGCAGCTTTATCTCAATCAAAAATTTATTTATACGGACATGTTCCTAAGCTCGCTGGTAAAAGAATCTTGATTGTTGATGACAATAAAACAAATAGAAGAATTCTGAAAGCACAGGCTGATAGCTGGGGTATGTTTGCGAAGATCGCCGAAAATCCGCAGTCTGCAATCGAATGGGTTTCACGTGGAGAAGTTTTTGATATTGCCCTTCTCGATTTTCAAATGCCGCAAATGGATGGTTTAACATTAGCGCAAGAAATTAGAAAGTTTGATACTGGCAAAGAACTTCCCCTTGTGATTTTAACTTCGATGGGAAAAAAAGAAAATTCTTCTTATGGAGATATAAATCTTTCGGCATTCATCAGTAAGCCTATTAAACAAGCTCAGCTTTATGAGACTCTACTTTCGGTTTTATCTGGAACCCCAGCCATAAAAAAGGGGAAAAACAATAATGAAATAAAAATAGAATCCGACCTCGCAGAAAGACATCCTCTTAGAATTTTATTAGCCGAAGATAATGCAGTAAATCAAAAAGTTGCTGTTAGGATTTTAGATAAAATGGGATTTCGCATTGATGTAGTTGCCAATGGCTTAGAAGCTTTTAATGCAGTAAAAAAAATTCATTACGATGTTGTATTGATGGATATATTAATGCCGGAAATGGATGGTTATGAGGCAACAAAAAAAATTATTAACGAACTTCAAGCAGACAAACGCCCCAAAATAATAGCTATGACGGCTAATGCAATGCAAGGTGATAAAGAAGATTGTCTAGCTGCCGGAATGGATGATTATATATCTAAACCGATACGGATTGATGAGCTTCAGTTTGCTTTAACTAAATGGAGCGGAATTATTGACCAGCAAAGAGGCGAGTTAATTTCTAAAACGAAAAAAGAAAAAACCGCCGCTAAAATTATTGACGAAGAAAAGATTACTTTCCTTAACGATATTCAAACCGAAAGTGATATAGATTTCCTAATCGAACTTTTTGGAATTTATATTACCGAGCTTCCTAAAAATATTGCAAATATTATTTCTGCTGTTGAAAATAAAGACTCTAAAAGCCTTCAGTTTAGCGCTCATAAGTTGAAAGGAAGCAGCGTGACATTAGGAGTCGATTTTGTTTCTGAACTTTGCCATGATCTGGAAACTGCTGCAAGGGAAGGCAAATTCGATGAGGTAACAAAAAATATGTCTAATAAGCTAGTTCAAAAATTGGAAATAATTATTAAGGAGTTGGAGTTTATAAGAGAAAAGTATACAAAGCTTCAATCTAAGTTCGGAAGTGATTGGAAATAATATAAAGAGATTTTACAAATCCCCGATAAAATGTCTAATGATTCATGAAACAAATTCCCCGGAATAAAAAAGCTCCTCGTAATAGAACAATATCTATCTCGTTGGAAGAAGAGAGTAAACTTAAAAAGAATCTATTACAGGCTGTCTCTAAACTCTCACAAGAACAACTTCCAAACAAAATAATAAATCAAGATATTTTTGAGACTATGTGTTTCTTACCTGACAGTTTCATTGATTTATTGTTTATTGATCCACCATACAATCTTGATAAAAAATTTAACGGTACTTCGTTTAAGGAAATGGATGAATCTCAATATGAAAATTGGATTGATTCCTGGCTCAGCAAACTTGTTAGAATGATTAAACCACATGCATCTATCTATATTTGCGGAGACTGGCGCTCCTCTCAAGCTATCTTAAAAGTCGCCCGAAAATATTTTAATGTCCGTAATCGTATTACTTGGGAAAGAGAAAAGGGAAGGGGAGCTAAAACCAACTGGAAAAATTGCTCCGAAGATATTTGGTTCTTTACTGCTTCAGATAAATTTACATTTAATATCGAAGATGTGAAGATTAAACGAAAAGTAATTGCCCCCTACAAAAATGAAATTGGCGAGCCTAAAGATTGGGATGATGTTGATGAAGGTAAATTTAGAATAACTTTTCCGTCAAATATTTGGACGGATTTAACTGTCCCTTTCTGGTCTATGCCTGAAAATACGGAACACCCTACACAGAAACCGGAAAAACTTTTAGCAAAAATAATTCTTGCAAGTTCTAATCCAGGCGATTTAGTTTTTGACCCTTTCCTTGGTTCCGGAACTACAGCTGTTGTAGCAAAAAAACTCGGTAGAAATTATAGCGGAATTGAACTGGATGAATATTACTGCTGCCTTGCTGAAAAAAGATTGAGGGCAGCAGAAAATGATAAGTCAATTCAAGGTTATGAAAATGGAGTTTTTTGGGAAAGGAATTCATTAAAGGAACGTAAACAAAATAATAAAGTTATAAAACTAAAATAAATATAAAATTTTCCTTCATTAAAACTTGATCTATAGTAATAATTTATCAATCTTTACAATTCATTAAAAATAAACTTTTTGGGCGCCGGTTAACAGATAAGTGCCTAACCCCGTCAGATCCGGAAGGAAGCAGCGGTAAGCATGCAGTTTGTGTAGCCGGTCGCCCTTTTTTATTTATTAAAAATGCCTGCCGGAATTAAAAATTCTAAAATCCCTCTTGAAGGATGCACCTTGTTATGAAAAAAAATCTTTGCAATTGCTGCCTTCTTGAAATCTACATTAGCGCCGTTTGTCGAAATTAAATTTGAAACGTGTTCGGAAAAATCCGGTTGATGTCCTACAAATGCAACATTTGCCGCTTCTAATGAATTGGCAATTTCGATAATGCTGTCCGTCCTGCTTCCGGCAGAAAGTTTTTTATCGACTATAATTTCATTCTTAATTTCAAAATATTCTGCAATTATCTGCGCCGTCTGTAAAGCCCTTGCAAACGGGGATGAAATTAAATAATCGAAAGGAATAATATAATCTTTCCAGGCTAGCGCTGCGTTTTTTAACTTAACTTTACCTGTGTTTGTAAGCTCTCTGTCAAAATCTTTTTTGTTGAACGACGATTTTTCTGCCTCACCATGCCGGATTAAATAAATGTTCATATTACCTTTAAAAATAATTATTATAGTATTATCATAAAAATTTTTGCTTTTAATGCTAAAATTATTTTTATCCGTCGCGACGGATAAATTTTCCCGAAAGTTTAATCAAAATTATGTGTCATTTCACTTATTTGAACGAAATAATATTATTTTTGCCTTAAAATCTTAACCTTAATTCAAAATTCCTTCAATATGTTTCAGCATTCTATTGCAAATGAATTAATAATATTTTGAAATATATCCTTATACTCATTGTAAGTATATTTTGATGCTTGAAGTATTAGCAAATATTTTTTTGTCCCGCAAGAATACTCAAAAAATTGAACGAAGTCTTTCTTTAACTCAATTTTACCTGAATAACGAACACGGTATTTGCCTGCGGTTATCTTATCTAAATTGTAGTTGACAAACATTTCGGCCGAATCTTCCGCCGGAATCATTATAACTGTAATTGAAGCGCCAATTGTTTCGTTGATATATCTCGTACCTTTTATCTCTTCCTTTAAGAAAGAAGTAATCGATATATTTTTAAGAGTTCTCCAGTTATCAGTTAGCGTTAACGAAAATCCCTCATTATTCATCGCATTTGCTGTTGTCTTAAGTGTATCAATGCCCGTGTCTATCCCGACGGATTCTAACTCCGATTTAAAATCTGTAATTTCTTGAATTCCGGATATATCCTTAAAATTTCTTATCTGATCGACTACAAAGTTTGAAAAAATATTTTGCGTGCTTGCAAATCTTCTTTCTGAATAATTATAGTTAAAGGCATCTGACTTACCTAAAATAGGAGATTGCTTAGAACTTGTTATATCCGTTAAAATCCTGTCGCTTGAAATTTTTGTAATCAATTGAGTAAAAATATTCTTTGGAGAAATTAACTTTGTGTAATCGCGAAACACCAAAAAAACCGATGAGTCTGTTACTTGGTAAAGTGATACCCGGTTCAATTCAAAAATATTTCTTGATTTGAAATCTTCAACAACTTTAAGATACTCCCGGGTTTTTAGTTTTATGATTGACTGACTTATATATCCGTTAAGAGATTTATCTAACAAAAGTAAATTTAAATCTGAATCATAAATTGCTAATCGGTTGTATATTGGGTTCGGATAGGCAAGGAGAACTGTAAAATATTTTTTGCCGGACGGAGTAAAAATGTTGCCAACTTCTAAGTTGTTATAGTTCCCGTTTACAGGGAGAGAAAGATTGATTAAATTAGATAACGATGAATCAGTTTTCGCATTTCCATTAATTGCTTGAGTTATCAAAATTTTCAAAGCTGGTACAGACATTTCCATACGCTCCGGTTTGCGTCTGAAATAAGAACAGCCATCAACCAGAATTACGCTAATAAGTATTATAAAAAAAATTCTTTTCATATTCATTTGTAGTATGAAATTTAATAAAAAATATCATTTTTTTAATTACCTCAATTTTTATTTTTGTCAAAATAATTAATAATTAGCTCAGCTTTTTGTTTACCGACCACTTTTGAAAGTTTATTATAGTCAGCCGCTTTAATTCCATCCACGCTTCCCAATTCCTTTAATAATCTTTGAGCGATAGAATTTCCAATTCCTTTTATTTCTGTCAATTCAGTCTTTAGGGTTCGTTTGTCTCGCCTATTCCGGTGAAATGTAATTGCAAACCTGTGCGCTTCATCTCTTACCTGTTGAAGTAACTTTAGCCCTGAAGAGGTTTTGGGAATTGATGCTGGTTCCGTCTGTCCCGGAAAAAATACCTCTTCCAATCTTTTCGCCAATCCGATAATATTGTATTTGCGAAAACCAAGTTCATCTAAAATTTCAACTGCGCTTGATAACTGCCCCTTTCCTCCGTCTACCATTATAAGTTCCGGAAGACTTCCTTTCTCTTCAAGTAATCTCGAATACCTTCTCCTTATCACTTCCTGCATGCTCAAAAAATCGTTAGGTCCTTCTACCTCTTTAATAATAAATTTCCGGTATAAACTTTTTTTAGGCCTTCCGTCTTCAAATACTACCATGCTTGCAACCGTATCTGTCCCTTGCAGGTTAGAAATATCGAAGCATTCAATGTTTCTCGGTAGCACATTTAACCTTAAATCTCTTTGCAAAGCAGCCAGTACATGGGGAACGTGACCTTCCCGCTTCATCTTCTGTAATTGGATTTCTTTTAATTGAAGCGTTGCATTTTCCTTACACATTCTTAAAAGAGAAAATGTATTGCCGCGTTTGGGGATCAAGAATTTTATTTTTCTTTCCGCCTTTATATTCAACCAATCATTTAAAAGTAAAAAATCGGAAGGTTCTGTTTCCAAAACAATTTCATCAGGAATTTCTACAAACTCAGTGTAATAGAATTTAATTGACGAGGCGTAAAGATTTGCAAGTTCTTCTCCTTCATCCAAGCTTAAATGCAATTGTTTTTTCCCCACAAGCTTACCGGTTCTGACGTTGAAAATTGTGCAAGCACAATCTCTTCCTTCATAAGCAATTGAAATTATGTCGCGATCTTCCAAATTTTCACTTACAATTTTTTGCTTAGAGACTATTGCCATAAGCTGATTCAATTTGTCTCTTACTTCGGCGGCTTTTTCAAAATTCAAATCGTCAACGGCGTTTTGCATTTTATTATTTAACTCTTTAATAAGATCATCAGTTTTTCCCTTTAATAACTTAACAACCTCATTAACCATCTCGTTGTACGCAATTTCTGAAATTAAATCCTCGCAAGGACCGTCGCACTTTTTTATGTGATAATCAAGACATACTTTGAATTTTTTCTTTTCAATGTTTTCTCTTGTCAAATCTAATTTGCAGCTTCTGATCTTGAAAATTTGGTTGATAGTCCGAAGCGAAGCTTTCATATTTTTAACGTCTGTGTAAGGACCAAAATATTTTGATCCGTCTCTAATAACTCTGCGCGTCGGGTATACCCGGGGGAAAGGTTCTTTAGTAACTTTAATAAATGGGTAAGATTTGTCGTCCTTCAAATTGACATTGTAGCGTGGTTTTAATTCCTTTATTAAATTATTTTCAAGTACCAACGCTTCAATTTCATTGTCGGTTGTTATTATCTGTAAATCCGCTATTTTATTTACAAGCGCAAGAGTTTTGGGAGATATGACTCCGTTGTGGAAATAACTCCTTACACGGTTCTTCAGGTTTATTGCTTTCCCAACATAAATCACCTTTCCCTTGTCGTTCATATATTGATAAACGCCAGGGCTGCCCGGAAGGTTTTTTATTTTTGTTTTAAGGTTTGAATTCATCTCGTATAAAATTGATTTTAATTTAAAAAATCTATCTGATAAAATATATTAAATAGATTTTTTAAGAAATGACCTTAGACATGAGTAATCTCTTCATCTTAAAATTTAATTAAGTTGATAAAATTTGATTCTTACTTATTACGACTATTCCGCTTTCGGTAACATGGAATTTCTTTTTATCCACTTCAAGGTCAAAGCCAATTTCATAACCCTCAGGCACAAGCACATTCTTATCGATAATTGTTCTCCTTATTCGTGCATGCCTACCTATATTGCAATTGTTCATTATGATTGAATCTGTAATGTAACTAAAGCTATTAACCTTAACATTCGGTCCAAGCAACGATCTCTCTACTAAGCCTCCGGAAACAATTGTACCGTCACAAATTAAAGAGTTTAATGTTCTTCCGACTCTTTCTCCTTCATGCGAAACTGTCTTTGCTGGCGGCGCCTGGTACTGATACGTGCGCATTGGCCAATCGTTATCGTAAAAGTTAAATTCCGGAGTGACGCTTATTAAATCCATGCTTGCTTCGTAATAACTATCGATTGTGCCTATGTCTTTCCAGTAAGGTTTCGTCTTATTATTTTCGTCATAAAATTTATAAGCAAAAACATTTCTTCCTGATTTTATCATGTATGGAAGAACGTCTTTACCAAAATCGTGCGCTTTTAATTTTTGAGTTTCCATTTCCAAAAATACATCGCGCAAAACATTTGCGTTGAAAACATAAATTGCCATACTAACAAAGCAAAAACCTGGTTGATCTGGGATCTCTTGCGGATCTGCAGGCTTTTCGGTAAATGATTTGACAGCATATTTGTCGTCAACACTTACTATACCGAAACGCGAAGCCTCCTCCACTGGCACTTCTATGCACGCCATAGAAAGATCAGCTTTAACATCAACATGATACTGAAGCATTTTTAAATAATCCATTTTATAAATATGATCGCCGCTTAAAATCAAAACCCACTTTGCTTTTTTATCCGTTGAAAACAAGTTTAAATTTTGATAAATGGCGTTTGCAGTTCCCATATACCATTCATTATTTAATTTTCTCTGCGGAGGAATCGAATAAATATATTCACCGAGTTCCGGATTAAATATACTCCATGCCTCAAAAACATGTTGGTTAAGCGAATCGGATTTATATTGCGTTAATATGTAAACTCTTCTTAAACCGGAATTAAGACAGTTTGATAATGCAAAATCAATTATTCTATACTTCCCGCCGAACGGAACCGATGGTTTTCCTCGATGTGCCGTAAGTGGATAAAGTCTTTCGCCTTGACCACCAGCCAATAACATCGTTATTGTGTCTCTGAGAATCGACGAACCAGGGAAAGTCATATTTCCTCCTTATTTTTTGTCCAATATATCTAAATATGGATTGTTTGGCAATTAGACTATTTGTTAATTTTACACTGTTTTTTAGACTCTTTAAAAATAATTGTAATATTGAGAATTGCAAATTCTATTTGTAGTATTTAATGATTTTTTAACTTAAGCAATTTTTTCGATGAATAAAAAAATAAAGTTATATCTTCCCATTTTGATTTTAGCATTTCTATTCACCGGCTGGCAGATAGGCACAGCATCTAAAAATGTTAAAGAGACTTCTAATTACACTCTTGATAATGTCCCGGTAGATTATGCCTCTCCGAATCAATTTAAAATCAATATCTTAAAATACTATTTGAATATTAACCTTTTCCCGGAGCAACAACTTCTTCAGGGTGATGTTACAATCACCGGGGTTGTATTAGATAAAACAATCAAACAAATTGATTTAAACTTTTATGACAACATGAAAATATCTTTGCTTACATTGAATGGTGAAAAATCAAGTTATGAAGAAAAAGGTACTCGTCTCTCAATTCCATATTTTAATACTACGTCGGATACCTTTAATATAAGAGTTGTTTACGAAGGTACTCCGAAAAGAGTCGGTTTTTCCTCCTTTGTATTCGGAGAAATTAACGGAATGTCCTGTACCTATAATCTAAACGAACCGAATTATGCCTCAACATGGTTCCCTTGCAACGATATTCCATCGGATAAAGCTTTGCTTGACATAAAAATCACCAACGATTCCTCCGAAGTCTCCGCGTCAAACGGTCTGCTCATGGGCGTCACTACCAATGGTTCCAGAAGAACTTACCATTGGAAATCTAATTATCCTATTTCAACTTATTTGATTTGTTTGTTCTCCTCGAATTATAAAACCTTTTCACAGAAATATATTTCCCAGAATAAGCAAGATACTATGTCAATTGATTATTATGTTTTTCCGAATCAATTAGAAGCTGCTAAAATAGATTTTCAGGATCATCCAGATATGATCAATTTTTTCGCAAAGACTTTCGGCGAATATCCGTTCATCAAGGAAAAATATGGTGTAGCCGAATTTCTTTGGCAGCTCGGAGCCATGGAAACACAGACTCTTACCGGAATCGGTTCAAACTTTATAGGCGGAAACAAATTATTTGATGATGTTTACGCCCACGAGCTGTCACATCACTGGTGGGGAGATGCTGTCGGTCCTGAAACATGGAAAGATATTTGGCTAAATGAAGGTTTTGCTTCTTATTGTGAAGCGCTTTATAAAGAACATATCGGCGGCTTCAACGCTCTTAGAGCTGCAATGTTAAGCAAATATCGGGATAATTTTTACGGAACGCTTTATAATCCGAAAGATTTGTTTGGCAAAACGGTTTATGAAAAAGGAGCTTGGGTATTGCATATGCTTCGCCATGAAGTCGGCGATTCAACGTTCTTCAAAATATTACGTACGTACTACCAGACTTATAAATATAAAAATGCTTCTACTAAAGACTTTGAAAATATTTGCAAAAAAGTCTCCGGCAAAGACCTCGAACAATTTTTTAACCAATGGGTGTTTGATGGCTCCGGAATTTTGAATGTCAATTATTCCTGGGAAACGGATAAAAATAATTTAACACTCAACCTTGCACAGACACAAACAGGCTATAACGTCTACCAATTCCCGCTTGATATTAAAATTGTCTATACCGACAATAGCGAAGAGATTAAAACGATTTTCGTTAATCAACGGCAACAAAGTTTTGTCTTCCCTATGACTAAGACTCCTGCTGTAATCAAAGTAGATCCTTATAACTGGCTGCTTGCCGAATTTGACGAGCATAAGAAAAATAATTAATATTTATCTATATTTGGTCTCAAAAAAACCAATCAATATTTTCTCTATAACAATTGAAATAATTTTGTGAACGACTCTTATCTATTTATTTCCGACATACATCTTGGGCTTCAGTCAAAAGATTTGGAAAACCGCAAGGAAAGGTTACTGGTAAAATTCTTGAATTTTGCTCAAACCAACTGTTTGGAATTATTTATAGTAGGCGATCTTTTTGATTATTGGTTTGAATATAAACGCGTTTACCAAAAAGGATTTTTTAGAACTCTTACCGCTCTTCAGGATCTTACGGATCACGGAGTAAAAGTTCATTACCTGATCGGTAATCACGATTTTATGCATCAAAATTTCTTTAAAGATGAAATTGGCGCTTTGATGTATGAAAACCCAATCAGCATTACGCTGAATAATAAAAAATTTTTTATAGGTCACGGTGACGGGATGGTTAAAAACGATCTAGGTTATAAAATCTTAAAAGTAATTTTAAGAAATAAAGTGATCCAAAAATTTTATTCATGGATTCATCCGGACATTGGCGTTTCAATTGCTAGCTCAACAAGCAAATCAAGCAGAGATTATACGTCCCAAAAAGATTACGGAGAAGAAGACGGTTTATTCGAAGCGGCTAAAATGAAAATCGACGATGGATATGATTATGTTCTCCTCGGTCATCTTCACCGCAGATGTTTTCTAAATTATAAAAACGGCGTTTATATTAACCTTGGCTCCTGGCTCGATGCCCCGTGTTATGGGAAATTTGAAAATAATAAATTTGAAATAGTTGACTGGAATTAAAATGGCAAATAAGCAATCTGATTTTGAATATAAGAAATATTTTAATGATCATTCTTATAGGAACAAGAAAAAATCTAAATCCCGCTTTTCTAAAAAAACAAAATTAATTCTTGCCCTAATAATTTCTCTCTTTGTTATTGCTTTCGGAATTTTTGTCATTAGCGGCCTCCCATCTCTTGAACAACTTGAAAACCCGCGTCCTCAGCTTGCAAGCAAGGTATTTACAAGCGACGGTGAATTGCTCGGACAATTTTATATCCAAAACAGAATCGAGACAAAAATAGATAGCCTTCCCCCTTACGTTGCTAACGCATTGATTTCAACTGAAGATAGAGATTTTTATAACCATTGGGGTGTCGATCTTGGGCGGGTCTTCAAAGCAATTATAAAAGATGTCTTTACTTTCTCTCGCGAAGGTGCTAGCACTATTACTCAACAGCTCGCAAAAAATCTTTATCACTTTAAAGTCAAAGACGAAAATATCTTTCAAACCGGCGTAAGAAAAATTAGAGAATGGATCACGGCTGTTCAAATCGAAAAAACTTTTACTAAAAGGGAAATACTTCAAATGTATCTAAATGTTTCTTACTTCGGTAAAAGCGCTTACGGAGTTGAGTCCGCTGCTCATGTATATTTTAACGAAAACGGAAAGCAATTGACGCTTCCGCAAGCTGCTATGATAATTGCTCTTCTTAAATCTCCGGAATATTATGATCCCGTTAGACACATGGCTAATGCAGTTAGGAGAAGAAATTTAGTTATGCATAATATGGTTACAAACCATTTACTTAGCAAAGCCGATTATGAAAAATATAAAGCTGAACCGATTGTTTTAGCTTCTGAAAAAATCGGCGGCAATCAAACTATTGCTCCATATTTTATGGAATACGTCCGCCAGCAAATGGTTGCTATGTCTGAAAAATATGGCTACGATCTCTACCGCGATGGATTAAATATTTATACTTCGCTTGACTCGCGAATGCAGAAGATTGCTAATAAAGCTGCTGCAGATCATCTGAAAAAATATCAAGCACTATTCAATAAAGATTGGAACTGGAAAAAGCATCAAGCTTTGCTGGACAATATTTTAGATAGGGCTATTAGAGATAACTCCTTATATCATGCTGCCTCTAACCCAGACGCTAAGGCACAAGTTTATAATCAGCTAAAGTTTGACCCGGCTTTTGTTGATTCGGTTAAGAAAGCTGCAACCACAATTCAAGTCGGGTTTGTAGTAATCGATCCCACAAACGGACAAATTAGAGCAATGGTTGGTGGAGCAAATCAAGATTTTGGACGCGGTTTAAATCATGTTTCGGGTATACGTCGCCAAGCTGGTTCGTCGTTTAAACCCTTTGCTTATACTGTTGCTATCGATAACGGATATTTCCCGGCTTATACTTTGCTCAATCAAAAGTTTAATTATAACGGCTGGTCGCCGGATAATTTTGAAACAAATGAGTATGGCGGCTATATTACGCTTCGCCAAGCGCTTGCGCATTCAATAAATGTTATTGCAGGAAGGTTGACTATAAGTAATATGGCGCCTCCCTCACAAGTTGTTAAGTATGCTCATAAAATGGGGATAGAATCGCCGTTAGACGCGGTGCCTTCGATAGCTTTGGGTACTTCCGAAGTTTCTCCTTTAGAAATGACTTCTGCCTATGGAACTTTCCCGGATAAAGGAGTTCATGTAGATCCTATTTCTATTCTAAAGATTGAAGACCGGAATGGTATTCTGATTGATAAATTTGTTCCGGATTATCAAGAGGCAATTTCACCGCAAACCGCCTCTATTATGGTTAGCATGATGGAAGATGTTATTAACTATGGGACCGGCGCTGGAGTAAGAAGATATTTCCAATACCCTTGTGCCGGTAAAACAGGCACGACTCAAAATTATTCCGATGCCTGGTTTGTTGGTTATACTCCAAATTTAGTTGCCGGAGTGTGGGTGGGTTTTGATGACCATCGAATCAAATTTACAAGTTCTTACGGTCAAGGAGCTTCAGCAGCGCTCCCTATTTGGGCAATGTTTATGGAAAATGCATACAAAACATTAAATCTTCCTGTCCAATATTTCCAAATGGCGTCCGGAATCGATACTGTAGCATTCTGCAAGACTACTATGGATGACGGGGATACAAGGCTCGCTACAAAATATTGCCCGGTCACCGTTACTGATATTATTAACGCAAATAACCTGCCCCCCAAATGTAATATCCACGGTAGCAACGGTGTTATTAAAAAAGAAGAAAAGAAAGGAGATTCAGGTTGGTAGAGTCTTATTTCAAGGTTTAAAGTTCACTTCTTTAGATTCTGAATAGTAGAATAAAGAGTTATTTAATCGTAAATTACATATTATAAATAAAAATTTTTTGCCCGGATGGTGGAATTGGTAGACACGTTAGGTTCAGGGTCTAATGCTGGCAACGGCATGCAGGTTCGAGTCCTGTTCCGGGCACTAAAAATATGTTTGTAGTCATTCCATCAATCAAAGTAATCTTCATTCCGGCTTTAAACGGGAATCTCTTTCTCAACCCTTGCATATTTTTTTTTACTGCTGTCACTGAGCCAGAATCATCACCTTCTCCAGTATTATTCTGCCGCCATATTTATAGCTCCAATAGCATCGTCATATATAGTTCATTTAATATTAAAAATTGGGGATTGACATGCCTTACATGTTGCATAATAAAACAAGTCAACGTAAATATTGTAACGTAATTTTTGAATATTTATTTTCTATTGGTCAATAAACCAGAGAAATCATTATGAGTATATTAAAAGTCAAACTTCAAAAATTTAATCCGGGTATTTCTATGAGTAATAGTTTTGATATAATTGCCCTTGAAACGATTCGTGCAAAACGTTTATTTATTTTCATTATAGCAGGTATTTGGCTAATTAGCGGGTTTGCAAATAAATCGTTTGGGCAAGCAGAATGCACTGCATGGGGTAATGTCGACGGCATTCGCGTCGACGGCGAATTAATGAAATTTGGAACTAGTTTGCGCATAGTCTATAAAAATTGGATGGAGTATTCTCAGACAGAAAAAGGAGAACAAAATCCTACTTTTAATCGGAGCGGTTCTAAAGCTATTATCACAACTTTGTTGGATAGTTTATCGGTCAATGAAATAGTTGAAGATACTGGTTCGGGTAAAGCGTCAATAAACTTGGGAATAGCGGTTAATTCCGATACAACTATGCAAGGTGCCTACTTTTGTATTGATCTTCCCAACGAGGATTTTGCCGGTGCATCTTTTAAGTTTATTGATAAGAAACCATCAATCCCAGACACCCTCTTAAGCAATGTTCACCGTCGGTTTTCGGAACGGTTTATTCTTATTCCCGATACTGCAAAAGGTATTATAATCACGTCAAAACTTCGCAGACTTGAAATTAAAATTAATCACCCAATTGAAATTCATATTATAAAAGGTAATCCGTTTTTCGGAAACGGCAATACTCAGATTTATTTTACAGTGATTTCGGGTAACGCAATCAAAGGAGATACAACAAAAAATATTTTTAATTTAGAAGTATCTGGGAAAATAGATCAAAAGCCGATTGATCTTGCAATTGATACCCTGCACCTTGGACGCGAGTTTGACGGTATCGGCGGAAATTTCAGGCTCCAAAATCCTGAAGTTGATCCGGAGGTTATTAACTATTGCCTAAATAACCTTAATATTGCCTGGGGACGCGTTGAACTGCCATGGTTCAACTGGCAACGTGATGAAACCGTTGACCCACTCGAAGCAGCACGATCGGGCAACATTGACGAGCGAGTTGTTGCTGCAATGGAAATGGCTCAAAGATTGGCAAAAAAAAATGTCCATATTATTTTAAGCGTATGGTATCCTCCCTCATGGGCTGTAATAGGAAAGATAAGATTTGGTCCTCGAAAAAAGGGCGACCCGTTTGGTAATCCTCTTAATCCAATGAAAATGAGAAGCATTATAAAATCACTCGGCTCTTATTTGATTTATCTAAAAGAAAAATACGGCGTTGAACCCGATCTTTTTTCGTTTAACGAATCAGATCTCGGCATAAATGTCCTTCAAACAGGAGAGGAGCATGATGAATTTATTAAGCAATTTGGTGCATACTTAGCATCTAAAGGACTTACTACCAAATTACTGCTCGGTGATAATTCCGATGCTAATACGTATGGTTTTGTAACTCCCGCACTGGACGACCCGGCAGCATATAAATATATAGGGGCGGTTTCTTTCCATTCCTGGCGCGGTTATAATAATTGGACGCTATCCAATTGGTCGGATATTGCTAAAGAACTTAACCTTCCTCTGATCGTAGGCGAAGGTAGCACCGACGCGGCTGCCTGGAGATACCCCGATATATTTTTGGAACCTTCATACGCTCTAAATGAAATCGATATGTATTTACGCATCTGTTCAATTTGTCAGGTAAAGTCTATCTTACAGTGGCAATTAACTTCCGATTATTCGGTTTTAACTGGAGGCGGTATTTACGGTACTACTGGACCTCTAAAACAAACTCAACGATTTTGGAACTTAAAGCAACTGGGCTTAACTCCAGGTGGTTCGTTTAATCTGCCTATTAAATGCGACCGCCCAAATATCAGTTGTGTCGCATACGGAGATATTAAGGATGGAATTTATACTGTGCATATCGTAAATAACGGTGCCAAACGGGAGGTTACATTAACCGGACTTCCCGGTAATGTGAATGCATTAAACATGTATATAACTGATGAGCATCATGGCATGGATAAAATTAAATCTGTTAGAGTTAGCAACGGAAAGGTTAAATTTACACTTGACTCTGCTTGCTTTACTACATTGATTAATTAAGAAGCCGGTTAAAGTTAATTCCATAGTCTAAATCCTAAAATATTTTCCAAATGTATTCGCCTTTTTTCTTTTTTAAAATATTTTTAACTTTATATATATCAATTCTAATATAATTTTAATTTAAATGGGGGAATAGGAGAAAGGAAATCGATGGATCTATTAATCTATTTTTCAAATATCAGCTATCATTAAACAAAATCTCAAAATAAAAATTATTTATTTAAGTAGTCTAATTTAACCTTATAGTGATTTTTTTTATTAGGTGTTTATAAAATATAGGATATAGAATATGTATGAGAGGTTTTATTAAAAAAAATATTACTAAAGCCGGGCTATATAAAGCTTTGAAAATAAATTTTTTATATCTGATTTTCGGAATATCATTGATCCTTTTCTCAGATTATTTGGTAAATCATATCCTTTATATATCCGGAAGTAAATGGATGATAAAAACACTTCAGGATTTGTTATTTGTTGTTCTTCCCTCCATCTTCATCTATTTATTAGTTAAAAGAATTCTTAATTCAAAAAATAATGAACAGGAAAAATTGAAACAGAATCTCTGTAGGTGCGAGGAATTGATACTTAATTCAGAACAAAAATACATCGGGATTTTTGAGAATGCATCTATAGGAATTTTTCATTCTACTATTGAAGGACGCATACTTCTTGTCAATCCAATGCTTGCAGAATTATTCGGATATAAGCGACCGGAAGACATGATGTCGGCTATTAATGCAGCGGAAAAATTATATATGCAAGCAGAATCGCGAAATAAAATTATCCGTGAGGCTATCGAGTCTAAAAAGTTTGTTCATAGTGAAGTTATTTTTAAGAGATTAAATGGTGATACCTTCATTGCTAATTTGAATATGAGAGTAGTTAAAGGAGATAAAAACGATCTTGAGTATATCGAGGGTTTCGTGGAAGATATCACTCAAAGAAAAATGACTGAAAATGCTTTAAAGGAAAGCGAGGAACATCATCGTTCAGTAGTATCTTCTTTACATGAGGGAATTGTCATTCATTCTTCAAACGGAACCATCGTAAAAGCGAACAAAAGAGCACAAGAAATATTAGGTCTCTCCAATGATGAAATTTTCGGGAGAAAATCAATAGATGTAAGTTGGAGAGCAATTCATGAAGACGGATCGCCATTCCCTGATGAATTACGTCCTGCCATAGCAACACTTCAAACTGGAAAACCGGAAAGTAATGTCATTATGGGCGTGCATAAGCCGAATGGGGCATTAGTCTGGATTTTAATAAATTCTGAACCATTATTGTCTCCAACTGGGATTGGGGGGCAAAAACCCTCGCCTTTAGGCGAAGACTTTAGTAGATTAGCTATATGGAGAATTATCGAAAAAGCAGTCATAGTGTCTATGACCTAAAATACCATATAGT
>JAKAFW010000078.1:0-5834 GCA_021817845.1 Bacteroidota bacterium
TTTACCTTAAGTATAATTTTTTTAAGATACTTAGAAATTGACAGATTTTTGAAGAACAATGAATAAATTCACTTTGCTGAGATTTAAAATATTAAATTTTTGGGTAAAGTCAACAGGGGAGGAGGAATGAATTTTATCTTATATAGAAAACGGACATTTTTCTGTGTCAGAGTAAATTCAAAATTAAATCTTTAGAATTTTAATTAGTTTAAAATATGAAAAGTTTATCTTTTTGTATTATATTAAAACATTGTATTCTATCAAAGATTTCCAATTTAGTCTTTAACCTTTAGGTAATTATGGAACAAGAAAACCAGAAACTTGAAAATAATAATAGCCAAAACTCTGTTACTGTAGGGCATACTTTTGTTGAATTCTTAACTGTGACAGTAAGATACAGATGGTTTCTCTTCTGGTTTGTTTTTCTTATTACACTCGGATTTACTTTGTATGCTTTGCTGGGAACAAAATGGTATAAGGCAACTGCTTCTGTTCTTCCGGCCGAAAGGACAGATTTTTTAAGTGCTTTTAGCGGTCTCTCAGCTTTAGCAAAAAGTTTTTCGCCTGCAAAAGGTTTGGCGTCAGCATTATCAGGAACCTCGGAATTTGACAGGTATATTGCCATCCTTAAAAGTTCAACGATGACGGATGATGTTATAACAAAGTTTAACTTAAGAAAAGAATATGATCTGGAAAATGCTTATTATGAAAAAGTTGTAAGAGTTTATAATTCTAATCTTGAAATTGAAGTTCAGGATGAAGGTAACCTGACGGTAGGTTTTTATGATAAGGATCCTCAAAAAGCCGCTGATGTTGCGAATTATATGATAGAGAAGCTCAACGAAATTAATACCAGATTGAGCGTAGCTAATGCCAAAGCAAACCGTGAATTCATTGAGAAAAGATACAAAGAGAATGTTGCGGAGATTAATCGCTTGGAAGATTCAATGAAAACATTCCAGGTAAAATATGGTGTTATAGCCGTGCCGCAGCAGCTTGAAGCTACTGTAAAGGCAATGGCAACAATTTACGGCGAACTTGCACAAAAGGAAATTGAGTATAACGTTCTGAAGAGAACTTATGGTGAAAATAATCCGTTAACTTTGCAGACAAAAGTGGAAGTCCAGGAATTCAGGAAACAAATTAACCTGCAAAATTCGGGCGCAGCTATTTCAGATCAGTCGTCTAAATTGCTTATACCATTTAAGGAGGCGCCTGAACTTTCGAATAAATATTTGAAAATATACCGGGATCTTGAAATACAATATAAAATACTGGAGTTTGTTCAGCCGTTGTATGAACAGGCTAAAGTTGAAGAGGTAAGAAATTCTCCCTCGGTTTTGGTTTTGGATAAAGCTTCTCCTCCGGATAGGAAGGCAAAACCAAAGGGGACGATATATGCATTGGTTAGTTTTGTTTCATCAACAGTTATAGGATACTTTATAGTTTTTCTCTTAGTTTTATTTCAAAAAATAAAATTGTTTGAACCTCAAAAGTATACTTATATAGTATCCTCGCTAAGAAGAGATCTTTCGAGGATTGGAGTTAAAAGAAAGAATGGAAATTGATCTGTTAATTTTAGGTATACTTAATATTCTGTTTCTACAATTATCGCCATTCTGATTATAAAAATTAACCTATGAGAATTTTACAGGTAAATAATTTCTTTTATATAAAAGGAGGAACTGACAGAGTTTTTTTTAATACAATAGAATTGTTAGAAAGCCATTCACATTCTGTTATTCCATTCAGTACGAAAAGCAGCCTTAATTCTTTTTCAGAATATGAAAAATATTTTGTTACAATTAAAAATTATAACACGAAGAAAAACACTCAATTAAAATATTTTAATAATTTTTATTCATGGGATGCAGCAAACAAATTAGAAAAAATGATAAAAAATTTCAGACCCGAAGTGGCACATCTTCATAATATTAATGGATTAATAACATTTTCTATTCTACCTGTTTTGAAAAAATTTAATATACCAATAATTTCAACAATTCATGGGTTTAAATATTTATGTCCGGCTTATGTTTTTATAAACGGAAAGGGAGAAATTTGCGAGGATTGCAAAGTCGGAAAGTACTATAAATGTACTATCAATAATTGTTCAATCGAGGGGTTACATAAAAGTATTATACTGTCGGTAGATAGCTATTTGAGAGACTTTATATTCCCTTATGATAAATTGATAGATAAATTTATTTTTGTCAGTGAATTTACCATGAATAAGTTTATTGAATATAAACCGAATATAAGAAGTAAGAGTTATAAGCTTTATAATTTTATTAAGGAATTTGGTCTTTCAAAAAAAAGGGGGAAAGAAAAATATTTTCTTTTTGCTGGCAGACTTGACAGAGAAAAGGGTCTTTACACGTTGATTAATACTTTTAAAAAACTTCCGGGTGAGAAATTGTTGATTGCCGGTGACGGCCATTTAAGAAAAGAAATAGAGCTGAATAAACCTACAAACGTTGAGATCGTGGGTTATAAGAGCGGAAAAGAATTGAAAGAATTAGTAGGAAATTCATATTTTGTTATACTGCCTTCCGAGTGTTATGAAAATAATCCGATGATAATTATTGAAGCCAATTCTTTGGGTGTACCTGTTATTGGCTCTGATTTAGGAGGAATTCCCGAAATTATAAAAGATGGAGAAACAGGTTTTTTATTTGAAGCAAAAAGCGAGAATAGCCTTGAAAAAGCAGTAGTTAAATCTGCTCAGATGAATGAGAAGTCATATTCGCGGTTTTCTTCGGCATCTTATAAATTTGCGATGGAAAATTTTAATAAAGAAAAACATTATGAATCATTAATTTCAATATATGAACAAGCCTTAAGGGAAACAAATTACAAACCATTTTGAAACTTTAAGTCTGCTGAAGTTTTATCAGGATAATGTCTGAAGCTAAAAGAATAAGAAAAAATTCAGTTTACTCATTACTGTCAATATCATTCCGTTTGATATCTAACGTATTGGTATTTTGGCTAATTGCAAGATATTACGGACCAAGTGTCTTCGGACAATTTACATTGGCCCATACAATTTCTACGATGTCTATTTTGCTGGGGGATTTCGGTTTTGATATACTTTTGACTACCGGGATCGCAAGAGAAAGGGAAAAAGCTGCTGAACATTTTCAAATATATTCGTCAGTTAAATTTTTGTTCTCTATTACAGCGATGATATTAATGTGGTTATTAGCTTCATTTGGAAATTTCAGCATTGATGCACGCTTGCTTATTCTTATTTTCAGCTTTTATATGATGTTCACAACTCTTACGAACTTCCTATACGCTTTTTTTAAGGGATTTGAGGAGCTGCAATATGAAACAAAAGTTACGTTATTTGTTAATATCGGTCTGCTTATAATTATCGCGATTCTGATTATGCTTAAAAGCGGAATAATTTTGATTAGTGTTGGTTTTGTTGTTTTCAGAATCTTAGGATTTATAATTGCAATATCGTTCTCATTCAAAATCATGCCGGGGATTCGATATAAGTTTAACATTACCAGATTTCATGAAATAAAAACAAAGATGATTGTATTCGGGTTACATTTGTTGTTCAGTAATTTATACTTTCAACTCGATACAATCTTATTGGGATTATGGAAAGGAGATTATTATGTAGGTATTTATCAGTCCGTATTTAAGCTAATTATGCTTCCGTTGGTATTACCGGATATATTTAACAACACGCTCATTCCTGCTTTGTCCCGGTTAAATAAAGAGAATGTATTTCTCTGGAAGAAAATAGGTTATATTATGAACAAGATATTGATTTTAGTAGTTATTCCAATCTCAATGATTTTGTTTCTTTATGCCGATCAAATAATTAAAATAATCTATGGAACAAAAAACTATATAGAGGCAATACCTTTATTAAGAATTTTTGCAGCAATTTTATTTGTAAGATTTTTTTTAGAGACATATGCTTTAATGTTGACAACTTCTAACAGGCAGCATATAAGAATGTACGTAGTTATAAGTGCAACTTTTTTTAATTTTTTGCTTAATTATTTTGCGATTCCAAAGTTTGGGGTAATAGGTGCGGCTATAGTTTCTCTTATTACAAATTCATTACTGGCTATTGCATACATTGGTTTTACATACCCATTATTTATTGATTGGGTCATAAATATAAAAACATTTGCATTATTCTTATTTTCTTTAATATTGGTATTTGCATTTTGGCAATTACACAGTCTAAACGTTCTTATAATGGCCCCTGTTATTTTGGTAATCTTTATATTGTGCGGAATATTAGTTTATTTTACTAAAGATGAAAAGAGACAGATTATCGGGAAAGAATTTTCATTTAATTCTTTAAATTAATCTTTTCCAGGTGAATTCTAATATGTCGATAGTGTCAATTATATGTTTTATATCTTTTTCTCTGCTTTTATTTTCTTTCTTGAAAAAAGGTACCGACATATTCTCTCCAGCAAGATTATTCATTCTAGTGTGGTCATTTGCAATAGGCTTAACAGATCTTAAATTGAGTGGGTACCAATTTACCTGGTCATTCTACAGTTGGTTTATGCTGTTTTTGCCTTTGATCTCAGTTCTCGTTGGAATGTTCGTTATTTATGTAATCAACCAAAATAAACCTGTAAGCACGATCAATTTTACTCGTTCTGCTCTGAATGATTCAATAATTAATTCTAATATTTTATTTCAAGCAACGTTGTTGTTGTTTATTGCCTTTATTGTTTCTTATTTAGTTTCATATCTTGTAATAGGCTACGTGCCGTTATTTACAAAGTATCCTGGAACATCAAGAGTAAATTGGGGGATATTCGGTTTTGGACTTTTTATCCAATCGTTCCCCTCCATAATTTACTTTGGTGCATTATACTTAGTTGTAGTAAAGAGAAATCATCTTCGGAAATTTATTGTATCACTTATTATACTTGCTTCATTTATTACTTATGCATTCCTGTTGCAGAGATATTATGTCGTTTTTGCAATAATTGTCTCGGGCATTTCTCTCTATTATTTAAGTAGAATTTTTAATCCAAGGAATGTTCTTATTATTTTGGTTTGTCTAATAGCTATAATGTATAGTATGACCTTTGTACGTTTCAGTACCACAATAGCTAATTATTTATACTACACTAGCCGTATGAAAATTAGTATTAAATATGCTTTTGTGACAGAACCGTACATGTATATAGTGATGAACCTGGAAAATTTTGCTCATGCTGTGGAAAAATTGTATAGATTTACTTATGGCGTATATACATTTGATTTCATTTTTGCCCTGACTGGAATTAAGCACCCTCTTGCCGAATATTTAAGCTTATCAGATTATCCAGGACTTATTACAGGCGGTTATAACACTTATACGATGTTTTTTGTTTATTATAGAGATTTTGGAATATTGGGACTGGGTATATTACCATTTATGATGGGTTCAGCATTCTCCTTTTCTTATTATAAGATGAAACAATCTCCAAATATCAATTCCATATCAGTCTATGCTATTTTTGCTTTTGTCATTCTTTTCTCTTTTTTTATTCCAATAGTTACATTTTTACATTTTATATTTAACTTCTTTATTATTTTTATAGTAACGAAATTAATAATTACCAAGGACAACATCCTCGGTTAGAGGTAATTTATACTTGGAAAACATATACATCACAGACCATAAAATAGAGTCAGCAAATATACTGGTAGAGATTATGAATGGTGATCATTGATCCTACCCCCATATAGTAGACAAGTAGAAAAGCAACTATATTTATAAAACAAAATATAGGAGCTAATATGTCAGAAAAAAGAAGGCGTTACGATAAAGAGTTCAAAATCTCAGCAGTAAAGAT
>JAKAFW010000046.1:0-24391 GCA_021817845.1 Bacteroidota bacterium
TTCTCTCGATAATCTCGCCACCGTTTTTGACTCCTTCGAATATCATCAACATTCTGCGGCAAATTTCCGTAAACGGGATAATTGCAGTCGGAATGACTTTTATAATAATTACTGCCGGTATAGATCTCTCGGTCGGTTCTATTGTAGCTTTTACTGCTGTGATTGCCACATCGTTTGCTCATCCTGGAGAATATCCCCTTATAGTGCCCATAGCACTCGGAATACTTGCCGGTTTAGCCTGTGGTGCGATCAACGGAGTGCTCATCGCGAAAAAAAAATTAGCTCCATTCATTGTTACACTTGGCATGATGACAGCAGCACGCGGCGCGGCATTAGTTTATACAAACGGAAGACCGGTCATCAATCTTAGCGATTCATACAATCAAATAGGTGGCGGATACTTTTTAGGAATCCCTCTTCCGGTAATCATCTTTCTGATTGTTGTATTATCCGGTGTTTTCATTTTACATTACACGCGTTTTGGAAGATACGTTTATGCAGTCGGCGGAAATGAATTGGCTGCAAAAGTTTCAGGAATAAATCCGGATAGAATTTTAATTGCGGTCTATGCTATTACCGGTGCGTTAGCCGGACTGGCCGGAATTGTTTTATCCTCACGTGTAATGTCAGCCTCGCCGGCAATCGGGCAGGGTTACGAGCTTGATGCGATTGCGGCAGTAGTAATAGGCGGAACGAGTTTAAGTGGTGGAGTCGGTACAATTGCGGGAACAATTGCAGGCGCTCTCATAATCGGAGTTATGAACAACGGACTTGATATGCTGAATGTGTCTTCATATTGGCAAGCAATAATAAAGGGATTGATTATTGTTCTTGCAGTGCTGTTGGATAAAAAATCTAAGAATTAAAAAACGAATCATTCGGACAAAGAAACGCTTTAAAGGAATTGCTAATTTTTTTTTGTTACGCGAATATAATTTTGAAGAAAGGATTGCCGCCTTGATAATAATTAAAGGATTCAACAATAGGATCAGTTTATTAATAGTTGCGATCTTAATTTTAGCCGCACTAAACGGGTGCAACCGGAATTCGAATTCTCCTCACCAAATTACGATAGGAGTTTCTTATCAAGATTTGCAAAATGAGTTTATCATAAGGTTGCAAGATGCTATTCGAGGCAAAGCTAAAGAATTGAATATCAAACTAGTTGAACTTGATGCCCAAGGTCATGCAGAAAGACAGGTATCTCAGATTGAAAATTTTGTTGCCCGGAATGTTGATGCTATCATTCTGAATCCCGAAGATCAATATGGTTCATCACCGGCAGTTGATATTGCGGTGCGCGAGCACAAGCCAATAGTAGTGGTCAACTCAATCGTAGCTAACCTCGATAAGGCAAATGCTTATGTTGGCTCGCCGGATGAAGAAGCAGGTAAAATTGAGGCGAATGAAATGATGAGAATTCTAAAAGGTAAAGGCAACATCGTTCTGCTTCAAGGACCATATGGACATTCTGCTGAAGTGCAGAGGACTAAAGGAATCAAAGAAGTATTATCAAAATTTCCCGGTGCAAGAATTATAGCTCAGCAAACAGGAAACTGGGATAGAGCTCAGGCATTATCCGTAATGGAAAATTGGTTATCATCCGGCCGTCAAATAAATGCAGTAATTGCGGAAAATGATGAGATGGCGATGGGTGCATTAAATGCAATTACCGCTGCCGGGAAGCAAAAAGAAATTCCAATCATCGGTATTGATGCTATACCTGATGCCTTAAAGGCAGTTGCCGACGGTAAGTTGGCAGGAACAGTTTTCCAGGATGCTCATGGTCAGGGAGCTTTGGCGGTTGAATTAGCCTATCAACTTGTGAAGGGGCAGAAAGTTAAACACACGAATTATATCCCTTTTCAGCTTGTAACGAAAGCAAATGTAAATAATTTTTTAAAATAGATAAAAGAAAGATATATGAACAAAATTCAAGAAACATTTGAACAGGGGAAAGGCATTTTAAGATTAGTCCCGACGTTTGTACCGCGCCGGTTCAGTAAAGCCGGACTTCGCTTAAGACTTCACCCGGATGATTATTATGCGCTCGGCACGAAACGCGGTTCAATAAAAGAACGATGGTTTTCTTCCGTGATTCCGGCAATGAATGGTGAGTTAGCTCCTCCTGATGAAGGAATGAGCTACGTGCTTCCTTTCAGCGCTAAGCTAACCGAAAAATTCCTTTTAAAAGATGCTGTCGATGAATTGAAGGAAAAGATAGTCGGAAAAGAATTGATGAATAAATACGGCGGCTGGCCAATGTACTCAAAGTTTTTTGATTTTCAAGCTCCGTTGTTCTTTCATCTTCATTTAGGATTTGATTCAGCAGCAGTCGTTAAGCGCTTGGGTAAACCGGAAGCGTACTACTTCCCACCGGAGATGAATAATTATCCGGGAGAATTTCCAGTAACATACTTTGGTTTTGATCCAGACGTAACTAAAGATATGGTGCGTGAGCGTTTGCTTCTATTTGAAGCCGGAGATAACCGGATAACAGAGCTTTCACGTGGATTCCGAATTGAATTGGGAACAGGCTGGTACACGCCACCTGGAGTTCTTCATGCGCCGGGTTCTTATCTTACTTATGAACCACAATGGAACAGCGATGTAAATTCCGTATATGAAAACATTACTTCAAATGAAGTTTATCCGTATGAGTTTCTTGTGGAGAATTGTCCCGCTGATAAAAAGCGTGATATTGATTACATAATGAGTTTGATGGATTGGGAAAAGAATATCGACCCTCATTACAAAGAACATTATTTCCGTGCTCCGGTTGTTTGTTCACACTTTGATGAACAGCATACAGAAAAGTGGATTGTTTATGCTAATGACTATATCGCAGCTAAAGAACTTACAATTAAACCCGGTCAAACGGTGACGATTAAGGATGGAGCTGCATATGGCTGTATCATCATTCAAGGTCACGGTAAGTTTGGAGTTTATGATGCGGAAGCTTCTGTCATTCTTAGGTTCGGACAGGCAAGTAATGATGAGTATTTTGTAAGTGAAGATGCTGCAAAAGCAGGCGTCGTCATTTCCAATCATAGCCAATTTCAGCCTATGGTTATCCTGAAACATTTCGGGCCGAATCATCCCGGTATGCCGAATAAAATAATAAAATAATTTAAATCAATCTTTATAGGAATCAACATGAAAAAACAAAATTATGAATTAAAGTCAGAGAAAATCAGGACAGCTTTTATAGATTTGAAAAAGAATCATCCGGAGAAATTAAAAAGTGGACTTAATCTTTCATGGAGTAACTGGGGATTTGGAATCGAGCCATTAGCTGATTCGGCGATACGACTTCAGAAAAACGGAATAAAGTTTATTGAGCTCCATGGTAATCACTATGGACCCGATTTAGGCTACAAAGTATCCGAAACAAAAAAAATTATAGAAGATCATGAAATACAGATTGCGGGTGTCTGCGGAATGTTTTCGCCGGATAACGATCTTTCCAGCAACCGCGCACTTCAACGCCAGGCAGCAGTTGATTATCTGAAGCGCGAAATAGAATTCACTAAACAGATTGGCGGCGAATATATTCTTGTTGTTCCTGGTGCTGTTGGGAGACCGGCTGCTTATGACAAAACTGAATTTGATCGCAGTGTTGAAACTTTAAGATTAGTTGCGGAATTATTCTCAAAGAATAAGTTAAAAGCCGCGATAGAACCTATCCGCTCTGCGGAAGTTAGTTTTGTTCACACAGTTGCCGATGCAAAGAAATATATTGCCGCTGTAAATCATCCCGGGATAGCTCATATTAACGGCGATGTCTATCATATGCAGTCCGAAGAATCACACATCGGTGAAGCTATTATCGAAGCTGGAAGTCAATTAACAAATCTTCACATGGCAGATAGTAATCGCTGTGCTTTGGGCGAAGGATCAATGGACCTGGATATAATCATCATGGCTTTGTATCTGATTGGTTATAATACAAAAGGACGATATGTTACACCTGAGCCGCTCGGTCCAGGCGGCGATCCTTATCCTGCAATGTACGGCAAACCAGATGCAGCGACGCTCGACGAATTGGTTCGCCAAACAGCAACTTATTTTAGGGAAAGGGAAATAGCAGTGTTGCAACAGTAAACCATTGTGGATTATTAATTCATGTCACGCAACCTTTGGAATACCTGTCTGCGGCCAGGCAGGCTGGAAAAATGGAGTGATGAAATAGGTCATTTTTTCATTTTATTCCAACATTCCATTACTCCAAAGAGAAATACTGCGTAAGGTGAGTTATTAATTAAAATGCCTATTGTAATTTTAATGACAGCAAAGGAGTGCGAGTATAGAAGCTACGAAACCTGACATAACAGCTGCTAATTTTGGAGGTCCAAAAGTAAAGTTTAGCGGTTCACCAACTGCTGCGTTGATGACAAATATATACTATGAAAATGCTCACGAATTGCTTGGCAGGGTTGATGATAGTGGTATGGTGCACGAGTCGTCTAAAGATGCAGATCGATTTGATGGAATAGGCAGCTGGATAGCAGGACTTGGGGCGTATTACAATGATTCTTATACGAGGATTTGTGCTTTAACGCTTTTGAGCAATATGGGATTTTCGGCTAAAGTGAATGCAGCCATCGATTATTACGATAGATGGATGATGTGGTTTCCAAAATCGTTTCCGGGAATTCAGCTTGGTGGCAAGCCTGTCCCCGGGCATGCAACAGTAATCGCAAATAAACCGCTCATTTATTCTGATTTCCTGAGTAAACCTGGATGGCCTACGAAATATAAGGTTCATGACTTTGGTAATGGTGAAAATGATGGTCACGGTATGTTGATGATTAGCCGGTGGCGTGCTTGGCTCAAACAAGGGAGCCCTGCGTCATGGGTTGATAAAAGATGGAACGCAATTAAGGAAGCTGCGGAATACATACCATGGTGTTTTGCAAATCCGAAACTTTCTTTTTCTGAGCATGGGTTACTTTATAGTGAGTCAGAGGGCGGCATGCAGAAAGAGAGCATGTTCTGCGACTTAAACTGTTATCTTGGTTTGCTCGGATCTATCGATATGGCAAAAAGCATGGGACGCACAAAGTGGGCGAAGAAGTGGCAAGGAATTGCTGACACTTATCTCAAATCGATGAACGATTATTATCCCACAACAATACCCACATGGGGCGATGTATGGGATCCAAATAAAACAGCAACCTGGGAGTACGGACACGCAACACTTGCACCTGTTGTTATTGGTATGGACTATTGGGGCTATGATGTCATGAACAAGTTACCGCGCGGGTGGAAAGAGAGAACCCTAAGGACTTATAAAATGCAATTGTCAAAAAATGCTCCTGCATATGTAGCGTCTGCTGGTATGGGCTATGGCCAAGGTTACATCACTGAAGCTGCCTTGCTTCTTGACCGGATGCACGATGCTTCTCTAATGACAGATTGGATGGCGAAACTTTGCTTCGCCCCCCGTCTTCAACATCCTTATCGAGTACCGGAAGGATCAGTAGTTGAGAGTGACGGGTTTATTTGGCGCCGGTGGGGAGATTTGGGAAATCTGTATCAACTTGGCGAGGTCGTTTATACTATCCAGGTTATCTTGGGTATAGATGATATTAGTGCAGATGAGCTTATTCTAATGCCCAGGATGCCTCTTGATTGGAATAAGATTGAAGTAACTAAGTGGCCAATCCGTACCTTTAGCAAAGGCAGCTCACAGTTATTTGATCTTTCGATGAACGAGAAAAAGAATGGCAACGAATATACTGTTGCACTTCAAAGTGATAAAGTAGTTGATAAGGGAAAAATCCGTATCGGACCTTTCAACAATTCAGTAATTTCTGTAAATGTAACTCGCAACGGTGAACAGATTGCCGGCAATTTATTTGTCAGCGGTGACAGTAAATGGGTATGGGTTAATTTTGGTGATGGTCAGACTAAGAAGTTCGAGATAAGTGCAGAAGCTCTTTAGAATTGAAATTTAAGTTTTTGCTTTTTCTGTCAAACCTTTCTGACTTTTACAGAATGTTCTTAATTATTTTTAATTGCGGCTTGCTGGGATAGGGGCAAACAATTAGCAAGCAAAGAGGTAAAATATGCCAAATAAATTTTCTATCATCATTTTATTTCTCTTTTTATTAAGCATATTATCTATTGCATATGGTCAGTCAACCATAACATTAGAAAATGCAAATTTTAAAATTATGGTTAATAAAAAGAACGGGGCAATATCTTCATTTCTGATAAAGAAGAATAATTGCGATCTCATAGGTGAAAAGCGGCTCATGGCGAATTACAGGATCTGTCTTCAGACTGACAGTGATTTGTCCAATTACATTGACGGAATGGAACAAGAACCCAAATCCGTTACTCAAAATGGCAATACCATCACTGTTGTTTTTTCTGGTATGACATCTCCTAAAGGAACATATCCTATCGACCTGACTTATTGGATAAAACTGGATGAAGATTATGTATCATTCAAGGCAAAACTTACCAACAATGACAAACATTCAATTTCTGAATTCTGGTTTCCCCGCATAGGAGGATGGGAAGATTTCGGAAACCGTGAAGCAAAATTGGCAGTTCCAGGTTATAATGTTGATTGTCAGAACAGCATCAGTTTATTTAAAAACTTCCCGGGAGGAAGAGGTTTAGGTGCTGAAGCAGCAGAATTTTCAACCGATTACCCTGGAGGAATGTGCATGCCCTGGTGGGATATTTATGATAAAAAAGATAATACAGGACTTTATCTTGGCTATCACGATACCACTTGCCGTTATAGTACCTGGCATATGTATCTTATGCCAAATACAGCAGAAAATAACGGCAGATGGCTAACTGATGAACAAGCGGCAGGACAGCCGGTGGGAATTATTTTTTCGCATGTTTTTTATCCTTTTATTCATTCTGGAGAAACATTTGAATCGGGCGAATTTATTGTTCGCGTGAATCAAGGAGACTGGCATTATGGCTCACAGTTTTACAGAAAATGGTTCATGTTGCATTTCCCATTCGATAAATCAAAGAGCTGGCTTAGAAAGGAAAGTTCCTGGTTTTCGTCCATAATTTATCAGCCTGAAGACAGAATAGTAACGGACTTTAAGGGCTATAATCAGTGGACAAGAGATGCAAAAAAATATGGTATCGGTTGTTATGAACTTCTTGGCTGGAACAAAGGGGGAATAGATAGAGACTACCCATTCTATGTACCCTCAAAAAAACTCGGTGGGCTCAAGGGTTTCAAAAATTTATTGAAATCCATTAAAGAACGAGGAGATCATTGTCTTGTTTTTGCTAATTATAATATGTTGGATCAAAATAACAACTGGTATAAGGAAGAACTTCATAAATACTTAGCTCAAGATCAATTTGGAAATGCTAACTGGATAGGTTACTGGGGCGAAAGCACACTGCTAGCTCGGAAAGGATTGAGTGCCCGGCATATTGCCCGTTCATCTATAGTTCCGGGCTTGGAAAAGATTCTGGATGATTATTTAGTTCAATTAGTAAAAGATGGTGCTCAGGGATTTCAAATCGATAAGGTATGTGTCGGTTCGACATTGGATTTCAATCCTCTCAACACAGCCAAACCTGATGTAGCCTTATGCGAAGGTCTTGTGCAGGCTATTGGTCGTCTTTATAAGAAATGCAAGTCTATTAATCCCGATTTTTGCATGGCATCTGAATTCGGACTCGATAGGCTGATTCCCTATTTTGATATAGGATATCGTAATTCAGCAGGTTATGAAATATCTCCTTTGCGTTATGTATTTCCTGAATGGACATCATGTCAACATGTCTCAGCACCGAGGGATTTCAAAGGTGTTAATGGTGCTATTCTTACAGGTTCAGTAATTTGCGTAGAGCCTGATTCTTACCAAGGAACACTTGACCAGCCTTTGTATCACGACTTGGCAAAATATATTCAAGAGGTAGAACGCATCAGGAAAGAATTGACAGATATCATATTCTTTGGAAAATATTATGATAATCTGGATGCAAAAGTTCTTGCAGTGAATAAACAGCAATCAAGTGTTCTTCATTATAAAGTGTGGGGCGACTTAAAAACCGATCAGCGTGCAATGGTAATTGCTAACGATTCCCCCGATTCAGTTCAATATACTTGGAAATTCACTAATAAAAATGTGAAACAAGTTTTACTACACGAACCATTCGGAAAAGTAATAACTGTTAATCAGGGTGAGCCTATAACAATTAAAGGTGAGGGACTAAATATTCTGGTAGAAAAATTATAAAAAGACAACTAAGGCATTCCCGATTCAAAACTTTTTGAAAAATAGTAGGTTATATTAAATAAAGCGAATCATATTTAAAAAGGAGTTAAAGTCATGGAGAAAAAAACATCCATCAACATTTTCAAATACTTCCTATTCATTCTTTTTTTGAACCTTTCATGCAACTTGTTGGCACAAGAATCATTCTATCAGGTTTTACCCGATAAGGCAGGTAAAACTCAAGATGTTCGCTTTCATAACATTCCTTTTAAGGTTATTCCCACCGATAAGGGTTATGCAAACCTGATATCTAAAACCCTGGTAGTAGATGATCAGCATCTGGATAAGGCTGTGCAAGCTGTTTTTTTCCTAGGGATGGTTACCGAAAACCCGGAAGCATGCGCATGGTGGGGACCTACCGAGCGTTATTATGCTTTCAATAACGAACTGTTTATAGGTGATCAGCTTGGGAAAATATTTATCATTTATAGCGATACAACTGTAGACGTGATCCCAATTATTTTTGGTGTCAATCTGTGGAATTATGAACTTATGAATCATGTCAAAAAAAGTGAAACTTATCTTAATACGTATGGGGGTCCCTATCAGGAACCTTTTTTATCGGATAAAAATGCAAAAAATTTACTTGATTCATCTCTGGTCCTCATGGAGAATGACACAGTTAAAGGAGGTAAATATATCCTTGGTATTAAGACCAGGAATAAACCTGTGGCTAAAATATTATTCGTAAACGATAATCTTCGTACTGCAGGTATATATATTACTGGCATTACCTGCCAGACCGGTTCAAAAGCTGTTGATCCGGGCTGGAGATTGGTGGATGAACGGTTTTTTGCTCAAAAAAAGTATTATACTGCCATGGATAAACTGGCCAGAAGATTATATCAGTTCAGGGATGAATTACCTGCTACTGATCCTTATAATCCACCTAAAGGTTATGATGCCCCGATGGTTAAATTCACAGGTACACCGTTGGCAGAAATCTTTACCAATGTATATGCCCACAATATTTATGATCTGCGGACGAAAAAAGTTGACGAAAAAGGCGGTATGCATACCTCCTCTGGTGATCTGCCTAATTTTGGTTCGTATATTGGGATGGGAACATTTAGCCCCAATGCAAAAAGTTATTATTCCCAGGTTTGGAGCCGTGATGCAGGACGGTGTATGATGGAAGTGATTAATTCTGGCGAAACAAAACGTTCCCAAAAAGCAGGAAATGAAGCCCTTCGTTTATTATATGACCCTTCAAGCAGATTTAGCCAACCTAACTGGAAGCGAATTGCGAATGCAAGTAAACTAAATAATGAAAGTTTATGGCGAAGTGTTTCAGGAAAGGAAAATGACGGGCATGGTTCTATGATGTTATTCATCTACCGGCTCATTCAAGATAGATGTGTGGATACCAATTGGGTAAAAAATAACTGGAAAGCCTTGTGCGATGCTGCTGAATGGTATTGCTGGCAAATGGATAATCCAAAGGAAAGTGGTTTTGATAAAGTACTTTCCTCAGAAACCGAAGCTGCCAATCAACAATATGGAAATTTCGATCTTTTTTCAAATTGGTACGCATACACAGGATTAAAAGCATTCGCAAAACTTGCAAAGCGGGTTGGTGATAAAACGATGGAAGACCGCTGGAATCAATATGCCGATATTTTATATAAGGGCATAATGAGCATGTTTACCACTATTCATCCTAGGTTTGGAAAGATTTTCGTTGATATTGCCTATGATTGCTGGACATATGAATACAAGCGATTTGTACCACTTTTCCTGGCTCCTGACCTAACTACCTATGATCTCGCAGTGCAGAATCCCGGGCTTTACAAAATCTGTTACGATACCTATCTGGCTCAGAAAGAAGATTTTTTCTCTTATGATGCTGGCCGACAAATGGGATATGGCCAGGGATTCATCACCCAGACCGCTATTTTGTTAGATGAATCTAATGATATGAAAGGCTACCTGGAACAAGCTGCGGCCTTCTGTTATAATCGTCACGAATATAATTATATTGTGCCTGAAGGTGTCATAATGCACCCGTCGGGCAGGTTCTGGTTTCGAAATGGAGATCTTGGCAATGGTGTTCAAGAGGCGGAAATTGTGAAAGCGGCAAGATTGTTAATTGGCCTGGATGATTTGAATCCTAAAAGAGGGCTGAACATAATCCCACGGCTACCTGCAACCTGGAAAACTATTGATGTACAGGATTATCCGGTGGTTGCCGTAGATAATGAAGGAAACGCAATGCGCACTAATGTAAATTACCAATACAAGAGAATTAAAAACGGTTTTCAATTCTCGATTGAAACCGATGATGCTATCCGTTTAGGTAGTGTTCGGCTAGGGCCTTTTGATAACAAGAACATTAAGATTCTTGATGGAAAAATGCCTTATAGGGCTTTTGAAATTCGTGATAAAACTTTTATATATTTTAATCTTTCCGGTAAAAAGGTTAAGAAATTTAAGGTAACAGCGGTCAGTAGTTAAACCGATTGTTTCAAAGGATAAAAGGGTGCTTTGGGATTCAATATTTCTTGCAGACCTTGGTACAAAAATTTTTTCTGATCTCTATCTGGTGAAATACCTTTCTTTCCATTTCCCACCTAATTTAACTTATCAAATTACTTTTTCAGTCCATTATATTTCTAACCCTTCCATATACTTTACATCCTTAGTTTACATAATATCCCCAAAATATGAGTTTATTCTAAAAAGCTGAAATACTCTAAATGAGCAAAAAAAGGCTGATTAAACCAGCCTTTTAGTTAACAAAAACATCTGCCAATTAGTTTTCCATAAAACCTATAGGATATGTTTTAACATTATATCCATATTTTAGCTGTCCTACCATTCTGCATGACCAAGCTAAATGAATTAAATTAGAAAATAATTTTAAGGTAGATATTTACCGACTCATTTGAAGAAAATATAAATGAAGATTTTAAAAATTATTGTAATTATCTTTACAAAGTATTTTAATAGTTTAAAACCATAATTGACAACAATTTTAGCAAGTTCATGAAATATTTACATTTGTCACTCTCCAAAATCGGGTTAAAAAGGTTAGATAATGAAGATGCCGTCGGCGTTTTTGAGATTGATGGCGGAATTCTTGCAATTCTTTGTGATGGGCTTGGGGGTAATAAAGCTGGTGAAGTTGCATCTCAATTGACTATCGATACAGTGCGAAATGTTTTTTCGGATATGGATGATGCCGACATTCTTGGAAAAATTAAATCTGCAATCATAGAATCAAATAAAATTATTATCAATAATTCTAAGTCTGATTCTGATCTAAAAGGAATGGCTACTACTGCCGAAGTTCTCTTCCTGAAAGATGATAATGCTTATTGGGGGCACATAGGCGACTCAAGAATCTATCAGTTGAAAAATAAAAACCTCAAACAACTTACTAAAGATCACTCCCTCGTCCAAAAACTTGTTGACGAAGGCTATCTAACAATGAAGGAGGCAGAAAGCCATCCCAACAAAAACATTATAATGCGTGCTCTCGGTGATAGTGAAACTATTGAAGTTGATTTAAGCAAACAAAAAATTAATCCGGGAGACAATATCAAATTTTTTATCTGTACCGATGGCGTTACCGCTGTTCTTAATGATGATGAGCTCCAAAATATTTTACTTGAAAATAATTTGGATGTCATTTCTAGCACTCTAACATCTTTAATTGAAGAACGTGGTGCCCCGGATAATTTTTCTTATATTATTATTTCAGAGGCTTCTTAAATGATAGGCAGGGTAATAGAGCATTATAAAATTGTTTCTATACTTGGCGAAGGAGGAATGGGTGTCGTCTACAAAGCTTTTGATCTTAAATTGGAAAGATATGTTGCGTTAAAAATTTTAAGCAGGGAAGCCACAAATAACCCACAGTTCATTGCAAGATTTAAAAGGGAAGCAAAAAATCAAGCTAAGCTTACTCATCCTAATATAGTACCGGTTTATGGATTTACCGATGAAAATAATATGCTTGGAATTGTAATGGAATATGTAGAGGGGGAAACTTTGGAACACTTGATCCAAAGGAAAGGGAAGCTGGAAATTAAAGATGCACTGCAAATTCTAAAACAAATTCTAACCGGCTCAGGCTATGCTCATTCAAAAGGATTTGTACATAGGGATATAAAACCTTCTAATATTATTATCAACCAAGAAGGTGATGTGAAAATAATGGATTTCGGAATTTCGAAATCAATTCATGAGTCGAAAGGAATTACTAAAACCGGTACTAAAATTGGCACTATACTGTATATGAGCCCCGAACAAATTAAAGCGCTTGAACCCACTAACCAGAGCGATATCTATTCAATCGGAATTACTTTTTACGAAATGCTTACCGGGGCAACTCCTTTTGATTCAGGAACTGAATTTGATATTATGGAAGCTCATCTTAAAAAAAATCCGCCTAAACTTTCCGGACAAATCGCAAACATTCCTACTGAAGTTGACTTAATAATTAATAAGGCGCTTAATAAATCGATTATCAAACGTTATCAGTCATGTGAAGAATTTTTAGAAGATGTAAATCAATTATTACTAAAACTTTTTACTTCGGAATCTAAGAAGAAAACTGTAGCTGAAAAGAAAGTACTTAGTAAGGGGAATTTTTTCCCCAAAATCAAATTTTATATATATGCTTTTGTATTTTTTTGCATACTGGGCGGATTATTTTACTTTGTCTATATTACAGTTTCACAGTTTTGGAATGGTTCAGAAAGTAAGGCAAGTAATATTAATACTCTGAATAACTATGAGGCTAACCAGCTCTTAAAATCTTCATGGAAAGTTTTACCAAGTCCCGTTTCTAATACCCTGAACTCCATCTATTTTATAAATGATTCAACCGGTTTTGCCTGCGGTAATCAAGGTGCTGTAATCTTTACTGTGGACGGAGGCAAAACTTGGCAGACACTAAACGACTCTTCGGGTATCGATTTGTATGATATCAATTTTTTAGGAGCTTCAAAAGGTTTTATTGTTGGCTCTCAAGGAACACTATTAAGTACTACGGATACAGGGAAAACATGGCAAAAAATTAATTTAAATACAAGCGAAGCATTATTTAAAATTTATTTTTTTAACGATAATAAAACCGGGTTTATTGTAGGTGCGAAAGGTACTATTCTTAGAACGAATGACGGAGGTGTATCCTGGAATATGTTAAATTCGCCTACACAAGAACTGTTATATAGCATAAGTTTTGTGAATAATAATACCGGATTTATAGTAGGTTGGAGCGGGGAAGTATTAAAGACAACTGACTCAGGAAATAATTGGATTGAAACAAAAGAATTTTCCGGTCAATATTTAAAAGACATAAAATTCTTTGATAGTAAAACCGGAATAATAGTCGGCGGAGGAGGAATAATCGCTAGGACGGATGATGCCGGAGATGATTGGAAAATCATTGCTTCAAATACTTCATCAGGGCTTTACGCCGTTAGTTTTTTGGATAAAAAGGATGGGATGATTTTAGGTGGAAAAGGAGAGCTTCTAACCTCGACGGATGGAGGGGAAAAATGGAAAGTTATTCCGAGCGGTAGTTTTGTTTCTTTGTTGGCAATATCGGAAACACCTTCAAAAAAAATATTTATTGCCGGCGATAACGGGACAATATTAACTAATTCAAAGTGAACGGTTTTGGAATCTTTCCGGAATATAATCTAAAAATAGTGAGAAAAACAATTGGACAAATTTGTAATTGAAGGCGGCAAAAAGTTATCAGGGAAAATTGAAATAAGCGGCGCGAAGAATGCCTCCCTTGCTTTAATGCCCGCATGTTTATTAGCTTCAGGGAAATCTATTCTTTATAATACTCCGGAATTAAACGATGTTTTCACAATGATGAAATTGCTGAATCATCTCGGAGTTGAAAGTACATTCCAAAATCATTTAATGGAGCTTGATACAAAAAATATTACCAGCCAGGATGCTCCTTATGAACATGTAAAAAAAATGAGAGCCTCCGTGTACGTGCTTGGACCTTTGCTCACTAAATACGGTATGGCAAAAGTCTCCTTGCCAGGCGGATGTGCCTGGGGTCCTCGCCCGATAAATTTGCATTTGGAAGGGCTTAAAAAATTAGGCGCTGAAATCGACTTGGTGGAAGGATATATTATCGCAAAAACAAAAAGATTGACCGGAGCTAAAATCAATTTTGATGTCTCATCTGTCGGTGCTACCGGTAATATCTTAATGGCTGCCTCGTTAGCAAAGGGAACTACCGTATTAAATAATGCTGCGATGGAACCGGAAATAACTAACCTTGCTGAGTTCCTCCTGAAAATGGGAGCTAAAATAAACGGCGTCGGAACTTCTACTCTGGAAATTGAAGGTGTTGAGGAACTGTATCATACTGAAATAGAAACCATCCCTGACAGAATTGAAGCCGGTACTTTGCTGATTGCCGGCGCAATTACTAATGGCGCGATCACTCTTACTAATTTCCCTTCAAAATTAATTAATTCTGTCCTTGCAAAATTGGAAGACAGCGGTTGTAAAATCAATATCGAAAACAATTCTCTTTCCTTGGATGCCACATCTAATCAAATTAATTCCGTCGATATAACCACGGCAATTTATCCCGGTTTTCCGACTGATATGCAAGCTCAATGGACGGCTTATATGGCAATTGCCAATGGAACTTCAACTGTAACCGATACAATTTATCTTGATAGATTTAAACACGTTCCCGAATTATTAAGGCTTGGTGCAAATATTAACGTGAACGATAACCGCGCTGTTATCAAAGGTGTTGAAAAATTAAAAGCCGCTAAAGTAATGTCGACTGATCTTAGAGCAAGCGCAAGCTTAGTACTAGCTGGTCTTGCCGCAGAAGGCACTACAGAAGTTTTGAGAGTTTATCACTTAGACAGAGGCTACCAAAAAATTGAAGAAAAGCTAAGCTCCCTTGGCGCAAATATTCGGCGTGTAAAAGGAAGTGAATATTAATTTTGGCGTATGTTAAAAAAATATTTACCGGATACAATTTTCTGTCGATTTATCTGTCCCTAATTTTTCTAATAAATCTTCTTCTTCAGTATTTACCCTTAACTAATGTTTTTGGATATGAATTTTCCGCTGTTAACTCAATTCTTTTAAGCTTTCTTACTGCCGTTTATTTTATTTCGGTGTACAAGAAATCAGGTGGAATTGAGAATAGAAAATCATTAAATAAAAATTTGACGATTGGATTTTTGTCCTTCATATTTTTACCGCTTATAATTTCAATAACTCACTCAATCTTTTCCATAAGCTGTTCTTTTTGGGATGGTCTTTTGTTTTACACCGTCATCACAATTCCATCCATTATTTTCGGCGCTTCTCTGGGTTTAATTTCTATAAACCTAAATAAGAAATTGTCAATTCTCACTTTTATTTTTTTATATATCGCTATCTTATCTATTCCTTTGTTTGAATTCTACTTCAATCCGCAAATTTATTTTTACAACCCTATATTCGGTTTTTTCCCCGGTACAATTTACGATGAAGGATTAAGCGTAAATTACCTACTAATAATATACCGTTTGTTAAATGCAATTTATTTTGGAACTATATTTCTCGTTTTATTTAATAACCGTCTTTCTTTAAGCAAGCTAAGACGGGCACTTTTCTTAATAGGCGCTCTAATAATTGCAGTAATTTTTCTATACTTGTCGCCTCAGCTAAAATTTTCTACCAATTTTAACAAACTAAATAGTGTATTGAAAAACGAAGTCGATACCGAACATTTTGTTATTCACTTTCCCGCTCAAATAGATCATAAACTTCTTAAAGCGGTTTGCTTAAGTCATGAATTTTATTATTCTGAATTATCTAAATTCTTTGGCTATGAAATGCCGGGAAAAATTAATTCTTATATCTTTTTGAATGACGAACAAAAAAAAGTATTAATCGGCTCGGCCAATGCCGACATTGCAAAACCGTGGCTTAGCTGTTCCTTCACATCTTTGGCTGATTATGAAGAAACATTGAGGCATGAAATAGCACATTGTTTTACTTCAAAGTTTGGAGTTGGTATATTTAAAGTTGCTGGTGGTATAAATCCCGCCTTAATTGAAGGTGCCGCAGTGGCTGGCGACCCATATTTTGATGAACACACTATTGACTTCATGGCAGCTTTAGCATACAAGAACGGATATAAAATAAATCTGCCTGGTTTGTACGGCGGATTCAGTTTTTACACTCAGACTTCTTCGCTTTCCTATGTCTATGCCGGTTCGTTTTCAAAATACCTAATCACTAATTTCGGGATAAATAAATTTGAAAAATTCTACTCATCAAATAATTTCATTAAAGTTTACGGAACTGAAATTACTAAGACAGTTAAACTGTATTATAAATATCTTGATAGTCTGAAGCTTAATCTAAATCTCAACGAAGCAAATTATTATTTTGGATGGAAATCTATTTTCTACAAAGTTTGCCCACGATATGTCGCAAACCGCCTGACAAAAGCATGGAAGTATTTTAATGACAAAGATTATTCCTCTGCGGAAAAATTATTTTATGAAATTCAAAATCTAACAGGTAATTATTCCAGCTTAATTGGATTAACTGATTGTTTGGTCAAAGAAAACAAAACGCCTCAAGCTGCCGGTTTTCTGAAAGGGAAAATTGAAGAATTTAAAAATACTTCCTATTATTTTGGTATTGAATTAAAATTAGCAGATATCGATTTCCTTACCGGAAATACTTCCGGTGCGGATTCATTATACAGAATTTTGCTTATCCAAAATCCGAATAGAAAATATTTTTATCTTGCTAAAGTCAGGTTAAGTTTGATGAATAGTGGTTCTCTTTTAAAGACATATTTAGCCGGAAATAATTATGACCGGTTCCTTATACTGAAAGGCCTGAATGGAATAAATTACAATTATTCTTCTCTACCGGTGCTTATTGATCTTGCAAAATATTTTAATATTAGCTACGCTATTATTAAACAGATGTTTTCAAAACCGATTAATGTCAACAATTTTGAAAGCAGTTATGCGCTTTATAAAATTTCGGATTTTATGTTTGAGAATATGGATTTAGAGACAGCCCAAAAAACCGCGGAGCTTGCTTTGAAATACAATGATGATCCGGACTTCAACCTATTTTTAAAAGAAAATATAAAAAAAATAAATTGGTGTAATTCACACGCTTCTTATATTTTTACACACTCGAAATTTTAATAGTAATATACTTAAACACTAAACTATTTTTCTAAATGAATTTTACTCAAGACTTATTAAAATATCCTTTTATGACCAACGCCTCAAAATTAGCCGGCGAAAAAAACATTCAGGTTTTTATCGTTGGAGGTTTTGTGAGGGACTTAATATTGAATCGTTCAAGGAATGAAATTGATTTTTTGGTGATAGGCGATGGTGCCGCATTTGCCACAGCATTAGCAAAGCTTTTTGGTATAAATAAAGTAACAATATTCAAGAATTTCGGTACCGCGCATTTTAAATTTCAAGATTACGATTTGGAATTCGTCGGTTCGCGAAAAGAATCCTACACTAAAGATAGCCGCAATCCTGTAGTTACATCCGGCACTTTTGAAGATGATATCCAACGCAGGGATTTTACAATTAATACATTAACAATATCGCTGAACGAGAAGACTTTTGGCAATCTAATTGACCCGTATGACGGGCTGACTGATATCAAAAGTAAAATAATTAAAACTCCGCTGGATCCAGAAATTACTTTTGATGATGATCCTCTTAGAATAATGCGTGCTTATCGTTTTGCTTCACAACTAAATTTTGCAGTTTCTGAAGATATTAACTTAGCATCAGGGAAGTTAAAGGAAAGGCTAAGGATTATTTCACAAGAAAGAATTACGGATGAGTTTTTCAAAATACTTGCTTCGCCTGCGCCATCCGTTGGACTTAAATTGCTCTTTTACTCAGGGGTTATGGAAATAATATTTCCCGAAATTGCAAATTTATCCGGAGTGGATCAAAGAATGGATTACCATCATAAAGATGTTTTTCTTCATACTTGTCAGGTAGTGGATAATATCTCGAAAGCTACGGATAATGTTTGGCTCCGTTTTGCCGCACTTGTACATGATATTGCAAAACCGCAAACTAAAAAATTTGTTGAAGAAATTGGCTGGACATTCCATGGTCATGAAGAGCTTGGGGCAAGAATGATGAAAAATATATTTACTAAATACAAGCTTCCTTTTGCCAACATGGATTATATTGAAAAATTAATCAGACTTCATCTTCGTCCCATTGCACTCGCTAAAGAAGAGGTAACCGACAGCGCAATTAGAAGGTTTATTGTCACTGCCGGAGAAGATTTAGGAGATTTGATAACTCTTTGCAGAGCAGATATTACGAGCAAAAATCCGGGTAAAGTTTCGAAATATTTAGACAACTACGAACGAGTTATGAAAAAAGTTTGGGAAGTTGAAGAAAAGGATAAACTACGGGCATTCCAATCTCCAGTTCGTGGTGAAGTAATAATGGAGGTGTGTAATTTAAAACCGTCAAAGAAAGTCGGAGAAATTAAAACAGCAATTGAAGATGCAATACTGGATGGGAAAATTGGGAACAATTACCAAGAAGCATTTCAATATTTACTATCCATAAAACAAAACTTAACCCTAAACCCTTAACCTTAATTTAGTTAAATCGCCGTACAAGTAATTATCTTACCGTTTATAAATATGGCTTTTTAACTATTTGAGTAAATCGTATTTTTGCATTTAAAATTGATTGGAATTTAGAAACGTTTAATTAAATAACAAAGTTCATACAACTTTAAGTTTGCGAATCAGAATATAAAAATTAAATAATAAATGGAGTTCATAATGCGCATCTTCCATAAATTCATATTTGCCATTTTTGCCTTTTCGGTAATTACTTACGGACAGTCAGTATTAACTTTAGACAAGGCTATCAATATTGCGCTTCATAGGAATACTACTTTAGAGAAATCTAGTAATAACGTAAAATCATCGGAATCAAATTATAAAGCTGCTTGGGGGGGGCTATTACCGAGCATTAACGCACAGGGAAGTTATGGCTGGAACCGGTCAATTCAACCCGGCACGAGCGGCAGAACTTATACTTTCCAAGGTTTAACCATCAGTCTTCCTGCTACTCCAAGTTCTACTACCGATACTTATAATTATACTGCCGGAGTTAATTCCTCCTGGACATTATTCGACGGACTTTCTAATATTGTCGCAGTTTCACAGAGTAAAAAACAATTGGAATCAGCAAGGCTTCAACTTGAGAATCTAAAGCAGAATATTGTTTTTCAAACTATCAGTTTATACTACGCTGTTGTCAACAATATACAGTTATTAAAAGTAAAAGAAGACAATGTAAAATGGAATAAACAGAATTTAGAAACAATTGTTGAGAAAAATAAACTTGGTGCTGTAACTTTAGCAGATGTATATGCAGAGCAAGTTCAGGAAGGTAATGCCGAACTTGATTTAATTCAAACAAAAAATAATTTAGAAATTTCCAAAAGTAATTTGCTCTATTATCTGGGTCTCGATGTGCTTAGCAATTATTCTTTTACAGATTCGCTTACCGAGCAAGAAAAAAATGTTTTAAACACTGATCTTTCCGGTCAGTTCGGCAATATAGATGAGTTAGTTAATAAAGCATTAGCATCGAGAGATGATTATAAAAGTGCCGAACTGGATTTCCAAAGCGCACAAAATGGCGTTACTATGGCGCAAGGCAGTTATTTTCCACGGCTCACTAACAACTTCGGTTATAATCTTTTTGCAAATCAATTAAGCAACTTATCGAAATCAAGGACATATTCTGCCAGTTTAACCTTGAGCATTCCGATTTTCGAAGGTTTTAGTATTGATAACCAGGTACAGGCTGCAGAAGTCAATGCAATGAATAAGCAGGTTGATCTTAATGATCTTAGAAGAACAATTAAGCAAAATTTACAGCAGACCTATTTAAATATTCTAGCTGCCGAAAAAAGTCTTGAAGTGAATAAGAGAAACGTAGCTTCTGCCGGAGAAAATCAAAAAATTACACAAGAGAAATATAATTTAGGTTCCGGAACCCTGCTTGATGTTTTAGTGGCTAATTCAAATTATACCAACGCTCAAACCAGTTTAATTAATGCCGAGTTTCAATATATTGTGCTGAATCAGCAACTAAAATATTACTTAGGCGTCCTTAACTATCGGCAATATGAATAAAATTTAAATCAGGAGAATATTTCAAATGGCAAATGATAAACAAAAAAAGTCAAAGAAAAAGAAAATAATAATATTTTCTACAATTGGAGTGTTAGTAATTGCTCTTGCCTTAATTGCATTTCTTGGAGGGAAAAGAGATGAAATAGTTCCTATCCAAATAGAAAAAGCTTCTATAAGAACTATTACTCAAAGTGTAACAGCAACCGGTACACTAGACCCGGAATTTAAAGTTGTAATTACTCCGGAAGTAACAGGCGAAATTGTTGAACTGCCGGTTAAAGAAGGCGACTTTGTTAAAAAAGGGCAGCTTCTTATAAAAATAAAGTCAGATGCTTATCGCGCTCAAGTTCAGCAGTCTGAAGCAAGTCTTAATTCCGCTAAAGCTACTCTTTCGATGAACAAAGCACAGCTTGATAAAGTTACATCGGACTATAATAGAGCTAAAGAGCTTCGTGCAAAAAATCTTGCAAGCGATTCAGATCTTGAAACAGCAAAAAGCGCTTACCTTTCAGCTAAAGGTGCGTATGAAGGTGCGCAAGCACAAATTGCACAAATGCAGGCAGCTCTCAAAGTACAATTAGATCAATTAAGTAAAACATCTATCTATTCGCCTATGACAGGTACGGTAAGCCAACTGAATGTTGAACTTGGTGAGAGAGTATTAGGAAGCGGTTTCAGCCAGGGAACAAATGTTATGACTATCTCCGACCTGAAAAGTATGCTCGCCGTTGTTGATGTTGATGAAAATGATGTCGTATTAGTTTCGCTAGGCGATACTGCTAGAATTAAAATTGACGCTTTCGGAGATAAAGTCTTTAAGGGAATAGTTTATCAAATAGGCAATAGCGCTCTAACTACAGGTACAAGTACGCAGGATCAAGTAGTTAACTTTGAAGTTAAATTAAAGTTCTTGGATTTTGATAATAAATTTAGACCTGGAATGTCTTGTAATGCAAGTATTGAGACAAAAACTCTGAATAACATTCTAAGTGTTCCGATTCAAAGCGTTACGGCAAGAAGCAATATGTCTGAAGCGAAACAAGCTCAAAATACAGGTCAGGATAATCAAGCAAAGAAAAAAGATAACGGGAATAAAATTCAAGAAATTGTTTTTGTCGTAAATAAAAATAAAGTAAAAGCAGTTAACGTAAAGACAGGTATTAGCGACGATAATTATATTCAGATAATTGACGGATTAAAGCAAGGTCAAGAAGTTGTTACCGGAAGTTATAAAGCTATATCTACAGATTTACATGATGGTTCTGATGTTAAGGTAGAAAGCAAAAGTAAGATGTACTCAAATCAATAAACTTAAGCTTGGAAGAAAAGATGAACATAATTAATATTGAACATATTGCGAAAGTTTATCAAGTTGGTACGGAAGAAGTTCATGCTCTTCGAGATGTATCACTTAACATAGATAAACATGAATATGTTGCTATCATGGGTCCCTCCGGCTCTGGCAAGTCTACATTGATGAATATGCTCGGATGTCTGGATACACCAACTTCAGGTAAATATGAGTTTACAGGCGTAAGTGTTAGTGAAATGTCTGACAACGAACTTGCAAAAATTAGAAACAGAGAAATCGGATTTGTCTTTCAAACTTTTAATCTTTTAGCTCGCTCCGATGCGCTGCATAATGTAGAACTTCCTTTGATTTATGCCGGTCTTCCTTCTGCCGAAAGAAAAGAACGAGCTGAACAAGCTTTGATAGACGTAGGGTTAAAAGAAAGAATGCACCATAAACCAAATGAGCTATCAGGAGGACAACGTCAGCGTGTTGCGGTTGCACGTGCAATAGTAACGAGACCTTCAATTATTCTTGCAGATGAACCTACCGGAAATCTTGATTCTAAAACCGGTGAGGAAATTATGCTTTTATTCAACGAAATTTATGAAAAAGGTAACACTATTATTCTAGTTACTCACGAAGAATATATTGCGGAACATGCCGCGAGAATAATTAGAATTAAAGATGGTTTAATTGAATCTGACGCACCTGTATCAAACCGTTATATACCGAAGTTACATCCAGCGGTGATTCAGTAACTCATGTTACTTAGTCTTTGGAGTAGTTGGGTAATGGAATGTTGGAATAGTGGAGTGATGGAATAGACTAATTTTTCCAATTATTCCAATACTCACAATTGAAATCCTGAGTAAGGCAAATTAGTAACTCAAGTTGACCGCCACTGAAGATAAGCCGTTAAAACGACTGATTTATAGTGTTTGAAAAAAGCAGCCCACGACTTCAAGTCGTGGGTAGCTTGATGTAAAACCATATTTATTAACCGTTTCAACGGTTTCTAATTCATAAATAAATACTAGCGGTCAACTTGAGTTAGTAATTTGCTTTTGCGGTTTGAGCTATACTATAATAGTTATGAAATTAAATTTATGGAAATAAAATATGTCTAAGCTTGCTTTCTTATCGTACGAATTAAAAGAGAGCTTTATGATTGCGCTAAGAGCAATTAGGGCAAACAAGATACGTTCTGCACTAACTATGCTCGGTATTTTTATCGGAATTACTGTTGTAGTCTTAATGTCAACCGCTATAAAGGGTATTGATAATTCGTTTCAAAAAGGTATTAGTTCGCTTGGTTCCGATGTACTGTACATTTCCAAATGGCAATGGTTCTCAAATACCGATTGGTGGAAAATGAGGAACCGTCGTCAAATAACAATGGAAGAATTTCAGAAATATAAAGAAATGGCTAAGCTACCCCTTGCTGTCGCACCAACTACCGTAACTAACCAAAATATTAAATATAAAACAAACGTGGTCAATAGTGTCTTTGTTACAGGCTCGGATGCTGATTATGTTAGAACAACCAACTTTACCTTTGACCAGGGAAGATTTTTTACTGATATAGAAAGCAACGGGGCAAGAAATGTAGCTGTCTTAGGAAGTGCGGTTTCGAAAACATTGTTTCCTCATGGAAATGCAGTTGGTAATGATATCAAAATAGGTGCTGTTTCTTACCGAGTTGTAGGAGTATTGACGGAACAAGGGAGTTTTATGCTTGGAAGTTTTAATCCTGATAACCAGGTTTATGTTCCTATAGGCACTATATTTAAATATTTCCTTGATGAGCGTCATCAAAGTATTACTATCAATGTTCGTGCTGCAAGTCCGGCATTGCTTGAAGACACAAAAGAAGAAGCAGACGGAATTTTTAGAAAAGTAAGGGGCTTAAGTTTCAATCAACCTGATGACTTTTCAATTAACCAGCAAGAAGCATTAATTGAACAGTATAACAAAGTAGTCGGCGTCATTCAAATTGCAGGTTTATTTATTACCGGGCTTTCATTGTTTGTAGGAGCAATTGGAATTATGAATATCATGTTTGTTTCGGTACGCGAAAGGACAAAAGAAATCGGTTTAAGAAAGGCAATCGGTGCAAGGAAAAGTGCTATACTTACGCAATTCCTTTTAGAATCTTCCATTATATGCTTAGTAGGAGGAATCATTGGGCTGATAGCAGCAATATTATTAAGTTTTCTTGTTAATCAATTCATCCCGACTTCCGTGCAATACAGTGCGGTAGTATTGGCAATTGTTGTTTCTTTAATTACAGGATTAGTTTCAGGATTTGCACCTGCATATACTGCGGCTAAGATGGACCCTGTAGAAGCTTTGAGGTTTGAATAAATGAAACTAAGTGAAATAGTAATGATTTCCCTTCAATCAATAAAAGGGAATAAACTTAGAACTATGCTTACTATTCTGGGTGTAGTTGTAGGAATATTTTCAATCATTGTTATAATGACAGTTATTACAATGCTTCAAGATAGTATTCAAAATGGATTTTCACAACTTGGACAAAATACTTTTCAAATTCAAAAGTTTCCAGCAATAATGTCCGGTGGTCCGGGCGCATGGTTGAAATATAGAAATAGAAAAGATATTACGCTCGATGATTATTACCGGTTGAAAAGTATG
>JAKAFW010000047.1:0-24378 GCA_021817845.1 Bacteroidota bacterium
TATGGCGCATTGCAAAAAAACGTCCGTTACCAAGTATTACTCCAACTGCATTTTCCCCCTCTAGCAGTTCTTTGGTTACATCAAATGTCATATAAAAGGATCTCTTTGTATATTCCGATAATGCTGGCGCAAGCACCTGATCCCCGATTCTCTGTCCATTAAAATATAATTCAAACAATCCTAAACCACAGATATATGCAGTTGCGCGTTTAATCGTTTTATTTGTCTTAAATTCCTTTCTCAACATACGCGCTGATAATTTTGTATGCTCAGAATCTGGCTCATCACTGCCAATTGCTTTGTCCAAACCAATCCAGCTTGCTGATCCCCAACCTGCCTGTCCGGTAGGTAGGTCATTTTTACTTAATAATCCCATGCTCCAATTTGCCGGTTGGCTCCATGCAGATTCATTGCCTTTACTGTCCCAAACTTTTACCTTCCAGAAACACTGCTTACCGGAAGTTAATTGCTTACCTCCATATATTATATTTATACTCTTATCGGATAATACCTTCTTCGAATCCCATAAATCTCCTTCATCTGTATTTAATTTCTCTATTGAGCTTGAAACCAATATCCTATAGCCTGTCTGTTTCTGATCCCTTTGCTCTGATACTGAGTACCAGCTTAATCGTGGACTTACAACATCTATACCCTCTGGGTTTATTAGTCCCTCGCATCTTAAATGTTTGGGTTGTAATCTGTCTTGGCTCTCCCCTGAAGAAAATCCACTAATGGTTATCACTGAAAAAATCAATAATATTGTTAAAATATTTGTCCTCATCGTCTTCCTTTTTTAGTTAAGTTTACGATAAATGTTAATTAATCAATCCTTAAATTGGACTTCCAAAAACAAACTGAAAGTAATAGTACCAAATAAAAATAAATTCCATTCCACTATTTACAAATTGATTCAAAAATATTAGCGAGGATTTTAAAAATTAAAGTGATTCCATTACTTGAGAAAAGGACCTCTTTTTCAATCAATATTTAGTCAATCCTTAAAAAATTATTCCGAACTTTGGGGTTGATAAAATTAACTGCAAAAATCTATTTTCTTTTCGAAAAGTTTTCATTACTCATTACAATAATGGACTTCATCCAAGATTCGATACATCAATATTTCATTTGTCAGGTGGGATTAAAGGTAAATTCAACCAGGCTAAGCCAATGTCACGGTTCATGTGGCTCTTTACACCTGGAGGGATTTCGGGAGCCTTATTGCCATCGTAAAATATTGCAAGTCTATTACCTACCTGAACCACGGATGGTAATCCGATAATATGCTTTGACCATTTACAATTCTGTGGATCTAATACCACCGCTTTGTTTGCCGGATTCCATTTGTTTATGTCTTTACTCCAATAAACCCAAATAGCATCCGTATATTCAAGTCCATCCTTTATACCGACATGATTCGTAAAAAGGAAATATGTGTTATTAGCTTTCTCGAAGTACAACGAAGAATTCTCCACCTGTTCTTCCGGTGGTACAATCGGTTTCAAGTCTATTTTCCATTTACCTTCAAGATCGCCGGTACGGGCAATGCTTAATGTACGTAAAATCTTTGGAAAGCTTGTAGAGGCTGAAAAAAACATAAGATATTGACCATCGTGCTTAACAATATAACCCGGGCTGGTAGTTGCTGAATAATAAGTGCCGGCTTTAGGTTTAAACGGAGTAATATTGTAATGTTTGATCCATGGACCTGTAGGTGATGTACCTTCTGCCTCCATCGTCAAATAAGGAAATGCCGGAATATAGTCAGGTGCAGGCGTTGTATGAGGTGTGCCCAAATAAAACATATGCCACTTAGTACCATCAAAATAAACTGTCCCATAGGAAGCTGAAGCGCAATCATCACTTCCTGGTTTTCCTAACTGCAAAACAGGACCTTTTGCCGACCAGTTCTCCAAATCCTTACTTACCGCCAAGCAAGCAAGCCAGCCTTTTGGTCCCGCTCCATCATAATGCATATAATAAGTATCCCCGTATTTCCAAACCCATATATCTCGCGCTCCTAAATAATCACAACTATCAGGACCATCTCCATGTCTGTAAACCACTCCTTGGTCAACTGCTTCCAAACGATATTTCGCCGATGGTCTGTTATCTGAATATGTTGTCACTTCCTTTGCAACTAATACCTTTGATCCTTTAGCAAATGATGTTGACGTACTTTTTGTAGCTCCTTGCTTATTGCATCCAAACACAACCCAAAGGAAAGATAAAATTACAATAGCCCATTTATACTGTCGGATTATACCCGTTTTTGAAATATGTAATGTTTTCAAATATATTTTCCTCCTAAATTTTTAAGTTCATTTACACATTGTTAAAATATTTCAGACAAAAACCATAATCTCTACAATAGATTTTCATTTGGAGTAATGGAATTAAGAGACTTTTTTGCATTATTCCAATATTCCAAATGGAACTCCTTCATAAGGTGACATATTAATCTTTCTCTTTAGGATTTCCTTTAAAGTATACGGAATAATCTGCCGTCTCCCTTATCAAACTGTAATTTTATTTTTCCCTTTTTTGCTTTAAAAACTATCGGATCTTTTTTCTCAGATTTTGATACATCCATAAAACCTTTTACTTTTTCAGAAACTGAGAGGGTAAAGTTGATTTTCTTTTCATAATTCCGATTGACAAGTAGCAAATACGGATGCTCAGATTTATCTTGAAAATATCCAACAACCATAGGTCCGCCTTTAATATTTTTAATATAAAAATCTTCAGGTAATGGTTGGGTTCCCTTGGGTAATGGTTCTGTATGATATACCTCAATTGAATTGAGTTGTTCGATAATGGTTTCGAGGGAATGAATCTCTGCATTCACTCGTTTAGCTATGTTATATAAATATGTTCGTTTCCCTTTAGTATCTAATATGGCTGTCCTAAAATCTTCGGCATTAGAATGCGGCAGAGCATAGGTAAAATACTGAAGACCTTTTGCACCATATGCAAGATCGCTATATAATTGCAATCTAATCCATGATTCCTTTGGTTGCGGATAGGGCGGATAAATCTGGCAACTCATGGTAAACGCCCAGAATGGAACTCCTGCATTAAGCGTTGCTTCACGAATGACTTCCATATTCTGATAGTATGTGTCTCTAAAACCTGTATTTAAAAAAGGGTAATAGTCGTACGAAAGGAACTGAGGTTGAAACACTTGTATATATTTGTCTACATATTCCTGATAAGTCTTTGTTCCTAATTGCTTATCATTCGCGTAGTCAGGTAAAAGATTCGCATAAACTATGTGTAATGAATCATGCAAAGAAATTTGTTTTTTAATCATTGCCATGTTTCTAAAGGTTGCAGCATTAGGCTCATCTACTATAAAATATCCCAAAAGTGCAGGAAAGTCTTTATAATCCCGTACGACCTGATCTAATTTCATTAACGCCGCTTCATCGACAGGTTTTCCAGGTTGTATTCGATTATCACCAATGATCAGTTTTATACCAACCTGCTGTGCCAGGTTTAATGCTTTCTTATTTAGTTCATAAGTACCCAAATCCGAAAAATTGACTGTAAATCCCGCATCGGCTAATTTTCTAAAATGAGCGATATCGAGTTGTTCTGCCGTAGGACCATACCCTGCCACGATAGGGAATAATGCTGATTCCGAAATTGGTTTTTGCAACTGCTGACTTTGTCCATGCCCGATAAAATTTACAGCGATAAAAAGCAACACTATAACCCAACTGATATTGGACTTATTTTTCATATTTCATCCTTAACATATTTGTTACTGAAATAATGTTTGCGACCAATAGTCTAATTGTTTTTACCTAATTTTTAATTCTATTTAGATTTACTTTGATGTCCCGAGTAATCCCCAAATGCACGGGCTTGCTTCCAGCTCCCGGCACATACATACCAATCAAAAGAATAAGAGCTCAAACCCTTAAGTTCATGCGACAAAACCACTGCAAAAGTGTGTCTGGGTGCGGCCCAGACTGCTCCATAAAGGAGCTTGACATATTCAGCATTCTTAAGTACATAAGCGCGATTCGTTTTCCATTTTGTTGTTGGAACAACAATTGCGAAACCATGGGTTCGTGCTAAATCTTGATAACGCCCGTTCATTAGTAAAGGTGCTATTTCACTCGAACAGGGTGTTTTTTCAGAACAGTTTTTAGGTGCATAAATAGCATTATATTTGAACTTCAAGGGAGATGCACCCTCTAAGTACCAATCCATAGCTCCTGATCCTTCTGGTCGAATATTCACTACTACTTGATGAAGTTTCAGGTAGTATTTCGGCTCACCATTTGGATTCTTAATCCAACTCGCATCGGTTTCAATTGTGTAAGGAGTTGAATAGCCCGGCGGGAAAGTATTGCTTATCTTACCTTTCCACACGCCAAGCAAAGGACTATGTTGAAATGAATTATCTACACCTGCGTCGACCATCATCGCAATAGCCCGCATGGACTTCTCTCCATTGCAAGCAACACCAGCCGTCGTGGAAGGAATACCCATGCTTGTTCCGCCCTGACTTGGGTGATATGCAGACCAGTAAGGACTCAAACCCTTTAATTCTTCCGATGTATCTTTACGAAAACTAATCATTTCAACGTTTGCTCCTGCACTATGGCCATATAATAGCTCATGTCCTTGATATCGCAGTGAAATTAATGTGGCTCCGTGTGTCAAATCGAATCGCGCTTCTTGTTCGCCAGCTGGATCTCGCAAAACGACGACTTGCACTGTTTTAATCGACTCGCGTGATTGCCAGTAATTAACCATATTCACAGGATATTCTTCGGTATGCCCACGGACATCCGGCATTTCCTGACAAGTCAAAGTCCCATTCAACAAAATGATAAAAGTGAAGACCACTAGAAAGCATTGTATTCTTAACCGATTCCAAATGGGTTCAGTCTGGTTGTTATAAGTTTTATTTTTCATTTTTCGCCTCTTGAAAGACCAAGTTTTTGCGAAAATTGCAGTGCTTTATTCCATGGACCAACCATTACATACCATACAAACTTTTTTGATGCAACTCCATCCAGCGATTCTGATGCAGAAAGATGGAAACTATGATTGCGCCACATGAAATCGCTATTGAAGCCACCGCCGACTTTGCTGTCCGGAAAGTTGCTGCTTGGCATAGCGATGGCTAAGCCTTCTTGACGCGACTTATCAGAGTACCAACCTCCAGACATATAGTTCGTTAATGATGATGAACACGGACAGTTTTCCGGACTGATCGCTCGTACATCAAAATTCCAATTTTGATAATCTGCAAAATCAAAACCAAATGGTCCCATCTTTTCATTTGTCAAATGTGTAATTCTTTCATCAAGCTTAAGGTAGTATTTGGGCTCGCCTCCGGGATTGGGTACCCAATGAGCGATGGTTTCAAGTGTATAAGGAGAGAAGTAGCTCGTAGGAATGGTGGTATCAACTTTTCCACCCCACACAGCGATGAGAGGGTGAGAGTAAAATCCGTTATTATGATTGAAGTCGAGCATCATGGTTATTATATCTACCGAATCCGTACCGTAACAAGCTATGCCTGTAACTGGCGACATGTTTGTTCCGTCTCCGGCTTGTGTGGGATTGTAATCACCTTTCCAAAGACCATCATTTCTTTGATTGTGAAAAGCCATCTGTAAGAGACCTCCCCCATTATATCCCCAAACATACTCCATATCACGGTATTTCAACGAAACTATTGCCCCGCCTTCAGCCACGTCGAAAAGTACGGTTTGCTCGTTTGCTGGATCCTTAAACACAATAGCCTGGTCTACTTCCCCGGGCTCCATCGTAAAATTAGTTATCTGACCGCCCACTCGGACTGCCTCCTTGTCTATTGGTGTAGATAACTGGATTGCTCCACGATTAGTGGTGCTGCTTAATGTGTCTGTCTCAGTCCAAGCTTGTGTTTCTATAGTTAATAGAAAAATAAAACACGATAATATGAACCAAGGTTGTAAAAGTTTATTTTTTTCCATAAACATACCTCTATGATTTTATATAAAATGTTAGTTAAGATTAAAAAAATAAAGTGGTTTCTCCATATATGAAAGAAACCTCTTTTTATATCATTATATCTATTTCAAATAATATCTTAAACTTATTTTAGAAGTGTCATCTTTTTAGTTAATGAAAATCCATTAGCTTCTATTCTGTACAAATAAACTCCGCTAGCTAATCCTTGCCTGCCGGCAGGAAGGTTGGATGCATCAAAATTTACTATATAATTTCCGGACTTTTGTTCTTGATTGACTAAAGTTGCTACTTCTTGTCCTAACATATTATAAACCTTAAGTGTAACTATTCCGCTTTGAGGTATACTATACTTAATCTGCGTTGATGGGTTAAATGGATTTGGATAGTTTTGAGATAGTGAAAAACTTTGGGGCAGTTGATATGTTTCCTTGACACTTGTTGGGTTTTGGGTAGTATACCAATAATTAAATCTTCTGTCCGGCGCTGAATCACCATCAATGAAAAATTCTGTTATGTCATTTAACTTCTGAATATTATCTGCCCAATGAAAATAAAATGAAATATCATTTCCTGTTTGATTTATCAAATTTCTAGGCACTGCAATTTGCATTTGATTGCCAGTATATTGATATTTTAAATTAGCTGTCTCATCCCATGAAGAATCCTGGCCATTCCATCTTGCCAATGTTGTAACTGAATCTGATTTTATGTTTAAATTTATAAGGTAGTCGTATCCTTCCCAACCCGTGGCATGATTCGTATCTGAATCAATAAACAAAAGCATCCAGTTTTTATCTGTGTAGGGTGTCAATGCACTGTCTGTCTTTACATAAAAATAAATATTACTGCTATCGTAGGCTACTCGCGATTCAATTATATCATTACGACCGGTATTGTTTATATATGTTTCACTGCCGTCATATCTAAGAAAGTTACGATGCTCGGTATCCCCTTCTGGATCACTATAGATAGATTGGACATTAGCCCACTCTGAAAAATCTCCGACAATTTTTATTGTATGCATCCCTTTTGCGACATGTATTGGCTCACATCCTTTAAAACGTCTTATATTATCCACTAATTGATAATAATAATTATCAGTAAAACCCTCTGCCATTGGTTCTATATCGCGGCTGAATTCTTCGTTATAATTGTCGACAAAAAATGTCGAATCTGGAGCTGCCGTGGCTGGCATCCCTAAAAAATTTGGATTGCCGTCTTCAGGAGCGATAAATCTTTGCGCTATCCACTCATTCCACCCCGTGACCATAACAACTTGTGGGTCAACTTTTAGAGCTTGATTCCATTGTTGTTGAAAGTAATGTCCCTCTCCTGCAGTCTGCGTCATTTTGAACTCGTCAAGTTGCGGCTCTGTCCCTTTCCCGTAACTTTCACTTGCATTGTAGCTTCTGCCAATATCATTCGTCGCATGAGAAGCAACTGAAACAGGAATTTGCTCAATTACTTTTGTACTCCCATTATATATAAATCCCCAATGTTGAGGATAGTAATCAATCCATTGCCATTGACCTGGGACAATATTAGAGGGAGTCCATGCCCAACTATATCGAAATGTAAAAAAATTCTTTACATCGTTGGATAGAGTTGTGTCCGAAATATTTGCCAATATAAGTGGCTTGCCATTCCAATAAAACCATAGATTTGAGTATTGGGGAAATCCTAAATAGAATTGAGTGTAAAGATTATTGACAACTTGACCCCCGCTTGCATGCGTAATAAAAACAATATAAGGGGTAGAAATCCCCTTTGCCCGCATCTGTTCCGAGATAGTACATAGAGTGTCAACAACATTAAGATATGTGAAGGCATTTGTTACGTCAAGGTAAAGGAAGTCAACGCCCGCGTCACTTAGCATTTGCAAATTCCTTCGAATAAGCCATGGATCATCAGCACGGAAGTAACCGGCTTCTGGTTTCCCCCACCAGTGGAAAACCCATCTTGGACCGTATGCAGGATTAGTCGGATTTTGTTGAATCAGTTCTGTGTTATCGTAAACCGCTGTGCCGCCACCTGCGCCTGGCGTACCTTGCCACAAGAAGTAAAAAATGCCAACATATTTTCCGGCCCGGGGAGAACCAGCTTGGCTGTTGGTTGGCACAATCCGCCCAAGCCCATCTGTTGCAACCCATGTCTCACCAAACCCTCTATTTTGTGGAGAATTTTGAGCAAATAATATTTTTGGTACAGACAAAACTAATATTACTAAAAAGAAAAAAATTAAATTGAAAATTTTTGTTTTCATGGTTTGTTATACTTTATTTACGTTGTTTAAAAATTTCACCCTGGAATTATTTCAACAGGATCATTTTCTTTGTACTTATGAATGATCCTGATTCTAATTTATAAAAATAGATCCCGCTTGATGAGTTTGAAGCTTTAAAATTAACTGAATAGTTCCCGGGTGTTTTCTCTCCATTAACTAAGGTTGCAACTTCTTTGCTGAGGATACCATAAATCCTTAATGTTACCAAACCTGACTTTAAAATAAAATAACTTATTACCGTACTAGGGTTAAAAGGATTAGGATAGTTTTGCCTCAACTCATATTTAGTAGGTAGGTTATCTTTGTTGTATGATTCAACACCGGTGGCAGTTATTGAATTTAATCCGATTTGATCAATTGCCATTTTCCCAATCCAATTAGAAGGAATGCTTGTATTTGTATCACTATATGCTTGTTTCAAGCCGCAAATAGTTTCCCGATAATGAGGGGATTGCTTGACCATTGCTGGTCGAGTAAACTGTATCTATATTTGTCCCTGCTTGCTGCCAACCTTGCGAACCATTCTCAAAATCATATAGTACAGAATTCTCCTTAAGACTATCTCCATTGTTTTGGTTACCTGCAATTGTGAGCGATGCAGAATTATTTTCAGGTGGAGCAAACCTTGCTTCGATTGATAAATAATATTTAATAACTCCCTCCACTGATTCATCGCCACCAATAAAAGGGGCAATGTTATCATAGCTAGCAGCGACTAGGAAAATTCTGTTATCTGAAAAATCAATACCTTCATTAATTAATAACTGAAGTTACGCAAAAAGTCTATTAGGCAAATTCAAATGATAATTGATTGACTTGCTGTAATTCTTCATAAGCTACTTTAATAGCTTTTTCATAAATCTTTGCCTTTATTGCAAAATGATTTAATTTTGTTTTCATACTCATACATTCTAATTTGTAATAAGCAAATATAGAGGCAAAAATATGATTACTTTGAGTTCGAACCATTCTCGCCGGAGATTTACACAAGGAAGCATTCTTTTTTAAGGACTTATGATATACTTCTATCTTCCATCTTCTTTGATAGAGTTCCGTAATTTGTTTATATGTTAACGCCTTATCACTTGTAACTAAATATAAAACACCTTCGCTGCCGTCTTCGTTTTTGAAAACTCCGCTAACGGAGTCGTATGCGACTTGTTTGATTAAACTTAACTCAAATGGGACATCTTCTAAATAAATTTTGTAGACGGTGTCTTCTTTTAATTCAAGTGAACTTACTGTAACATACTTTTCATATATCTTATCCTGTCTACTGAATGCAACTTTACGATTTGTCTTTATTGGCATTATAAATTCTTTTTTTAATTCCTTCTTTATATGTACCATATTAGCTGCTGACGCGTACCAAACGTCGTTTATTACGTACTTAAATTGAACATTATTCTTCATTATTTGGTTCAACATTTTCTGATACATTTGATTCTTTGTCTCTTCGCTTACTCTTTTATCTTTACCTTTTTTCTCATCGTATACTGTTTTTGTCTTTTTTACTATCATATAATTTAGTGGAACTTTTCCTTTATCATTAACATATAATGCCGATAGAAGATTTATCCCTTTGATCGATCTTCCCTTTGTGTGATCATAATACCAGTTTACTATTTCATTTTCTTCTGTGTATGGTTTTTCTTCTATGGTATCATCTATTGCTATTATGCTTTCTTCTGTCTGTATTTCTCTGATTGTTGGCTTTACTATTTTCCATAAATCTTTTGAACTGAAATCTCTTTCACTTAAAAATCTCGTCACCTTATCGTGGCTTATTTCGCCTTCCGTCATTATCGATAATCCTGTTGCTGTTGTATATGAAAACGAACTTAGCAGATAATCAGAATACAACTCTAATAATTCTTTGTCCATTTTCTTACCTTTTTTTGTCTCTACTAAATTACTCCTTTTTTCTGTTTTTGCGTAACTTCAGTTAATAAATTGATATAGCCATTCATATCTGCAGTATAATTAGTATATCCGGGACTAAGAAAATAAAAGTTTTTATTATTAGCTAAATATGCATTAATTAATTCTTTCACTCTTAAGCTGTCTAAATAAAGAGGCGATCTATTTGGGTAACACTCAAGAGCAACTCCTGAAACCAGTGGACTTTTTAAAGCTGAATCAACTGCATCAGACCAACCATCTTCTTCATATGACCTTGTTAGTACAATTACACTTCCACCGTGGGTTACTGATTGTTGTTGGATTTCTGCGGGAGAAAGAATTGTACCTCCTATGCCCTGTGTTGAGCCAACTATAGGTGGAATAAAAGTTTCATTGTAACACATAGCAGCATTTATATATCCAGCAACCGTTTTGATCCGGTCATAATCAGAATGAGCACCCGGATTATCTTCTGACACAACCCTACCGGGTCCTAAGGTTTTATAAACATTAGCCCAATCACTGTTGGTTAGGTCGCTGTTAACAAGTATTGCCCAGACTCCATCACATTTAAGATTTGAAACAGAATTGATATCAGCTTTTTTAAAGGTATTAAGGTCGACTAATACGTGACAAGCAAAAACATTATCTGTAAAAAATAATAAATAAACTATCAGAACACTTAATATAATTAAAAACTTTTGCTTCATATTATAAGTTTTCCTTTTCCCTTAAGCAGATTTGTGAGAGATCGATTTACATGTTCTTAAATTTCACACATAATTGTTTTTATGTAAAACATTAGTACATATTTAAAAAAATAAAGAGGTTCCTCCCGTGAGAAAAACCTCTTTTCTAAATTTATTCCAAAGAAACTTGATCGAGTGCAATATTTAATAGACCTGCTTGTATTGGATATTAGAGATTCTATTTACGCCCTTAAACTTACTTTAGAAGTGTCATCTTTTTTGTTAATGAAAATCCATTAGCTTCTATTCTATACAAATAAACTCCTGATGCTAATTCTTGCTTGCGCAGGTAGGATGCATCAAAATTTACCGTATAGCTCCCGGTCTTTTGTTCTTTATCAATTAAAGTTGCTACTTCTTGCCCTAGCATATTATATACTTTAAGTGTAACTATTCCGCTTTGAGGAATGCTATACTTAATCTGTGTTGTGGGATTGAATGGATTTGGATAGTTTTGTGATAATGAAAAACTTTGAGGGAGTTGATATGTTTCCTTGACATCTGTTGGTGCTTGGGTAGTATACCAATAATTAAATCTTCTGTCCGGCGCTGAATCACCATCAATAAAAAACTCGGTTATGTCATTTAACTTCTGAATATTATCTGCCCAATGAAAATAAAATGAAATATCATTCCCTGTTTGATTTATCAAATTTCTCGGCACTGCAATTTGCATTTGATTGCCCACATATTGGTATTTTAAATCAGATGTTTCATCCCATGAAGAATCCTGCACATTCCATCTTGCCAATGTTGTAACTGAATCTGATTTTATGTTTAAATTTATAAGGTAGTCGTATCCTTCCCAACCCGTGGCATGATTCGTATCTGAATCAATAAACAAAAGCATCCAGTTTTTATCTGTGTAGGGTGTCAATGCACTGTTTGTCTTTACATAAAAATAAATGTTACTGCTATCGTAGGCTACTCGCGATTCTATTATATCATTGCGACCGGTATCGTTTACATAGATAGCACTACTATCTACATTAGGGTAATTCCTATGAGCCACATCGCCTGCTGCATCATAATAAACCGGTTTAACTGTTGACCAATCAGAAAAGTTTCCGTGCATTGCTATTGTTTCTGGAAGTGTGGCAGCTTGTTGAGGATTTACTCCTTTATACTTTCGGACGTTGCTTACAAATTGATAATAATAATCATCGGTATACCCGCCTTTCATCGGCTCAATATCCCGGTTGAATTCTTCGTTAAATTCATCCACGAAATAATAGGGATTTGCAGGCGAAAGGAGCTTTCCCATAAAATAATACAATCCGTAAAGTGTCGTATCTATCCATGCGCCTGCAATCTCTTCATTCCATCCGGTTACTGTAATGATAGGAGGATTTATTTGTAGAGCACTTGCCCATTGGTCTCCAAAATACAAACCATCCGGTGTATTGGGGCTTAACCAGAACTCATCATACGTTGGGACTTTCATATTTACTGCCGGGTGAAAACTTGAGCCTTGAAGATCAATACCGGTTGTTCTCCACAGCGGCGCACCCATTGCTTTATTTACACAAACTTGTTCAACACTTCCATCGTGGTAAGAAGGTGTTTGAGGATGATAATCAAGGAATCTCCATTGATCGGTAGTATCAGTTTGGAACGCCCACATTTGACGCCATGTAAAGAAATTTTTTATCTCGGTATTGTCAGATACTATAGTTGATGGAAGCTGAATTGCTACATGCCCAGCTGCGGAATTGTTATGAATATTTGTAAGTGGGTCGACAGTGCCATCTGCATAATAGATCCTGCTTACCCAGTTGGTATCGCAAACAACTCCATTTAAATAACTTGTAACCGAATCTCCGGAAACAACCCATCCCCATACGCCAACTATCTGAGTAGCGTTGCTGAACTCATAGTAATATTCTCCTGCAGGTTGTTTCGTTGTAGATAATTTAAGCCATGCATTATCATTATAATTGACAAATGTTGACTCCGCAACCGGAACACTTGCAACTGTGGAAGCATAGGTTGAATCCCATTTGTAAAGCTTCATGGTCATATTGCCAATGTTGTCCCCCCAGCTTGGACAGGAGACATCTATACCGGTGAAAGATGAATCAGCCTTAAATTTTAGTCCCGCAGTATAGCTTTTGCTCGGCAATACCACATTTGGATCTGCAAGAAGTAATGGTTTTCCCTCCCAATAAAACCATAGGTCAGAATATTTATTTAATTTATAGAAAGTGCTGTATATCTCTTCTATTTTTGGCGCAGGATTTGAGTTGAAAAAGAATACTATCCTCGGTACGTTAATGCCTTGACTTTTTAATTCTTCTGATATACCACAATAAGTTTTAAGAGCAGTTGCATATTCATCGAACTGATCATTGGTATAATCAAAGAATACGAAATCTACTCCTGCATCAGCAAGCATCATTATATTTCTTCTTGTTACCCACGGATCTTCCGAAAAATAATATCCGGCTTCCGGTTCGCCCCAATAATAATCAGTTTCCTGCCACTGCGGGTTTTGAGGATTTGCTGCGAGAATTTTAGTTACATCACGGATAGGATTTGTACGCGTATGACCATGCCACAACCAATAAAACACCCCGACATATTTATTAGCATGGGGCGGTGCCGCCTGATTATAAGTAGGTAATGTACGACCCAGGGCATCTGTTGCAACCCACGTCTCGCCAAATCCTCTATTTTGTGGAGAATTTTGAGCATACAATATATTAGAATCAAATAAAATTAATAAAACAAAAATTATTAATAGGAAATTGAAATGTTTTATATTCATCGGAGGTTGTCCCTATATTATATTATTTTAAATAAAATGCACTTGCCGGAATCGGCTCACGCGTTATGCCGGGACCTACGTATTCAAGCTTTATGTTTTTTTCCCCTGTAACCTGGAAATACAAAATCCTTATCGGATATTTACCGGCCACTAAATTGATTTTATTGTTCATTTCCTTAGTTGAGTGAGGTCCGTCATTGTTTATCAGCTCAGTGTTGTTGATGAATAATTTACTTCCATCGTCAGATGTAAGATAAAATTTGTATTCTCCATCCTTATTTATTTTGATAAAACCGTCCCAGACAATTCCGAAGTAATCTGTTTTGGTTTGAATATCATGAAGAGAAAGTTTGTAAACTTTTCCGGTACGGGTAGGTGTAAGCAGTTTAAAGTCTGGCAATGTATTCCAGTTACCTTCATAATATTTATAGTTTAGCCCATTTATAGTTGAATCGACAAAGCTAATCATTATTGTTGAAGTAGGGCTACATTTTCCATTTTCTAAAAATGTTTTTGTTTTAAACAGAATTGGTTCATTTACCCCGGGGGATTGTTTGTATTGAGGCGATGACAAACTAGGCTCGGTGCCATCAAGTGTGTAATGAACTGTTGTTCCGTAAATAGAAGGGGAAAGAACAACCGATTGATTATTCGTGATTAGCAATTCGGCGTTTCCAGAAATTCGCGGAGGGACTCTAAAGTTGATGTTCTTCTTTTGTAACATATCATAAGACTTCACCATTCTTTTAGAGAAGTCATCATAGTTTTTCAATTCTTTAGAAGTCCAAACAACTTCAGAAAACGCGCATAATCTTGGAAGTAGCATGTACTCAACATGATTGGTTGTTTCAAGAAATTCACTCCACATGGTTGCTTCAGCACCTATAATAAATTTTGCTTCTTCCTTATTTAACGCATCCGGAACGGGTTCGTATGAATAAACTTTTTCAAGCGATAAGTAGCTGCCATTTGCTTTCGGTTCGCCGCTCAATCCTTGAGGGTGATCGAAGTAGCAATATTCGCCTGGAGCCATTATAACATTATGTTTTGCTTTTACCGCGGCTATTCCTCCATCAGTCCCGCGCCAACTCTCCACCGTTGCGTTTTGTGCAAGCCCGCCTTCAAGAATTTCATCCCAACCGATAATTCTTCTTCCTTTCGAGTTCAAAAACTTTTCGATGCGCTGAATGAAATAACTTTGCAGCTCAGCTTCACCTCTCAATCCTTCTGTTTTAATTCGAGCTTGACATTTCGGGCATTTTCGCCATCTGTCTTTTTGAACTTCATCACCGCCGATATGGATGTATTTACTCGGAAATAAATCCATTACTTCAGTTAATACATTTTCTAGAAATTGAAAAGTTTTTTCATTCCCGGCGCAAAAGATATCTTTATGCGGTCCCCAATTTGTGGCTACTTCAAATGGACCGCCTGTGCAAGAAAGCTCTGGATAAGCAGCAAGCGCCGCAAGTGAATGTCCCGGCATTTCAATCTCCGGAACGACGGTTATATATCTTTCTTTAGCATAAGCGACTATCTCTCTTATCTGGTCTTGAGTGTAAAATCCGCCGTACGGTTTTCCATCGCCTACAGTTTCTTTTCGCCATGCCCCAACCTGAGTGAGTTTCGGATATTTTTTGATCTCAATTCGCCATCCTTGATCATCGGTTAAATGCCAATGAAAAATGTTCATTTTGTACATCGCAAGAATGTCGATAAATTTTTTAATGAACTTAACCGGAAACATGTGACGACTAACATCAAGAAGAACACCACGCCATTTGAAACGCGGAGCATCTTCAATGTTTACACAAGGAACAGAGATATTGTTTGTATTTGCATCAACCGGCATTAACTGAAACAAGCTTTGTATTGCATAAAAAATTCCAGCGCCGCTTCCGGCTGTAATGGTAATTTTATTTGGTGCTATTTCAAGCGAGTAACCTTCGTTAGGTTGTTCTGTAGTAACTAAACATTGATAATCTTTTTTGATCTGTAAAAGGACCAAACTTTTGGGAATGTCGCGCGTCATTTTTGCTGTAGCAAAAAGCTTCCATTCCGTTGATTGATCAACATTTGTCGCTATTAAATCACCAAGCCTTTTTAATTCATCAGTTGGTTCGCTTATCCAGATTTTAGTCTTTTCGCTAAATGTAAATTTCCCCTTTTCGATTTGAACCTTTGCGGGTTTAGGGATTATAGAAATGATCTGCGAATCGTCATTATTTTGTGCAAAGGAGACGATGGTTAATAATAGAGCAAAAAGAAAACACAATGATATGAACCAAGGTTGTAAAAGTTTATTTTTTCCCATAAGCATATCTTTATAATTTTACATAAAATGTTGGTTAAGATTTAAAAGAATAAAGTGGTTTCTTCCCTTAACAATGAAACCACTTTTTCTATCTATACTTATTTCAAATAATACTTTGGGGGGCGTAACATCAATTAGTTATGCTTGTATTAGATATTCTATTACACTCCCTTAAGTTATTTTAGAAGTATCATCTTCTTTGTTAAAGAAAAATCACCAGCTTGGAGTCTATACATATAAACTCCAGATGCTAATCCTTGCCTGCCGGCAGGCAGGTTGGAAGCATCAAAAGTTACTTTATATGAACCGGCACTTAATTGACCGTTAACTAAAGTTGCTACTTCTTGTCCGGTCAAGCTATAAACTTTCAAAATAACATAACCACTCTTCGGGATACTGTATTTAATAACGGTACTTGGATTAAATGGATTAGGATAGTTTTGATTGAGTAAATAGTTGCTAGGTATTTGCGGTTCCGTTACTTTATTGTTCTCTTTTATATCTGCAGTATGTTTATACATTCCATTACTAATATGAATATAATCTACTTGAAAAGATCCGGTTCCGGGACTACCGTTACAAGGGTCTAAGCGTAATTGCTCAAGCGTACCAGTCCACCCTGGAACAGTTGACATATCAATAGTATATGTAGTAAATCCTGAATTCGCAGTTATTGCAAAATCTTTATGTTTTGCTTCATTCCATACATTATCGGTGCTGGTAATAAAATAGATTTGACTTGCCGTCTGTGATGAATTATTCGCCATTCTAACGGTAATATATTTATTATTAGTTATACCTAACCCAAGGCTACCACCTGAATACATATATGCATCTTGGCCTGTTATAGTGCCACCGACATATCCACCGGTTTGCCATCCAAATCCAGAAATATTATTACCTGCGGTCCAGCCCTGTACATCGGATGTAAATTCCCATGCTTTTCCTACAATATGAATATAATCTACCTGAAAAGATCCGGTTCCTGCGCCACCGTTACAAGGGTCTAAGCGTAACTGCTGAAGTGTACCTGTCCATCCTGCGATACTTGACATATCAATAATATATGTAGTAAAACCTGAATTCGGATTTATTGCAAAATCAATATGTTTTGCTTCATTCCATACATTATCAGTATTGGTTATAAAATAGATTTGAGATACAGTTTGTGCCGAATTGTTCGCCATTCTAACCTGAACATATTTATTATTAGTTATATCTATTGAAAGGTTACCGTTTGAAGTTATATTTGCGTCAGTACCTGCTATGGTGCCACCGACATATCCACCAGTTTGCCATCCGAATCCCGTAATCTGATTAGTTGCAGTCCAACCTTGGACATCGGATGTAAATTCCCAATCTGGAATACCTGCTCTCTTGAACTCACCTATTTTTGTTTTCATCAACTGATAGTATTGATCGGTATGTCCGCCCTCCATGGGTTCAATATCAGCGCTATATTCCTCACGCCACATATCTACAAAAGTTGGTGTGGCTTGCGTCCCGAAATTTTGGGCTGTCCATTCATTCCATGAATGAATAAAAAGGAATGTTGGCTGTACAGTTTTAGCCGCTTCTACGTATGTGGTAAAGAAAGCGCCGTTTTGCCGCCCGACTGCACCTGCGGTTGGGTTTACACCATCAGTGGTCATATAGGATGCCTGACAAGCAACCGGCGCACACATCTCCTCTGGCTGTCCATTGTAATAAAATGCCGGTGGAGGAGTACTTTGGTTCGTTTTGAAGCACCAGTATTGACCATTTACTCCGGAAAGTCCCCAGCAGTGACGTGCTGTATAGTTTGCAAAATCTCCACTTGTGGGAACTGCCGGTTGGTTTGAATCTCCTGCACCTAAAGTGGAATCCGGTTGAGCAACTAATAATAATTTCTTACCAAGATAATTAAAGAATATGCCGCTATTAAATACATTAAATATCTGCGTTTCAATTACTTTCAGAGTTGCCTCATCCTTAACCCAGAAAGCAATTTGCGGTATTGATAATCCATTAGCTAGACGCCATTGATAACGCGTACAAAGCGCTATTGCTCCGTTAACAATAGTTTGTTGCGATCCGTTCGTTAAATCCAACGTGATAAAATCAACACCGGCACTCGTCAGCAGATCTGCATGATAATCAATCAGACTATCGTTAGCTTGAGTGGAATCGTTATTAAAATACATAAGGTAATTGTTTTTTATGGTTGTATCTCCGTGGGTTGCGCAATAAGCAGGTTTTCCCCACCAATTGAATGCTGGATACGGACTGTATATGGTTGACGACATATTGTAGACATCGCTGCCATACAAACTGCTTGGCATAGCCAGGTTTGCCCATACCGAGTAAAATACTGTTACATACCTTTGAGTTTGTGCGCTAATATTGTTTTGTACTACAATTAATCCCAAAAAACAAAACAAGAAAGAAAGTTTAAACCTAAAATTCTTTTTCATGGTGCTCACTTTGTTTTTGAACTTGTTATTGAAGATTTGTTAATTAATAGCTGAACATCGATTACATTTTTAAACTGAAGAATTAAAAATGGGGGAAAAAACATCCAAGAACAATTGCGAATAAAAGCAATTGAATTGTATAAGAATCACTGGCAAATAATGGATATTTGCTTAGATCTAAAAAGTTGTGGTCCGCTTTTTCAAACGAACTACTATAACGAATAATTACAATAAGAAAACTAAAAGGGTCATAATTGTATTATTATTACAACTAAAACCCTAATAGAAATATTTGTCAACTAAATTTTTACTTCAAGAGTTCCATTTTCTTTGTTAAAGTAAAATCACCGGATTGGATTCTATACATATAAACTCCGGAAGCTAATTTATCAGCATTGAAATTCACAATATAGTTTCCTGAATTTTGCATTTGATTAACTAAAGTTGCAACTTCTTGGCCTAACATATTGTAAACCTTTAAAGTAACAATACCACTTTTAGGTACACTGTATTTAATAACCGTCGAGGGATTAAATGGATTTGGATAATTCTGTGATAGTGTGAACGCAGTCGGCGTCTGATTATTCTCTTTCTTTACATCAGTTACATTTAATACAGAAGTATTTTCACTTACAATGTGTGCCATGATAGCAGCTTGATTTTTCTGCCAAATTGCCTTTTGAGCTGGGAACCAATTTAAATCACCTAATGGTAATCCTTCTATGGACCCTGTTAATAAAGTACTATTTGTATATGCGCAATTAGCACGCGGCCATGCTGTAGGGTTACCATAATTATAAGCACTATCAATATTCCAAAACCAATTTCCTATTTGATTAGGCTGTGGACTTACATTGTTTGCAGCAAAGCCCCAGGTATTCAGTTCAGCCGCTGGTAGGGTCCAAAGGTATAATGAATCCTGCATCTTATAGAATTTTTGATCTACAAATTGAGGATCGTTATTAACAGTGCTTGAACCTAAAGTATTGTCTAAATAATTACCTTCATAAAAATTGGGGAAATGTTTCTTATCACTGGACATCTGAGCCTCTCTATTCACTCCTGCAGAGTCTGCTGGATACATCAGATGCATAATGTAAGAACTTGCAATTGGAGTTACGCCATCATTATTTTTGGTATGTGCTGCAGCCCAGGTCGTTGGATATGCCGCGATTCTCGGATCTGTATAAAAAGAATTATATTCAACAAATAACTTCCTTTGTGATAGAAGTTGCCCATTTGTAGAATCCCAGGAAGCTGTATCCTGATTTACCAAAGCAAGCCTGCTTTGGGTACCGGCAGTATCGCCATCCGGGAAGAAAACATTCCACTGGAAATTCCACGGTTGTGTTGTAAAATCAAAGAAAAGATTATTTGTTACATAGTAGCTATTCATGCGCCACGCCCAGTATATCTGACTCTTATGCAAAAGAAATGAATTATGATTTATCCAGACAACATTATCTGAGTCTGTGTTAAAACCGGCGCCCATACCCATTCCTGTTCCGGTGCACAAAAAAGTATTGTTCTCTAAATACAAAGTATCGAATCCATTATTGGGAGCGCCACCAATGGACCAGAACCAACCATCATTGGCGCCATCCAACATGCCCATGCGCAGAAATAAGCAATTTGTAAGAAAGAGTTTTGGATGGGGGGTTGCATTAAAAGCGATTAAACCACCGTTTGAACCCACTGGATCAACTGTAACACTGTCCAATACTACTTTATTTGGTGTTGCATCATTAACAGAAATAACACTATTACCACCCTCTGTATTATTTGCATCGGCATTAACAATAAAAACATTTTTTAGTGTCAAGTCGCCCAATACACTGAATAGATTAGCTAAGACTGTACCGTCCGGCAATGTCGCTGTCTGTATTTCAGCAGGCATTTGACCGGCAGCAGGTGTTGTCCCGACTATGGTTAATGCAAATCCGTTATTTTCAATTTGTCCGCTAAGACCATACCATTGCCCTGCTTGAAGTCTATATATTACATTTCCCTGATTTGCAGTGATTGCATCATTTAATGTCCCGTAGCCAGGCTGCACATCAAAATATGTTTGTGCTAATAATGTAGCATTTAATAGAAGGAACATAAGAAAAATGGATAATTTTTTCATTTTTTCTCCTTAAATAAATTGTATAGTTAATTAAAAAAATTTTGCGATAATTATAATACTAATCCGAACCTAACCTCCTTTCTCAATTAAATGAATTAAACAATTCCCCTTACAAATTGAAAAGTAAATTGAAATATTTCCCTTATTACAATATGATTATTCTATTGCCTCCTTTCATATTTAGTATTTATTATTGAGTTAATTATTTATAACCTATATCTAATTCCTAAATCCATTGTCCAACCATAACTTTCAGTGTATGTTGCTCTGGGGTCTGCTAAGTTATTTTGATACCCAACTGGATTGTTTATGTTTGCATAGTTAAATAAAACTTCAAGTCCATTGACTGGGAGCTTTTGTGCAATTTGCAAATCCCATTTGGCAAATTGAGAAACATTGTTTTGAAATTCTGTTAAGTTTGGGAAACTTGAAACCATTGAGCCAGTATATTGGTAAGACAACCAAAGATTGAATCCTTTATAATTATATCCAAAAGAGAAATTTGCTATACTTTTTGGTTGATTCAGAACAGGACCGGAATAAATAGAATCAACTGAAACTAGTTGTGTTATTGGTCTTCCTTTACTGTCATGCCCTGTTGTTATTAAGTTGGTTTTTGAGTATTCATATTTGGTTGAAGAATTAATTAAAGTAAAGTTCACATCTAAAGAGATATAGTTAAATGGCTCCGGCAGATACCATAAGTTTGTTTGAGCTTCAAATTCTAATCCCTTTAAGTATACCGGAAAACTATGGTTCTGAGGTATGGTTATTACTACCGTTGATGTATTAGAAAAATATTGGCTAATATCATTACCAAATATCCAGGGTTGTCCTGATGTTCTAAAGATAGATGGTGTCCATATCATATTTTTAACAGTTTTATAGAACCCATCTATTGATAATAATCCAATTTTACTTCCGAATATTGCAACCTGTGCATCAAAGTTTGACCAGAGTTCGGGTTTCAAATCCGGATTTCCGGATTGGTAAAATTCTTGACCGGATCCTCTATTAAGATAAACATTTGGCAATAAATCATTATAATTCGGTCTGTTTAAAGTTTGTGTAAATGAAAATAATGTCTGTATCCAGCTTGCAGGTTTGACTTTAAGATGTACGTTCGGAAGCCAGTATTCATCATTATGAGTTGAGTCTGTCGAATACCCTGGTGCATGCTTAGGGTCTTGGAAGGAAACAGTTTCCTGCCACCAACCGCCTAAATTATCTCTTACCTTTTCGTATCGTACTCCAGGAATAAAAGAAACAATATCACCCAAATCAAATTCCCCCATCAAATAACCGGAATAATAATATTCATTCACTTTCTGTGTATTCAACTTTATGCCCGCCCAATTAGGCTGGAAACCGATTTTACCATTTGCAAAAGCAGGAGGGGTTGCCTTTGGATTAATATTTATATAGTAATTTGAATAACTATTCCACCAGTCAAATACTTGATTTAACCGGTTAATGTTAGGATACCAGCCAAAATTATATTGACCCTTTAAAAAGTTATTAACTGTAGATTCATTTAGTCCATACATTGACATCATATTGGTTTGTGTTACACCTGCCCATGGAAGATACTGAGTTGCATAGCTTCCCCAGTTCGGATCCAAAATAATAGGATTTCCTTCACCTCTATCATCATAATTTCTATCTCTTGAATTTAATTTATATTCGGCGCCGAACTTAATATAGCCTGAGATATAATCTCCCATTTGATAAGGAATTTTTGAATTAATATATGCATTAATATGCTTTTCAATCATATCATCAGCCGAGCGAGTCATATTATATAATTGAAAATTATTTAAAGTTGTTGCTGAGAGTCCGTCTGTTGCGCCCGCAAGTATTTGATTCAGCGGTAACCTTTCAACTGCCAAATTACCATAATTACTTAGACCCGGAACTATATCCGTAAACTGCCAATTCCTCGAATCCGGAGTGTAATCATGCGATTGAGAAAACGATAATCCTTCATCCAATTCAAAAGATTCAAACTGATGCACTGCCTTAAGTGAACCGATATACAATTCTGTATATATGTGTGGTATATCATTTATTGAATAACTTGCACTTCCGGTTGTTGGAGAGTAGGACTTGGTGACATCAGTATAATTCTGATCTGTGTGTGAGAAAAAGTTAGTGAAGGAAAGCTTTGTAACCGAAGATAGTCTGTAATCAAACACCAATGTCCCGGCATCCTTTCCGTTAATTCTAGTCTGGTCATTTAAGTTAATACCATTAGCATAAAGAGGAGCTAACTGTCCGACAGCTGGAACTGATACTATTTGATAACTAGCACTTAAAGTCTGTGCGCTCCTATTTACATTCTCAGCATCAAGGCTTAATAATATACCTAACTTATCATTAAAAAATCTATTGCTGACCGACCCCTGAAATATGTAGTTTTTCAAATAATTATTTAGGTCGTTATAACCGCCTTGAGCCATTAAACTATATTTCAATCCGCTTGGCGCTTCATTTAGTTTTAGATTTATTACACCTGCTACTGCGTCACCTTCCATATCAGATGTAATTGACTTAAAAACTTCTACTCCCTGAAGAGCGTATTCAGAAATACCGTTTATATCAGTAGCCCTTGTGTTGTCATCGGTAGATGGCAGTGGAATACCATCTAATAAGACTTGAGTATATTTTGGATCTAAGCCGCGTATTACAACACCAGTGCCTTCTCCACCGGACCTTATAAGTGAAATACCGGGTAAACGCCCTATAGCTTCTGCAGCATTTGCATCCGGATTTTCTTGCAGACGATCAGATGAAACCACGTTCTTAATTGTATTTGAATTAATTTGCTCATTGATTGCTCCCTGTTGACCAACTCTTTGGGCTGTGACAACTACTTCCTTGCCCTTTATTGCAGTGATTTCTAGATTTATATTAAGTTCTGTTACTTTATCAGGTTGAATTGAAACTTCGACCTTTTTAGTTTCATACCCTACATAAGAGACAGATATTTCTTGTCTTCCAGCTCCAACATTTCGTATGATGTAGTTCCCTTCAGCATCAGCAGCAGCACCATTGTTTGTCCCTACGATCATAACAGTTGCATATGGAAGTGCTTTCTTTGTGTCTGACCCAATAATCCGACCTTTAAGGGTTCCTTTTGATGTACTTTGCGAAAATACTATTCCCGCACCAGCAAAATAAAAAAATAGAAATACCAAAAGACTAAAGTGTATTTTAGTTTTCATATTTACTCTCTTTCTAACTAATATTAAATTGTGTTAATTAATTAAACCTGAATATTCTTTTAAGATTTTGAAAATTAAATTATTGTCTAACTGGTTGGATAGGTAGAATTTTTGTTTATTGGTGTATTTGAAGAATTTGCTGGAAAAGATAATTTATCGTTTCAAGATTTCAGAATCAACAATTATATCATTAAAATTATCGTGAGTTCCTTGTTGTTCAATTATCCTAATCAACAAGTCAACCGATGATTTACCCATTATATAAGGATTTTGATTAACGGTGAAGAATGGAACACCTAAACGGGAGACTATATCGTTATCTCCAAATTCTCCAAGCATTATATCCTTTGGTACTGTATGATTACTCTCTAATATCGCTTTCCCTGCTCCATAGGTAATTACTCCCCCAATGCTTATAATACCATCTATTTTCATCTTACTCTTCATTATAGAAAACATTTTCCTATAACTATCTGCAAAATTTCTAAAAGAATGAACTACTAAATCCGGATTAAAGGCTATACCATTTGTTTTAAGGGCTAATCTATATCCCTCAAATCGATCTTTTGCTACTGGTA
>JAKAFW010000079.1:0-5525 GCA_021817845.1 Bacteroidota bacterium
TGGGTCTTTATGCTTTTATCGAACCGGTTACTGTTGAAGGCAGGGATAAAAATTATGCTTTTAAAACAGATCTTGAAACACTGGTAAAAGATGTTGGTGCAGCGGCGTCGTTGGGGGAAACATCTTTGTATACTTGGCTGAAGATTTCTTACAATGAAAATTTTGAAAGAGTAGCAAGAGCAACAACGCTGCCTGTTCTTTTACTTGGCGGTCCGGCAAAAGAATCCCCGCTTGACACAATAAAATCATTTGAGCATGCAATGAAGTCGGCGCCGAATGTAAGAGGCGCGATGGTTGGAAGAAACGTAACATTTGTTCAGCAAGATGACCCGCGTGCTGTAGCCTTATCATTGTCAAAGATAATTCACGAGAACTATTCTGTTAACCAGGCATTAGAATTTATTTCAAAAAAGAGAGGGGAGGGCATGGACTTCTTCTCTAAATTTAATTGGTAGGTTTTTTAAAGATTTTATTGTAAAGCTATTGTTTTACATAAAAGAAAATTTTATATTTTGTAGTGTATACAATATTGTATATATAATTTACAGGTAGGTTAGAGGGTAATTTTTATTCTGAGAGAATAGAATTAAATAAATTCAACTTCAAGTTCCAAGGGAGGATAAGATGTTTGTTAAACGAACTACTGTATTTCTTGCACTCTTGATTATGTTTTCTTTCACTCAGAGTGCCTTGAGCGCAGCAACTGGTAAGATCAGAGGCAAGATAACCGATGCGGTTACGGGAGAACCTCTTATTGGTGCTAACATTGTTCTCGAAGGCACGAGTCTTGGGGCTGCTGCTGATATGGAGGGGAAATACAATATAGAAGGCATTCCGGCGGGTTCATATACTTTGAAGATTTCTTACATCGGCTATCAGACTATGACTATTAAGATAGAAATAAAGGGAGATGAGAGCCTTGAACAGAATTTTAAACTTGAGCCGGTGGGAGTAACAGGCAAAGAAATAGTGGTCACTGCACAGGCAAGTGGACAGAATGCTGCGATCAATCAGCAGCTTGCATCCGACAAAATTGTTAATGTAGTTTCTGCTGCACGAATACAGGAACTGCCTGATGCAAACGCAGCAGAGTCTGTCGGAAGATTGCCCGGAATATCTCTTATCAGGAATGGAGGAGAAGGGTCTGGAATAGTTGTTCGGGGACTTGAGCCGAAATATAATAAGGTGTTGATTGACGGCGTTGAGATGGCAACAACAAACACCGGTGATAGAGGTACCGACTTAAGTATGATCTCTTCAAATATGCTTGCAGGAATCGAAGTTTCAAAAACAGTTACACCAGATATGGATGCTGCAGTGCTGGGAGGCGTGGTTAATTTTCAGATAAGAGAGGCTAGAAAAACCAGCACCGGCGGGCCTGAAATTGACTTTCTATCCCAGGGAGGATATAAGGATATACAAAACGCCTATGGCAATTACAAGTTTGCAGGCAGTATTGGGGACAGATTTCTGAACGATGATTTCGGAGTTTTTGTTCAGGGCATTGTTGAAAGAGTAAATCTTACTGCTGACCAGTTGGGTGGGAGTTATGATATTCAAACAAAAAAATTCGGCGTACCTAACCCGGTAATTTTAAACAGTCTGAATCTCTCATTCAATCCACGGGATAGAAGACGATATGATGGAACTATTGTGCTGGATTATAAATTGCCTAAAGGGAAAATTGACCTGATGAATTTCTTTAGCAAGAGCGATACAAAAACTGAAACACGCAGCCAGAATTATAACCTTTCAGGTAATACTATAACATTTGGAGCCGGTTACTCACCCAACACATTGAATGTTATTCAGAATATTCTTGCTTATAAACAAGAACTATTTTCAATTAAAATGGATGCTAAACTCTCACATTCTTACTCAGAGAATATTTCCCTGGGAAATTGGGATATGAATTTTCTTCAAATTTCTGCAGGACTGAATACCATTCCTACAAACGAAGATCCATTGTTGATAGCTAAAAGCGGTGAAGCAAAAACGAACTTAGATAATATGTTTTTTAATACATTTAATACAAGCGATAATTTTTTAAAGTATAGAAGAATTACTGGCTCTATTGATCTTCAAAAAAGCATTACTCTGTCCGATCTGATCAGCGGCACTATAAAAATCGGCGGTCAGTATATATATACTGACAGGTGGTATAACCATGAACAAGGAGATGGAGTAATATTTTTTGATGGTAACGCAGATGCACGCAAGGCGATTCTTGACGCTTTTCCGTGGATGACCCAGCCGCCTTATAACGTAAACCCTAACGGCACGGATAGGCTTCCAATAAAAGTATTCGAAGACCCAAGATTTAGTTACGGAAATTTTCTTCGTGGTAATTATAAGATGGGTCCGGGAACAAATCTTGGCTTGATAGGACAGGCAATAGATATTATAAAAAAAATAGGGGAAAGCAAACCCGCTGTTACCAGCGGCGATTATTCTCCAAATGCCTATGAAAATATCGCCAGTGATTATTCAGGTAATGAGTATCAGAATGCAGGCTATATAATGGCTGTTGTGAACATTGGCTCTCAGATTACTCTTATACCCGGTGTCCGTTATCAAGGGCTTAGAACAACTTATACAGCAGCGCATGTTCCTGCCGCCTATAATAATAACTCATATCCATATCCATTTGAACATACAGATACGACTGTAAGTCTTTACCATGGTTTCTGGCTGCCGGATATAAGTTTGAAGTACAAGCCATTTAGCTGGTTCGATATCAGGCTTGCATATACCAATACTCTTTCTTACCCAGATTACAATGCTATAATACCACGAATGGATATTTTTCTTAAATCAGTCACGTGGAATAACTATCTATTGGAACCGAGTCGTTCTCAAAACTATGATGTACAGTTATCATTCTATGGTAACGGTATCGGGCTGTTTACAGCAGGTGCTTTTATGAAACGACTTGATAAAATGTTATTCAACCCGGGTTCAATTACTCTCAGCGACCCGTCGCGGTATCCCGGTCTCCCAGACTATACAAGGGGTTATACAATCAATACTACTGTTAATAATCCTAACAGGATCAATGTCTGGGGAGCCGAGCTTGAGTGGCAAACGCATTTTTGGTACTTGCCCGATCCTTTTAAGGGACTTGTAATGAATATCAACTATACTCACATATTCTCTAAAGCAAGATACTCGTTCATTTTTTCAAGAGTTGTAGGTTATCCTCCGCGTGTCGAACATATAGACACAACTTATACTGACCGGCTTATAAATCAGCCGAACGACGTTGTAAATCTATCTCTTGGATATGATTTTAGGGGTTTCTCTACACGCCTCTCAATGATATACCAGGCTGACGTTTTCAATGGAACAAGCTTTTGGCCTGAGTTACGCAGATCCAAGGATAAATATTTACGTTGGGATTTTTCAGTTAAGCAGGATTTGCCCTGGCTAGGTCTGTCTGCTTTCTTTGATATAAATAATCTAAATAGTGAAAGTGACACGTTTCTGGTTCGGGGTACAGGATTTCCTTCATCCGAACAGCATTACGGTTTGACTGCTGACTTGGGAATTCGTTGGAAATTACAATAGAGAATACCATGTATATAATAATTATTAAACAAAGCTAATTCGTTAATTGAAAAAAGTGGTAATAAAAAAATACTTTTTTGATTCCTAATTAACTTAATTTGTCTGCCGGTAAGGCGGGCTTCAACAAAAATAAGGAGGCTTCCTATGAAAGCATCTCTAACCATATTGTTCTTTGTTGCGGTCGCAGTGATTCTTGCAATACCAAGTCAGTCGTTTGCTCAAGCGCCTGATACAGTTGTAATTCCTGCGAATCCTATCAGCGGTCCTTACTTTAATGAGGTTATAATGGGCGATACTACTGCAACAGGGCAGAGAAATAACCCTAACAGAGTATATGTACTGCAGCAGACCGGTTCAACTGATACAGTATACTTCTATAATGCTACAATGATCACCAACTTCAATGTTAATATTGTAGGAAAAATTAATCCGACTACTGGTATGCCGCCTGTAGTAGCTCCATATATTAATCCCGATAATTCTGTACCAAGCCAATTTATACGGGCTGGCGGCGGGAAAATTACCCTGAAATATTTGTACCTTATAGCTACAAGGATTGACAGCATTTATGTAGGTGGTTTTACTGTTTATACAAATGGTGATAGCGTTACAGTAAACCTTGATCATTGCGTATTAGAACAAGTTGATAAGCCAATTGAATGGCATGGGAATGGGAATAAACTCTTTGTTACAAACTGTGAGTTCAGAAATATGAATAACCAGTTTTGGCAGGGTAATCAAGTTATGTGGGCGATTGGCGGCGTTACAGTTGATACAGTAATATTTGATAACAACACATTTTTCCTCTTGTCGCGCTCTATAATTGGTTCGCCAAAGGGTATAGGTTATTTTCGACTTAATCATAATACAATATACCTGACTGCCAGTGGGCTGCTGCTTGCAACACAGTTAACCAACGCTGAAATTACAAATAACATTTTCTATGGTATAAGCGCGCATGCTATTGATTCTCTTAATGCCAGTAAAGGCGGGGCTAATAATGCTCACGAGGGATTTGGTGTTATTATGTTAGACACACTAACTTCACTGTTAAATCCTCCTTATAATTTTAAGGAATCTGATAGAAATGTAATAGTTAAAAATAATGTTTATTTCTGGCCCAAAGCAATTACTGATGTGTGGAAAGCATATAACGATACTGCTTCCGTTAAAATTATTCCCTCTCTGTGGATGAACCCGCAAACCGCTCTGATGTTTAACGACAAAACAAAATGGCCCGGTTTAACAGCAGCGAATAATGACAGCACAGACCCGGGATTTGATCCGGTATTGACAGGGCCAGCAGTTGATAGTTTAGCTAAATTTATAAAACTCATTGGCTGGGTCAGTCTGAAAAACTCGGGAAATTTTCGCTGGTGGCAAAAAAGAAACAATACACCCTTTGATGTAGTTACCCAGGTACCAAAGAACTGGAAGGACTGGATTGGTTACCCTGTACCGGAGAATCTCGCTTATTCAAATACAACTCTCCAGAGTGCAGGCACTGATGGTAAACCCTTGGGTGACTTGAACTGGTTTCCGAAATATTTAGCAGTTGATGAAACTCCTGATTTAATACCGACAAGGTTCGAGCTAAGCCAGAATTATCCGAACCCCTTTAACCCGACAACGCAGATTAACTACTCTGTTCCTCAAAGCAGCTTTATTACTTTAAAGGTTTATAATGTGCTTGGGCAGGAAGTAGCAACATTGTATTCAGGAGTACAGACAGCAGGAAAACATGTAGCAACATTTGATGCAAGTAAATATTCAAGCGGAGTATATTTCTACAGGCTGCAATCTGGTAATTTTATGTCAGTGAAGAAAATGATGCTTTTGAAATAAGCACACATAAACTAAACTTTAAATAATGACATTGTTCAGAGTGAACAGTAAAAACTTTTGCTGTTCACTCTTTTTTATTTTTGAATTATTTATGAGTGAAAAAAAATTGAAGT
>JAKAFW010000010.1:0-99028 GCA_021817845.1 Bacteroidota bacterium
GAAAGGTTTATTTTACATTGGCAAATCCTCGTAGAGGATTAACAAATTCCTCAGTATTTACGCTATTCTATTATAATATTATCCTCAATATTGTAATGTAACAGATTCTTAGGTTGACGCCTATGCGATTAAATCGGGGTAAACTGTATTCGCATTCGGCATTTTAGAAATTTTAATAAAGTTCCATTGTTGATTTATTTAACCAATTCTCCTGTACCAGATAAAGAAACAAGAAAGTTTTCAACGGAACAGTTGCCGAATGTCAATACTGCGATGGCAATGGTTTCACCACCAGGACTTGCAAAACTAATTTTGAATTTGCTATTCAAATTCAAAGCACCACCAATACCAATGAAATCGTTTTCGGACGACAAACAAGCAAAGGAATGGTTAAAACAATTTTGTGTCCTTTAATTATATTTTCAACCGTGTGCGTTCTAACGCCGCTGCTCAACACGGACAGCGTTTTTCAGTGCGGTATTTGTGTAATAATGAAATTGCGTTTCTAAAGTTACGTTGCTCTTTAAGGTAGTTTGTTCTAAGAAACATTTTTATAAATAAAAGTTGTTGCTGTTGTTCGGCATTCTTGTTTTGAGCTTCCGGTTAGCGGCAATGCCGTTAGTGCATCAAGCGAAGAGTGAAAGTCTCTATTTTTGGTAACGCTGTTATATGCTCAAGTAATTCATCTTAATAACTTGACCGTTTGTAATCATTTCAGTAAAATTGTGTATATAATAATTATATACATAGCAAATGAAAGATATTTTAGAAAGTTGTGAAGGATTTGAGTGGGATGATGCTAATTCAGATAAAAATTGGCGGAAGCATAAAGTTTCCAAAATTGAATGTGAACAAGTATTTTTTAATAGTCCTTTGATTATTACAGATGATGAAAAACATTCTGAATCAGAGAAAAGATGGTTTTTACTTGGAAGAACAGATATGGATAGAAAATTATTTGTCGTCTTTACATTAAGAAAAAATTTAATCCGAGTTATTTCAGCTAGAAGTATGAATAAAAAAGAAAGAAAGATATATGATCAAGAAGTTAAAAAAGATACCAAAGTTTAAGACCGAAGATGAAGAAAGAGAATTTTGGTCAAAAGCTGACTCTACCAATTATGTAGATTGGACAAAAGCAAAAAGAGTGAGGCTCCCAAAATTAAAACCATCCACGAAAACAATTTCGATAAGGCTGCCGGAACATTTAATAGAAGGACTTAAAGCTCTTGCGAACAAAAGAGACGTTCCTTATCAATCTTTAATAAAAATTATATTAAATGAAAGAATAGACCAAGAACTTAGAAATAGAACTTATAAACAAAGTCGCATATAACGCTTTTTCATTGCGGCATTGTTCAAATTTTCGGATATGGTGAAAAGGTAAGCATTAAGGAAACTCAATAAATGGAGTATCTTGTTTGGGACGAGGATAAAAATAATCTCACTAAAGAAACAAGAAATATATCCTTTGAATAAATTGTATAATCGCTATCAAATAACAAATTGTTGGAGGTGGTTGAGCATCCAAATAAACAGAAATATCCGAACCAAAGGATATTTATAGTTGAAGTCAGAGATTATGCATACATTGTACCATTTGTTGAAGATGAAGAAAAGTATTTTTTGAAAACAATATATCCAAGCAGAGAAGCAACAAAGAAGTATTTAAATAAGGAAGAATAGAGATGAAATATTTAGATAAAGAAGAAAAGGAATTAGTAGAATCCTACGAAAAAGGTGAATGGAAGCCTATTAAAAAGAAAGACCAAAAAATTTATGTTAAGGCTGCAAAAGAAAGTATAGCGAAAAGCAAAAGAATAAATATTAGGTTAACTTCAAAAGATTATCATGATATACAAGTAAAGGCAGTAGAAGAAGGAATTCCCTATCAAACACTGATTTCCAGTATAATTCATAAGTATAATAAAGGGGAATTAAAATCTTCGCAGACTTATAGGATAAATTGTTGTAAACTATATTGATAATGATCGAATCAAAGTATTATTGAAGAAATACTTATGAAAGCAGTAATATGCACTAAATACGGGCCACCTGAGGTTCTTCAATTTAAGGAAGTGGAAAAACCTTTTCCTAAAGATAATGAAGTACTGATAAAAGTATATGCTACAACAGTACACATAGGGGATACTAAGGTTCGGCGTTTAGAGCCTGGTTTAGGACCAGTAAAAGATTTCTTTTTTAAGCCCTTGATGCGAATCATGGTAGGTTTCAAGGGACCAAGAAAAAAAATACTTGGGATGGAACTGGCCGGAGAAATTGAAGCAATCGGCAAAGATGTTACGCTGTTTAATATTGGCGATCCCGTTTTTGCATCCACTGAATTTAGATTTGGTGCGTATGCCCAATATTGCTGTATACCTGAAGATGGGATTCTCGCAATAAAACCAATCAATATGTCCTACGAGGAAGCCGCCCCGATTTCTAATGGTGGATTAACCGCTTTGCTTAATCTTAGAAAAGCAAATATTCATAAGAGTCAAAAGGTATTAATCTATGGAGCTTCCGGTAGTGTTGGTACTTATGCAATACAGATTGCCAAGCACTTTGGGGCAGAAGTTACAGGAGTATGCAGTACTGCGAATTTGGGAATAGTGAAATCTCTGGGAGCCGATAAGCTTATCGATTACACGCAAGAAGATTTTACACAAAGCGATGATGCTTATGACGTTATTTTTGATGCAGTAGGCAAGATTGCATATTCAAAACGTAAAAAATCCCTGACGAAGTCCGGAGTCTATCTAAACGTTTTTGCTTTGTCAGGCAACATTAAGTTAAAGGTTGAAGACCTGATCTTTCTCAAAGAACTCTGCGAGGCAGGAAAGCTAAGATCAGTGATAGATAAACGCTACCCTATGGTACAAATAGTAGAGGCTCATAGGTATGTTGAAAAAGGGCACAAAAAAGGAAATGTAGTAATAACTATTGAGCATAAAGACAAAACCTAACAAGTTTTCCAAGCCGAACGCTTTAAACGCTACAGCATTTATGTGGTTATAAAATTTCGTTGTAATAGTTGCTTAATTAAAATAATTTTTTGTCTCATTTTTATTGACAGATTCCGACCATAACTAACGCTAGGTTAGTGACAAATTAATAAATTCAATTTTATAGATTATGGTTTTTTGATAAGTACAATTGAAAATAACAAATAGTAAAAATTCTGATATAATTGTAATCTTACAAGCTTTGTTTGTGACCTTTTTATGGTCGACATCATTCATAATTATTAAATGGGGGCTAATTGAAATTCCTCCAATTACATATGCAGGATTACGTTACATTATAGCTTTTTTATGTTTTACACCTTTCATTGCAAAGAAAAAATATATTAATGAAATAAAACATCTAAGCACTAATCAATGGAAAAAACTAGTTTTTCTAGGATTAGTTTTTTATACTCTTACCCAAGGTACACAATTTTTGGGGTTATCTTTACTCCCATCTGTTACTGTAAGCTTGATGCTTAATTTTACTCCCTTTATTGTCGCCGTAATGGGAATATTATTTCTTAATGAAAAACCATCGAACCTTCAGTGGCTTGGGACAGTGTTATTTGTTGCCGGTATTATTGCATATTTTTTCCCTATTTCAATTGTTGAAAATAAAGCTCTCGGATTAGCGGCAATGTCTGCTGGGGTTCTAGCTAATGCTGGTTCTGCAGTAATTGGGAGAAATATAAATAGAAATAAAGATATTAGTCCAATAGTTATTACTTTTATAAGTATGGGCATCGGAGCCTCATTTTTAATTATTATTGGACTTTTATTTGGAGGATTTCCTAAGATCAGTTTTAAGACATGGATGTATTTATTATGGTTAGCAGTTATTAATACAGCTTTTGCTTTTACACTGTGGAATCATACGCTAAGAACACTCACGGCAATGGAATCCAGCATAATTAATGGAACAATGTTAATTCAAATTGCAGTTCTTGCATGGTTTTTTCTTGGAGAAAGTATTTCTGTCCATGAATTGATAGGAATGTTAATTGCTGCTTTCGGTGCAATACTAGTCCAGACTAAAAAGAAAACTGTTATTAATAAAGCGTTATAACGTTAATCAAGCGAAAGCACCTCAAAGTGGGGCAGGCTGTTTCATCTAGCTTGTTCAATGTAGTTGTTCTAATTAATAAACTTGGAAAATGCTCGTCCGACAAAATATACCCTCATTTTGCTTAATCAATGGCAGTTACTTTTTATGTGGCATCCTTTTCCTTGGGAGAACTTATCGGCACGCCATTATTGCGTCAAACGAACCTTTATGCTTCATATAGCGTGAAAGTATATTGCTACTAAAAATAGTGAGCGGGGTTTAAAGAAGAGGGGAAAGAGAGCCGCTTCAAATCATAATATTTTTCAGCTTAATTTATTATTATTGCAGAGAATAATCTTGATGAAAGAATAATATGCCAAAATTATCTCAAATAAAGTTTACTGTTGAATTAGATGATAAAAAAATGCCTGAGAAGATCGAATGGGAGGCTACTGATGCAGGTTTTGATGGAAAAAAGACTTGCAGTACAATAATGATCTCACTTTGGGATAAAGAGGAAAAGTCGACTCTTGCAATTGATTTGTGGACAAAAGAAATGTTGGTAGATGATATGAATGTCCACTTCTATCAAATCTTAAAAAAGATGGCTGAAACTTACCTTAGAGCCACTCAAAATAATGAAGCTTCAAAGATGATTGAGGACTTTGCATTGCAGTTTGCAGGGAAATTAAATTTGATTAAGAAAATTGATAAAGAAGGAATTTCATAATGTAGAGGAGTTGGTGGACAAGAAAGATGACTGTTATTTAAATCTTTCTTTTAGCTTGGAAGCATATCGACGGCTCATTTGAAAAGGCTCGGAAATATTTTGCACAAAAACATGATATGAAGAGTTAAACCATTTTTCAACTTTATAGACGTATTCCAGGTTAACAATTGTAGAACGATGAATTCTGACAAAATATTTGGATGGCAGTCTTTCTTCCCATTCCAACATCGGTTTGAGCACAAGCACTTTTTTCTGTCCCTCTAAATATAAATATGTATAATCTTTTTCCGCGGTGATGCATTGAATTGTACATATTTTAATAAAGCGTGAAATTCCGTCAACTGTAATAAATAATCTATCATCGTATTCCAATGCTTTCTTGTTTGAATGACCATCATCTAATTCTAAATCATCTTCTTCATCGTCAAAATCCTCTTCATCTTTTATCAAATGATTATTAAGAACTTTGCTTAGCTCAACTTTTCCATGATTATATCCAGCGTGAGCTTCTGTAATTGAAGATGCGGCAATTGCACTTTCATTTGCACTGTTTTTTTCGATGGGTAATTCTTTATCCTGAATTTTTGAGATTAGACGTGAGACTGTAATTGCCAACCGGTCAAAGTCAATCGGTTTCTTTAAATAGTCAAGAGCGTTTACTTCAAAAGCGCGAAGGGCATAATCTTGAGAGGCGCTTATGAATATAACAGTAGACTCAGAGGAAATTTTTTTCATCAAATCAAAACCGCTGCTGGTTCCGAGTTTTACATCAAGAAAGATGCTGTCCGGTTTTAGTTCTTTTATAATGTCTAATGCTTTAGAAATATTTGCGGCTTCGCCGACAACATTTATCTGAGGAAATTTTTTTAGAAGAATATTCAAAAGCTTTCTTGAATAAACATCATCATCAACTACTACTGTGCTTACTTTATTTTGGTCAGGCATATTTTCTATCTAAAATAAATTCTTTCTTTTAACGTAATCAAAACTTATACCATTAATAAAAATTATGGGTTAATAAATGACTCACCTTACGCAGTCCACATGAAAAACTTAGTCACTAAGGCACCAAGACACAAAATATTGAGAAAATTTATGTTTTTACTAGCGAAAACTTTGTGACTTAGAGTCTTGGAGGCAAATCTTTCATTTTTGTGTAAGGTGAATAAATAATTAAAAAAATGAATACTATGTGTCTCAATAAAATATAAATTGAGAATAAATGATTTTTTGTGTTAAAATGAAACAAAAAATCTACTTTCCTTCAAGCCATGGATCAAGAAAATCCTGGTGCTTAACCGGATTGAATTCGATGAAATCATAAGTAGCACAATTATTAATGAAATATGGGTCGTGGTTAAAAAAATCTTTAATTACATCGACTGAGACTGCTCTGGCTGCTACTACGCCTCCGCTTCTTGGGTTCTTAGGTCCTGAAAATAAAAGAATTTTATTATCATAGCCATCCTGTAAAAATTTTCGGTGTTGAGGTAAAATTGAATCAATTTTCTCAAGAGGTACTGTATAATTAATCATTACTAAAAAGTGTTTCATGTATCAATTAGTCTCCTTTTCCCAAACTCCGGATCGATTGGAATAATTTTAGTTATAAAATATCCGGGAATCATTGTGATAAAAATCCAAACGAAAAAATGTTGGTACCCTAATACTTGTTGTAACCATCCGCTAAACATTCCGGGAATCATCATGCTTAGTGCCATTATGCCGGTGCAAATTGCATAATTAGCTGTTTTAAATTCACCTTCTGGAATATATATCATAGCGCGGCAAGCCGCAATTTTGAATTATGAATCCGCCGCGGCGGATGAATTTTGAATGAAACGCAATGAAATTTATCATAAGAATATCTTGACATAAAAAACAAAGATTTAAATGGCAATACTATAAAAAACATATAGGCTGTGAAACCGAATCCATATCCAAACTGTTCGCCTGCAATACAAAAATTCATTATAGCATAATTAGTTGGCTGTGCATAGGACATATTATTAATTGTGAAAAATTCCAGTTCAAAATAAAAAAAAGTTAAAGTAGTTAAAATGATCTTGTACCATAAAAGATAACCGATTACAAATTAAGCGCTATATCAAACTTCTGGTTTGAAAATCTTATAAAAATATAATACCGATTTACACGGAAAAAATTCCAGAATTATCTTATATTACTCTCCTTTAAAAGGCATTAGTTTATGATTGGTAAAGATTTGCTAAAAAAGTATAATGATCCTAAAAATTTCTTTAACAGGGATTTAAGCTGGATTGAATTTAACCGCCGCGTTTTAGAAGAAGCGTTGAACCCGGATCTTCCTTTGCTTGAGAAAGTAAAATTTATTTCAATCTTTCATTCCAACCTTGATGAATTTTTTATGATAAGAGTCGCTGGTTTGAAAGAACAAATTGCAGCTAACGTTATAGAACCGTCTATTGATGGATTAACTCCGTTGGCGCAACTTCAAAAAATTGAAAAGACTCTTGAACCTATGCTTTACCAGGTTTCAAGACTTTGGTTAAATGAAGTTGTTCCGGAATTAAAAGAAAACAAAATTGTAGTTGCGAGATATTCTGAACTAACAGATAATGAAAAAGAAATTTTAAATGGGTACTTCAAAAAGCAAATTTATCCAGTGCTTACACCACTTGCATTCGATCCCGGTAGACCTTTCCCATACATTTCTAACTTAAGTTTAAGCCTCGCAATTCTTGTAAGAAAACCTAATGGAGAAAATCATTTTGCAAGAGTAAAAGTACCGAACATATTGCCTCATCTTATGCGTGTTGATAATATCTTCGAACCAAATAAAAAAGAGCAAACCAACGGGCAATTCAGCGCAAAATTTATTTGGCTTAGCGATTTGATTAAGGCAAATCTTTATCTACTTTTTCCGGGGATGGAAATTATCGAGGCTCACCGCTTTCGTATTATTAGAGATACCGATATTGAGCTTCAGGAAGATGAAGCCGATGACCTGCTTCGCGTTATAGAAGAAAATATTAGGCAACGAAGATTCGGGACCGTAGTCAGATTAGAAGTCGCCAACCAAATGCCGGAATTTATTATAGAAACATTGGTGGAGAACCTGCAGATAAAAAGAGAAGATGTTCATGTCTTTGATGGCCCACTTGGACTCAGTGATATTATTACTCTTTATGATCTTCCTCTTCACCATCTTAAGTCAAAACCGTTTTATCCCGTCATTCCCAAAATTTTTGATGACGAAGAAGATATATTTTCTACGGTAAGGCAAAAAGATATCTTGCTTCATCATCCCTATCATTCATTTTCTCCGGTGATTGATTTCATTAAACAAGCGGCAAAGGATCCGGATGTTCTGGCTATTAAACAAACATTGTATCGTGTCGGCACCGATTCTCCAATTATTAAATATTTAATTGAAGCCGCCGAACGTAATAAACAAGTTGCTGTCTTGGTGGAGCTTAAAGCACGGTTTGATGAAGAGAATAATATCTTTTGGGCAAGGGAACTTGAAAAAGTTGGTGTTCATGTTGTATATGGTTTGGTGGGATTAAAAACTCATGCAAAGATGACTCTCGTCGTTAGAAAAGAATCTGACGGAGTAAAAAAATATGTTCACTTATCAACCGGAAATTATAACTCGACTACGACAAAGCTTTATACCGATTTAGGATTACTTACCTGCAACGATGAAATTTGTTCAGATGTTTCTGATATTTTTAATTACCTTACCGGCTACTCAAAGCAGACCGATTTTCGAAAACTTATTGTCGCGCCCATCAATATGAGAGGACAAATAATTTCTCTAATTTCGCGCGAAACAGAAAATATTCAATCGGGCGGTGAAGGGAAAATTATTCTTAAGATGAATGCTCTGGTTGATCCGATGATAATAAGCGCTTTGTATGAAGCTTCAAATAACGGTGTTAAAATTGACCTTATTATCAGAGGTATTTGCTGCCTTGTTCCCGGAGTTAAAGGGTTAAGCGAAAATATCAATGTCATCAGCATTGTGGGGCGTTACTTAGAACATAGCCGAGTATTTTATTTCTACAATAACGGCAGCGAAGAACTTTATTTAAGTAGTGCCGATATGATGCAAAGGAATTTAGATCGCAGAGTAGAAATTGCTTTTCCTATAGAAGATCCTAAGCTACGCGAAGAAATACAAAATACATTGCTTAAATATTCATTAAAGGATAATGAAAAAGCAAGAGAACTTCATTCGGATCTTACATACACATTTAGGGAATTTAAGGGAAATCCCAAAAAAATCGATTCACAGGAATTGCTAATGAATCATGTAATAAAAACTTGTGGTAAATTCTCTAAGCCGAAAATTTAATTGTTTGCTTGTTTGATTAATAACTTTTAAAAATTATTTTTACATCATCTTTTTTCATAACTAAAAGGAAAAACAATGCCTGATTCAGATGAACCTGGCGCTAATAATAATTTAATATTTTTCTTTAACCTTCCTTAGAATCGCCTTCTAAATATCTTCATTGGCGCTTTCTAAGGTAAAAACTTCAGGTGCCGATGATAAAATTAAATTTCTTTCGTAACATCGATTTAGCTGCATTTACGAGTAATCCTTTTTGTTTGACCTCGATTCGTGTTAAAATTTATAGAGGAGGTTATTAATGGCTCGTTCAATTTTCTCAAAAATTTCCCCTTCAATTTTTACAAAAGAAGCAAAATCACCACATCAAACTTCTGAAAATGAACGTCATCTAATTGATATTTGCGGTCTTGAACTTCAAGAAACTTTAATTAAGCTTAATACTAATATAAAAGGTCTTTCATCGGATGAAGCCGAAAAACGTTTAGATGAATTTGGATATAATGAACTAGCACACTCCAAAAGGATTGGATTTTGGGCGGATGTTCTGAATAGATGCCGTAGTCCATTAGTTATTCAATTACTATTAATTGCATTGGTCTCCGCATTTTTAGGAGATATTGAGTCTACATTCATCGTTAGTTTGATGGTTCTTCTTAGTGTTGGTTTATCTTACGTTCTCGACCACAGATCATCAAAAGCTGTTGAATCGCTTGGCAAAAGAGTGCAATCGCACGTAGTATTAATTAGAGATGGAAAAGAGATTGAACAACCAATGTCTGAAGTTGTTCCCGGCGATATTGTACTTCTACAAGCTGGTTCTATAATTCCAGCCGACCTACGTTTAATTTATTCAAAAGATTTTTTCGTTAGCCAATCCGTCCTAACGGGCGAATCAATGCCAATTGAAAAAAAAGCCGAAGCAATGAATCTGAAAAGCGGTTTTGTTTTTGAATTACAAAATGCCTGCTTCCAGGGAAGTAACGTTCTTAGCGGAACAGCACGGGCAGTTGTTGTCAACACGGGTACAAGAACATATTTTGGTTCGATCTCTGAAAAATTAACAGAAAAACGAATTGAGACAAGTTTTGATAAAGGTGTAAAATCATTTACTTGGTTGATGATCAAGTTTATGGTAATAATGGTTTTAGCCGTTTTTTTTATTGTGGGTCTAAGTAAAGGGAATTGGATTGAAGCATTGCTGTTTGGGCTTTCAATAGCAGTTGGTCTTACCCCCGAAATGCTGCCTATGATTGTAACTGTAAATCTTGCAAAAGGCGCATTAACAATGTCTAAGAAAAAAGTCATTGTTAAAAATTTGTCGTCCATTCAAAATTTCGGCGCTATTGATATTCTTTGCACTGATAAAACCGGCACACTTACCCAAGATAAAGTTGTTCTTGAAAAAAACGTTGACATCACCGGTCGGGAAAGCCGCGATGTTCTTCAATACGCTTATCTAAATAGCTTTTACCAAACCGGACTAAGAAACTTAATTGACCGGGCTGTGCTATCGCATATTGAATTAAACGTTGAAGGAAAATGCAGGTTGGTTGATGAGTTGCCTTTTGATTTTCAACGAAGAAGAATGTCGGTTATAGTTGAGTATGAAGGAGATCATGTTTTAATATGCAAAGGTGCAGTTGAAGAAATTTATTCGGTTTGTACCCATTATCAGGATGATGACGAAATTTATCCTTTGATAAATATGATCCACGATGATCTTTACGAAGAAGTAGAGACGCTTAATAATAATGGCTATCGTGTGCTTGCAATTGCGTATCGCGAATTTCCGTCTTCAAAAGAAACCTTTACCGTTAGCGATGAGAAGGATTTAATTTTACTCGGTTATATTGCGTTTTTTGATCCTCCTAAAGAATCCGCTGCAGAAGCGATTGCGAATCTTAAAAAAACCGGAGTTATTGTAAAAATATTAACCGGCGATAATTCCCTTGTGACAAAGAAAGTTTGTAAAGATGTTGGTTTGGAAGTTGAACGTGTTATAACGGGCGATGAATTAAGCCGCTTATCTTCTGATGAATTTTCTAAAACTGTACAGCAGTTTGATATATTTGCAAAGTTGTCACCGTTGCAAAAAGAAAATGTTATTGCTTCACTTCGTCAATCCGGTCATGTTGTCGGATACATGGGAGATGGTATAAACGATTCTCCTTCTCTGCGAGCAGCGGATGTGGGAATTTCCGTTGACTCAGCAGTTGATGTTGCAAAAGAAGCCGCTGATATTGTGCTTCTTGAAAAAAGTTTGTTAGTACTCGAAGATGGAATAATTGAAGGACGTAAGGTGTTTGCGAACATCGTTAAGTACATCCGGATGGGAGCAAGCTCAAACTTTGGAAATATGTTTAGTGTTATTGGTGCAAGTTATTTATTCCCGTTTTTACCGATGCTACCAATTCAGATTTTGCTTAACAATTTATTATATGATTTTTCACAGACTGGCATACCTACTGATAATGTTGACAAGGAACTTGTCGTTAAGCCTCTCAAATGGAACATAGATAATATTAAAAGGTTTATGATCTTTATCGGTCCAATTAGTTCAATCTTTGATTATGCAACATTTGCATTAATGTGGTTTTTCTTTGGTGCTAATCAATTTTTCACAGCCAGTGGAGCTCATAAGGAATTTTTAGAAAGATTATTTCAAACTGGTTGGTTTGTGGAGTCGTTATTAACTCAAACATTAATAGTGCATATTATTCGTACGAGGCGGATACCGTTTTTCGGTAGCAGGGCATCTCTGTCAATGACGCTTACTACATTAGGAATAATGCTTGTTGGAGCATGGTTGCCCTATTCTCCGTTTGCGAAAACATTTGGCTTTGTTCCTCTGCCTGCAATATTCTGGGCATGGATTTTCGGTTTCTTATTAAGTTATAGCGTTCTCACCCATATTGTTAAAATATGGTTCTTTAAAAAATACGGAGAAAATTAATTATGGATACAATGTTAGATGCATTGGAAGAAGGTCGTTTAATTGAACTACCGGATAACGACAAATTTGATTCGCTTCAGTTGTTGGCTCACATTATCGAAGCAATTCCCTCCGTTCCAAACGGAACCGATGTTGCCGGATTGGTTTTAACGAGAGAAAAAAATACAAATACTGCATTGGGCAAAAGCTTTGCTTGTCCACATGCCCGTGTACCATACGATGAAGATTTAATATGTTCGGTTGGATGGAGTCCTTCCGGTATTGATTATGGCGCTCCGGATAATATTCCTGTTCATATTGTAATCATGTACCTGGTGCCTGATAACCAGAGAAATCATTATTTAAAGGAAATTTCTATCCTTGCAAAAGCTCTTCAGAATAAGAATAATTTTGATGCAATTCGAACAGCTCCTGATTTAAATACGGTAAGAAATTATCTGCTTGATTTAGTAAGTTCTTCCAAAGGATTAGTTGGCTCCGATGCAAGGGCAAGAATGATTCAATTAGAAGCCGCTGAACCTTCAGAAGCACAAAAGATTCAACAGCTATCAAACATAATAATCGAACCTGTAACAATCGTTAGCGGTCTTAACCAAAAACAAATTGTCCTATCACAGAATAAAGAACTTGTTGAATTACTCGATAATCTTCTTACCGGGCAGGTTGCCGGTAAAGTCAGTTCACCACAGCTAATGGAATCTATCATATCAAAAGGAGTTTTTGAATTTAACGGCTGGCGTATTATAAAACGCAGCTCATCCGATTATCAATCCAACCGCTCCCTTTACGAATGTATTGCAGTGAAAGTAATTGTAAATAGCAATTTAAATTGATTTGTAACCTTTTGCAGAAGAAAAACTTCTAATTATGTCTTGAAATTGAATTCAAACTAAGTCATAATTTTGCTAAGTTTGTTTCATAAGAAATGAAAATTAAAGGTAGAAAATGTCTGGTATAACAAAGAGTGAAATTTTAAACACTTTAAAGAAAATAGAAGATTCAAACTTGAATAAAAACTTTTTGATACTCAATGCAATCAAGAATTTTGAAGTCAAAGGAAATGAACTAAAATTAGAGATGACACTTCCTCTTCCTGGCAATTCAGTAGAAATGATAAAAGAAAAATTTATGAAATCCATCAAAGAGGAATACCCATCGGTGAAAAAAATCGACCTTAAGCTTGATGCAAAAGTAATTGCTCATCAAGATAAGAAAAAAGATTCTTTGCTTCCTTATGTTAAAAATACAATTGCTGTTGCCAGTGGAAAAGGGGGGGTAGGGAAGAGCACTATCGCTGTGAACTTAGCAGTTGCTTTAGCTAAAGATGGCGCTTCTGTAGGCTTGATTGATGCCGATATCTATGGGCCAAGTATTCCGATGATGCTCGGGTTGAAAGACAAACCTAAGGTATATCAGAATCAACAATCGATGAAAATTATTCCGTCGACTAATTTTGGAATAAAAGTAATATCAATTGGCCTATTGATTGAAGATAATGCCCCAGTTATTTGGCGTGGACCAATGGCAAGCGGTGCAGTAAAACAGTTTATGACCGATGTGGATTGGGGTGAGCTTGACTACTTAATTTTTGATATGCCTCCGGGGACCGGCGATATTCAATTGACTTTGGTTCAAACAATTCCTTTAACTGGTGCGGTCATTGTCACCACTCCTCAAGAAGTTTCTTTGATAGATGCCCGTAAAGCATTAAAAATGTTTACTAGGGTTAATGTCCCTATCCTTGGCGTTATTGAAAATATGAGCTATTTTATTGCTCCCGATACAGGTAAAAAATATGATATCTTCGGCACAGGCGGGGGTTCTCAAATGGCAGCCGAATTGGAGTCACCGTTTCTTGGAGGACTTCCAATTCAACCACAAATTAGAGTAGGTGGCGATAAAGGAATCCCTATTGTCTTTGATACTCCGGATTCTGAGCAAGCAAAAATTATCACGGAGATTGCAAGAAACTTAGCTGCTCAAATCAATCTTAGAAATCTTTCGGGCGAAACTTCTTCAAAGATGGAAATAATTTTAGGCGACGAAGAATAATTTTCTTATTTGAATATGAAAACTAAAATGCGAGAAGATATTTTAAAAGCCTTAGACTCGATAAGACCTTTTTTGCAAGCAGATAATGGCGATATTGAATTAATTGAAATTACCGAAGATCTGATAGTGAAAGTTAAATTTACCGGCGCATGCGATATTTGCCCAATGTCTCAAATGACTTTAAGAGCAGGGGTAGAAAAATCTTTGTTAAAATATGTCCCGGGAATACGAAGAGTAGAATCTGTTACCTAAAATATAATCATCAAGACCAATCAATGACTGAAATAAATTTTAACAAGACAGTAAAGATAATTTTTTGGTTTGCAGGGCTTCTTTTGGCTGCTTTTATCCTTTATACTCTTTCCGAAATTATTATCATCTTATCCGTTTCTATTTTGCTTTCCCTCATCTTTAATCCATTAGTTAATTTTTTAGAGTGGAAAGGGCTAAATAGATTTACCGCAACGCTTATAGTATTTGGTACGGTCGGCTTTTTATTTTATTTAGGACTTTCATACCTTATCCCTCAATTCATTATCCAAATGAACCAGTTGACTTCAGCTTTGCACGTTCACACCCTTCACGAACAAATATTCTCAGTTGAACAACAAATTTATACCTACCTTCCTTTTTTTACCCTCGGTGATTTAACGAAAAAGACGGAGGAATTTATTTCGTCCGGAATCGTTAACTCAATCGATAGCATTTCAACTTTTCTAACTAACCTATTTTCTATAATTACACTCTTAGTTATAGTTCCATTCATCACTTTTTACTTATTGAAGGATAACAAAATTCTTCTTAAAGGAATCCTCCACTTTGTTCCTAATAAGTATTTTGAGATGACTTACTGGGTTGCGAAAAGAGTTTCGATTCAGCTTGTAAGATTTGTTAGAGGATGGATTTTTGACGCTGCTTTTGTGGGGGTTGCATGCGGCTTTGGTTATTACGCAATCGGGATAAATAATTCTCTCCCGCTTGGTTTAATTTCCGGGCTCGGTCATCTTGTTCCATATTTTGGACCGGTAATAGGTGGGATCCCTGCTATAGTAATTTCAATTATTCAGTATGGAGATCTATCGCACGTTCCGGCAATTATTTTGCTTATTATCTCTGTTTATTTTGTAGATAACGGAATTGTTCAACCTTATGTTTTTGCAAAAAGCGTTGATATGCATCCGATCGTAATAATTCTTTTAATTGTAAGTGGAAGTCAAATATTTGGCGTGATTGGAATGCTTCTTGCAGTTCCTCTGGCGACTGTAATAAAAACCATGTCAAAGGAAGTTTATTTTGCCTTTAAGAACTACAAAATTGCCCATCATTAAAAGCCTTATACTAATAAAGTAAAACCGTTAAAAGTATTAGCAATAAAACTATTCTTCCAAAAGTTTTTTAATTACTTCAACAGAATTTATACCGTCTGCCTCGGCACTAAAGTTGGTAATTATTCTGTGCCTAAGTGTTGGTATCATCGCAAATTTAACATCATCAATATTTGGTGTAAATCTTCCTTCAATTACAGCCTTAGTTTTAGCTGCCATAATTAGATACTGAGAAGCGCGGGGTCCGGCTCCCCAATTAATCCAATTTTTCACATACTGTGGTGCAGTTGTTCCGTTCGGTCGGGTTTTATTTACGATTGTTACGGCATACTCAATTACATTTTCTGCAACGGGTACCTTTCTTACCAGATTTTGAAATCCGATTAATTCTCCGGCGTTAATTACTTTGGAAAGCTCCGGCAAGTATTCGCTAGTGGTTGATTGAACAATTTTTACTTCTTCGTTAAAAGAAGGATAATCAAGCCAGAGATTAAACATAAAACGGTCAAGCTGAGCCTCAGGTAAAGGGTAGGTTCCTTCCTGCTCGATTGGATTTTGTGTTGCAAGCACAAAAAATGGTTCTTCAAGGGTATATGTTGTTCCTGCCGTTGTAACTTTATGCTCCTGCATTGCTTCAAGAAGAGCAGATTGAGTTTTAGGGGGGGTTCTGTTTATCTCATCGGCTAAAACGACGTTAGCAAAAATAGGCCCAGGTATAAATCTAAAATTTCTTTTTTTAGAGAGCGGGTCTTCTTCAACCAGTTCTGTTCCGGTAATATCACTCGGCATTAAATCGGGTGTAAACTGAATCCTGCTAAAACTTAAATGCATCACTTCGGCAAGAGTTTTTATAAGCAAAGTTTTTGCAAGCCCCGGTACACCAACGAGCAAACAATGACCTCGGGAAAGAAGTGAAATTAGAAGTTGGTCTATTATTTTATCTTGACCAATAATTACTTTTCCAATTTCCTTTTTAATATTTATTACTGTATCACTAAGTTTTTCTACTAACTGAACATCATTTGCCGGAACTTCGCTAAGTTTCAATTGAATTTCCTTTTAATTTTTGATTCACATATCCAAAAAATTATAACAATATTTTCCAATAAATTTTATTTTTCAACTCATTTACCCATTTATCATATTCTTTCTGCTTCTTCTCTTGATCTGCAAGCTTTTGAATATCGTTATAGTCGGTAGCAAGACTTGCTACGTGCTGCGGAATTTTTTTCTCAAGAAGTACAATATGGTAACCGTAATTTCCTTTACCGTAATCTACACGCTTCGGAAAGCTGATTTCTCCCGGTTTAAGTTTCGATACTATATCAAGCATTGAAGGGTCTAACTGATTCAAATAGAAAGTACCGAGATCGCCACCAAACGGAGCTGATTCCTTGTCGTCGCTGTATTTTTTTGCATAATAGCTGAAAGTGCTGTCACCTTTAACAATGCTGTCGCGAATGCTACTTAGAAATTCTATGGCGCTTAAATCAGCTTGATCGCCTTTTTTAATTTTTATTAAAATATGTCGTACGTGAATTTTGTCTCCGCGTTTGGCGATCATTTGAATAATGTGAAATCCAACAGGCGACTCAACAACATCTGATATTTGTCCTGGTTTTAATTCAAAAGCTGCAGCTTCAAATTGAGGATAGAAGACTCCTTTACCTACCCAACCGAGGTCTCCACCATCAGAAGCACTTCCAGGGTCTTCCGAATATTTTTTAGCCATCTCGGCAAAGTCAGCTCCATGCTTTATCGAATCTAAAATTGCTTCAGCTTTCTTTTTGTAAACTTCTTTCATCTGTTCCGTTGCAATAGGAATTTTGAATATATGCGCGATCTTAACTTTTTCAGGAATAATTCCTATACTGTCTTTATATGTGTTGAAGAACTTTTGGACTTCAAGTGAGGTTGCCTCAACGTTCCCGAATTTCTTTTCCTCTAATTTCTGCACCATCAATTGTTTCCTGACAGGACCTTCGAGTTCTCTCTTAATTTTCTCTTCACTCATGCCATATATTTGCTCAACTTTTTCTTTTGAACCGTATTGCTGTTCAAAATATTGCAACTGGTAATTTACGCGTGCATTTACCTCGTCATCCGAGACAGTAATTGAATCAAGCAGGGTTTGTGCATAAGCAAGCTTATCGTCAATCATAGTATTCAAAACCTGTTTTTCTAAGCCGGGTGTTGAAGGATCGATTTTCTTTTGAGCGGCAAGAACTTTTACCTGATAATCAACTTCGCTTTTTAGAATTATTTCGTTATCTACAATAGCGGCAATTTTATCAACTACTTCCTGCGAATAAATATTTATTGCTGCAATGAACAAAATTAAAATGATCTTAAATTTCATCTGACTCCTAATTTTTAACTTCTATATCGTTATTTGAATAAATATCTTTTATGTAGCTTTGTAAAAAATTATTTTTCATTTCAGCCACGAATCGTTTTTCTACTTCGGGTTTTATTACTTCATAAGGAGGCACTGTACCTTTGTCAAATTTTTGCAACTCCTGAATTACCATATAGTGCCCCGGTTGATAGTTTAATACTATACTAACCTCCTGCGGATTCAATTGTGAGACAATTCTTTGAAGCGATACGGGTTGAATTTGATAATCGTTCAATAATACTTCATTTTGAACTTTAATGATTGAAGAATCGGTCTTGAATATATTTAAAGCCTTTTCCCAATCACTGTCAAAAAGTAAAGAACGAAACTTAATGGCTTTGTCTTCATTGTTAAAGTCAGCGAAGTTTAAGTAATAGGTATTATAAAAAAAAGCAAATTCATTTTGATGCTTTGAATAATAATTTTCAACTTCTTTAGGATCGTAAGTTGGCTTTTCTTCATTGTAGTATTTTTCAAGAAATAAAGAAATTGCCAATTCTTTTTTTGAATTTTCCAGTAGACTGTCGAACATGCTTTCTTTTAGGATACCGCTCTTAACGGCTTCCTGGTATAATACTTCTCTGTTGATCCAGTTTCTGATAACTTCTTCCCTATAGAAATTTTTAGCACCATAACTACCCATCAATGAAGAAAGTTGCTCATTAGTTAAATAAGAATTGTTTACTCGTGCAACAAAATCTTTTTTAACTTTTTCTTTCCCGCAGCCGAATAAAATAATAGATGCAAAAAGAAATAGGGCAGTTATTTTAATTTTGTTTAAATGCTTTATCAAGTTCGTTATAGAAAATTTTTGGTTTATACAATTCTCTTAAACTATTAATATAATTATCTTCCAATTTTTTGCTTTCCGCATCCTGGTATGCGCCCGCTGCTTCAGCTTTGGCTTCATCAAAAGTTTTAATGTGCGATGGCTCTTTTCCTATTAAGGAAACAATTGAATAACCGCCATTCGATTCAAAGACATTTGAATAGTCGCCGGGCTTCTTTAATGAATTAGCTACTGAAGCAAGCTGGGATGAATTTATATCTTGGTATCCCATAACACCTTTTAATTTTTTATATCCTGGTTGTTCGGTGTACATGCCTGCAAGCGAATCGAAGTTTGCGCCCTGTTTTAGGAGATCATAATAATGATGAATAAGAGAATCCGATGTAGAAAACAGTTCCGCAAAATTAACTTTGTCTACTGTGCGGTAATTATCTTTAGTTGCGAGATAAAATTTGTAGAGATCTGTAGAATCAACTTTTAATTTATTCCACACTTCATCCTCCTGCAGCCTAAAAATATAGATACCGTCACGGTAATTCTTCATTAAAGCAGCGAAATCTTTATCGGTTTTATCAAGATTCATAGCATCTTCTTCAAGTACAACATCACCGCTTATTTTTTCAAGAGCTTCAGATAATAAACCAGGGTTAACAGGTCTGTTTAATAAATCCTGTTTTGAATTCATCCTTTTCCAGAAATCTCCTATGTTTTCGTATTTCCCTGCGTATGTGAAAAGAGTCAATGTATCATCCATTGCAGGCATTGGTTGACCAACCTTAGAAGTATCCGCGTGCTTTACTAAATATTCAAAATTACTTTGATTTACAACAAAATTATATTCTCTTTTCAGTTTTGCGACAAGACTGTCATATTCATCCTGGTACCGGGTTTTCTGAAAAATCTTTTTTAGATTTTCTTTATCTTCTTCAAACGTTGGAGATGGCTTTATACCGGTCAATTTTATAATATGGTAACCATATTGGGTTTTAACTATCCCGGATATATCTCCTATTTTTTTTAGATTAAAAGCTGCTTCTGCGAATGGCTTAATCATCATCCTCATACCGAAATAACCCAGGTCGCCACCTCGAGTTCTGGATCCGGGATCGTCCGAATATTTTTTAGCAAGTTCTTCAAAATTTCCGCCGTGATTTAATTGATACATAACAGTATCAATTTTTGCCAATGCCCGCGCCGAATCAATTTTCCCGGTAGAGTCTGCAAAGCTTGCAAGAATGTGGCTTGCACGAATTTCAGGAATTCTTATCCTTTTGTTTGTAACTTTTATAATATGATACCCATAAGGCGATTTTACAACTTGAGGATAAACCTGTCCCGGCTCTGTAGCATAAACTGCATCTTCAAACTGATATGGAAGCTCGCCGGCAGTAACATAATAAATATCTCCGCCATCGTTGCGGGAGTACATATCCTGAGAATATTTCTTTGCCATTTCTTCAAAGTTTGCACCGTTTTTTATGCTGTCTAAAACTTCATTTGCCAAAATACGAGCATGACCCCAACCGGATGAGTCAGGTCGAAACATTATGTGGCTAACACGATACTCATATTTCCTTCTATTATATAATTCTTTTATTCCAGGATCAACTATTTGCTTTTCTAAAATATAGCTGACACCTACTTTTATTTTATAATCTGCCAACTCAGCATTTGTAGTAGAGTCGTGTTGAAAACCTCTTATATATGCATCTCTCAATTTCATTCTAAAATCAACATAAAGGTTAAGAAAGTTTTCTAATTTAGATAGGCTGTCTTTTTTTGCAATGTCATATCCGCCAACGTTATTAGCATAGGCATCTTCGAAATCTTTCATTGTAACTTTTTGATCCCCGAATTTAGCCAAAACAATTTGCGAATGTTCAGGCGCGCAGGAAACGAATAAAAGCATTAAAGCAAGCGAAAGAAAAGCTGTAATCCGTAAAAGCATTTAAAGTATCTCCTATAAATTAAGTTTGTGCAAAATTTAACTGACAATTTTAGTTATTGAGTCTTTGAAAATCAAGGTAATTGAATTCAATTTAGATTTCATTCCGGGCGTTTACTTTACCCTCGTTCCGTTTTTTACACTGCTATTAGTTGAAAGTACATTTAGGTTCCCATTTTCATCCTCGACTGCTAAAACCATACCCTTAGATTCGAATCCCATTAACTTTGCCGGTTTTAAATTAGCAACAATAATTACTTTCTTACCGATGATTTCTTCCGGTTTGTAGCTCTTAGCAATTCCGGCAATAACTTGCCGTTCTTCATTTTCAAGCTTGACTAAAAGTTTCAAAAGTTTTTCACTCTTTTCTAACTTTTCGGCGCTGATTACTTCGGCTACCTTTAATTTTATTTTCATGAAATCGTCAATACTTACAATTTCATCGGGTACATTTTCAATTTTGTTCTCAGTCTTTTTTAATTCTTCCATTTGCTTCTCAATAACTTCATCTTCGATTTTTGGGAAAATAATTTCCGGTTGATTTAGATTATGACCAGGTTTCAAATTTTCGTTACCGCAGTGCCCCCACTCCGTTTTTTTTGAATTCAAAATGCTAAACACCTTTTCAGAAGAAAAGGGAACAACAGGCGACATTAACTCAGCTAAAGTATAAATAGCCTGCAGACAAACATATAGAGTAGTGCTGCATTTATCTTTATCTGATTTGATCGTTTTCCAGGGTTCAGAGTCGTTAAAATATTTATTGCCGGCTCTTGCAAGATTCATGATCTCTAAAACGCCGTCGCGTATTTTATATCCTTCAAAAAGAGTTGATATCTTTGACGGATATTCGGAAATAAGGTTCAGCATTTCAGTATCTATATTTCCCAATTTCCCTTTTGCGGGGACTTTACCTTCAAAATGTTTATGAACAAAAGTTAAAGAGCGGTTAATAAAATTACCCAGAATATCTGCCAGCTCGCTGTTGTTCCTTAGTTGAAATTCCTTCCAGTAAAAATCTGTGTCTCGTGTTTCGGGAAGGTTAGCTGCAAGTGTATATCTCAACGGATCAGCAGGAAAGATTTTTAAGAAATCGGCAACACTAATTCCCCAGTTTCTGCTTTTAGAAAATTTCTTACCTTCATAGTTTAAAAACTCATTAGCCGGGACATTTTGCGGAAGGACATATTTTGCTTCACTGCCATCGTTCCATGCCATGAGCATTGACGGAAAAATAATGCAATGAAATACAACATTATCTTTTCCAATAAAAGCAACATATTTTGTTTTTTCGTCTAACCAATAGTCTTTCCATAAGTTCACGTTACCCAATTTTTCCGAGAGTTCCTTGGTAGATGAAATATATCCTAGTACTGCTTCAAACCATACATAAAGCACTTTTCCGTCTACAGAATCAATTGGAACTTTTATTCCCCAATCGAGATCACGAGTTACTGCCCTGTCTTCTAAACCATCCTTAAACCAGCTTCGGCAGTACTGAAGTACATTTTCTTTCCACCCGAATTTATCATTCATTTCATTTACGTATTCTTCAAGCCGCTTTTGATAATTCCCCAGCGGGAAATACCAGTGGGATGTTTCTTTTAGAACTGGTGTTTCCCCGGTAATTTTGCTTTTAGGATTTTTAAGCTCATCAGGTTGATATAATGCCCCACAATTTTCACACTCATCGCTTCTTGCTTCATCAAAGCCACAATTTGGGCATGTTCCTTCAACATACCTGTCCGGTAAAAACATCTTGGCTTTATTATCATAAAACTGCATTGATTTTTTTTCTTTCAATATTCCCATTTTATAATATTGAAGGAAAAATTCCTTTCCGGTTTCATGATGTATCGGCAGGCTTGTGCGGGAATAATTATCGAAACTCATTCCGAATTTTTCAAAAGCTTCTTTGTTTTGATTGTGATAACGATCAATTATCTGCTGGGGTTTGACGCCTTCTTTATCTGCAGTTATTGTTATCGGAACTCCATGCTCGTCAGAGCCGGAAATAAAAATTATATCATCGCCCTTAAGTCTTTTAAATCGAACATAAATATCTGCAGGTAAGTATGCTCCGCTTAAGTGTCCAAGATGTATAGGACCATTAGCATACGGAAGTGCTGCAGTTACAAGAATTTTCTCTTTGACCAAATTGTACTCAATAATTTTGAAATTTTACCTTCTAAATATACGTATTTTTTAAGTATCCACTATATGAGAGAAATTCTAAGATAAAGCCCACCATTCAGAATTGACCGGTAATTTTCTATAATTCACCGATTTCCTGTTCCTGTTTATGATCATATCTTATAAGTTTCAGATAAGAAATTAATATCAATAAAGTAAACTGAAATGATACTTGTATTTAAGACATCAGTAAAAACAAAGGCTGATGCAATTAGTCTGAAACCATATATCGATAGTATTGTTAAAAAAGGTGATTGGAGTTTTGATCTTGAAGATTCTGACAAAATTTTCCGCGTTGAAACTGATTTGAATATTTATCAATCCTTGATTTCATTATTTAACTCAAAAGGATTTGTTTGCGAAGAATTGGAAGATTAGATCACTTGTCATAGGTTTAGAATAACAATGTTTTGTTAAATAATTAAATTTTTAATACAAATTAGAGGCAATAAAATGAGTAATAGCGGAAATTCATTTAGTAATAGAATAATTCTTGGTTTAATTTTAATTTTTGTAGGTGGATTGTACTTGCTTAGTACTCTTGATCTAATAAACTTCAATGTGCATCATATTATTTTCTCACTTCCTTTTTGGGCAATCATATGGGGACTAGTTATTATTAAAAATTCCCGCAACAAAGCCTTTGGTATTCTCCTGGTTTTCCTTGGAGCTTTATTTCTAATTCCAAGAATTTTTCCTAACGTCTATTATAATAGCGACATATTTTTCCCTGTCTTGATAATTGCCTTTGGAATTTACCTAATGTTTAAGAGAAATATAAACTGGCACCATTGCCACAATAGGTTTAATAAACAGGTTAACAAAGATCAACTGGATGACGTCTCAATTTTTGGCGGCGGTCATAAAGTCATTATATCTGAGAATTTCAAAGGCGGAAATATTACTGCAATTTTCGGAGGATCAGAAATTGATTTGTCTAATTGCAAATTAGCCGAAGGCGAAAATGTTATAGATGTATTACTAATGTTTGGAGGTACAAGTATATTTGTTCCTAAAGAATGGAATGTCAACGTAAACGTTACTCCTTTATTCGGAGGCTTCTCAAATAAATGGCGAAGAAATTTCAGCGGGCCTTTTGACTCAACGCGTACCCTGGTTATAAAAGGAGTTGCTTTATTTGGCGGCGGTGAAATAAAATATATTTAATAAATTGTTTGAATTTGCAATATGGCAACCAACCCAATTCTAAATAGGAAAAGAAATTTCGCCCTTTATATTGCCTTTTGGTTGATTATTGCTTCTATATATTATGGGCTTCTCTATTTTGAGCTAAAGATTACTAGTGAAACTGCTTTAATAGACAGCTTGGTTTTCAATTCTATTTTATGCGGCCTGGGCTTAAGTTTCTGGTTTCCCGCTAAGTATATTTCTTTTGAAAATAATAAATTTATAAAAATTATTATAGATCATATCCTTGGCGGAATACTATCTTCTACCTTATGGCTAGCAATAGGTTATTTCTTTATTACGTTTATATTAAATTATACTAATGGCTTTCCTTCTTTCTTCACCCGCACTTTGATGTGGCGATTTATTGTCGGAAATCTTTTTTATTACTTAATTTCTTCATTCTATTATATAATAATTTATTATAATAATTTTCAGGAAAAAATTATCCAAGAGTCTGAATTAAAAAATCTTATTACTGAAGCAGAAATTAAGACACTAAAGTTCCAGATCAATCCGCATTTTATTTTCAATAGCTTGAATTCAATGAGTGCGCTTACTACTATCAACCCCGTAAAAGCAAGAGAAATGATCTTAAAATTAGCTGATTTCCTTCGCTTTACTTTAGCTAATAATGATCAACAAAAAAATTCTTTCGGAGAAGAATTAAAAAATATTAAATTGTATCTTGAGATAGAAAAAATAAGATTTGAAGATAAGTTTGAATTTATTGAAGATATTGACGAATCTTGTAAAGATATATTAATTCCGAACATGATACTGCAGCCACTGTTCGAAAATGCTATTAAACATGCTGTCTATGAAACATTAAGTAAAGTGACGTTAAAATTAGTTTGCACTAAGGAGAAAGATTATCTGAATATATCACTCGAAAATAATTTTGAGCCCAATTTCTCTTCAAAAAATGGTACCGGTATTGGACTCCAAAATATTGCGAATAGACTAAGGCTTATTTATGGTATGGATGATCTCTTGGCAATAAAGAAGAAAGATAATTTATTTAAGATATCACTTTTTATTCCATTGCATAATTCATAAACCTTTGTAATCAATTTAAAGAAGTGAATTAATTAATAACGTAAATTTTAGGAATTCCCTTTCATGATGAATAAAATTAAAGCTTTGATTATTGATGATGAAAAACTTGCACGCGAAATAATAAAAAAATACCTTGAAGATATAGAGGAAATTGTAATTGCCGGGGAATGCTCTAATGGTTTTGAAGCCATCAAAATAATTAATGAAGAAAAACCAGATGTCGTTTTTTTAGATATTCAAATGCCGAAGATAACCGGATTTGAAATGCTTGAACTTATTGATAAACCTCCCGTGATTATTTTTACTACCGCCTACGATCAATTTGCTCTAAAAGCTTTTGAGGTAAATGCTGCAGATTATTTGCTAAAACCTTTTTCAAAAGAACGCTTCAATGAATCTATTGAAAAAGCATTTAGCCATATAAAAAATAAATCCCCGCAGCATGATGTAATCCAAAATCTGATTAAAGAAAATGATCGCAAACCAGACTTCCTTGAAAGAATAATCATTAAAGATGGTTCAAAGATTACTATAATGCCTTTAGAAAACATAAAGTATATCGAAGCTCAGGATGATTATGTTATGATTTATTCTACTGAAGGGAAATTTCTTAAGCAAAGAACAATGAAATATTTTGAGGATCATCTTGACCCGAATAACTTTATTAGAATCCATCGCTCCTTTATTGTACCTGTCAAAAGAATTAAAAGAATTGAACTAGCCGAAAAGAATTCTTATCAGATAAAATTAGACGATACAACAAATCTACCTGTTAGTAAATCGGGATATGATAAGTTGAAGGAAGTTTTAAGATAAGATAAAAAAGGCTGTTGTTTGTATCAGTAATTTACCTGGAAATTCAAAAACCTCATCTTCAATAAAGAAGCTGCAGATAAGTCATCAAACAACAGCCTGTATAAAAAAATAATCAATCTGTGTGCCAATAATATTATCGAGAAGTTTTGCGAAATGTTTAAAAATTCGCAAGGAAAAGTGTTTCTAATCGAGGGAACTGTGCAAAATGTGACAGTAGTGTGTAATTTTTGCTAATTTATTTTTGTGCAGGGGGATTTTGCGAGGTTGGTTTTTCTATGGCAACAATAAGATCAAAAAACACTTTAAGCCGGTTATGCGCCTTAACAAGTCCCCAAAGGTGTGATGGTGGTTCAATTCCGTAATCTTTCATTGATAAATTTTTATTCCCGACAAGCCTAAAGGCACCGTCAGGCAGATTCTGAACCTTTACAATTATGTCAATGGCATTTGTTTCCCCGGCAATCGTAAGATCACCCTTGGTAGCAAGATCAAACCAACCTAAGGAATCCACTGAGGAAATTAAGTGAGCATCTATCAAATCATATCGTAAAATAGGGAATTGAGATGCCTTCATTGCGCGGTACATATCGTCATTCATTGCATCTAGTCCGCAATCTAAGCTATGGACTAAAACTGTAACGACAACCTCATCTTTATCCTTGTCCTTTTTGAACCCTTTCGAAAATTTCTCATTTAGGTTGTCTTTCGAATGTATGAAGGCAAAGCCCTTTACTAATCGTGCCCTGCAATTAAAATCATTTATGGTAGAGCTCCCTTCAATCCAAAGCCTGCTTCCGGGCTGGGTGACATATTTAATTATTTCTGATTGCTGGGCAAAAACAGTCGGTAGTTGAATCAGAAATATGATTAAAGCGAAAAATATTTTGTTTAACTTCATGAAATTTATTTTAGGGTCGGAATAAATATCCCTAAATTCTTTTAAATATAATATATCATCTTTCAAAACAATCTAATTTATAATAAAAAAGGCTTGGTAAACAGGAATAAGAGAAAGTATCACCAAGCCCCACATAGGAGCTAGCTATGTTTAAACTTATTGATTGGAATAATTTCTAAAATTTATTTCATACCTAAAAATAATATTTTTGCGCAAATATTTTATTCTAAATCTAACTAAAAATCTTTCTGTGTTCGCTAAGGATTTATTATTTTCTTTATGGATTTCCGGAACTTCGTATAAATCAAGGAAAATATAATCAATACGACTCCCAGCGCCACAAATGATATTATTTTATATGTTGGATCTGAACTAGTAACACCGATAATAAAAACATACACCACTGTAAGTAAAAGCGTTAATAACGACATCCATCTATATTTTTTATTTTTTAAAATCAAACTTAAAGTATAATATATTATTGCAATTGCAATCCATGAAACGCTAATTAATTCTTCCGGCATTGCAAAATATAAAGTATAAGGAATGATGAACAGCGCTGTAAGAAGATAAGCATTCCGCATTTGTTCGGTTTTTAATTCAAGACGATCTTTCTTCCAATTCAAAATTCTTGCGCTAAGCAAAGCAACTATTCCGTAGCTTAAGCTGACTAAATCAGCCTTCCCTTCCAAAGCCAAATAAGCTATAAAAATAATGATGTAAATTATAAAGTTAGCCAGGATAATAATTTTGGATCTGAACCATACTGCAGTGGAAACAACCAATAAACTTTGCCAGCATAACCAAATAAAAGATTCCGGTGTTTTGAATTGAATTATAATTGCTACGCTCAATGCCAGGTAACCGAACATAGCATAAATGAATGTTGAATATTTGCTCTGCTTACGAATCCAAAAGAGAATTGAAATGGATAAAAATAAAACGGATGCTAAAAGATGATAAACCGCAAAATATTCAGGCTTCATTGCCATAGTTATTATAGAAAATAAACCATAGCAGAAAAATGTATTAAGGATAGAGCTTAATGTTACAGAAAAATTTTCATGGGTTTCTTTACTTCGATATAAGTTTGCAAACGCAAAAACCGCCGCATACAGCAAAATGAAAATCAGATTTATTTGCGGAGAAGTAACCGCTTGAATATTCCTTCCCCAAAACGGGTTATTTATCGACCAAATAAAATGAGTAATGTAAGTTAGAACTAAGCTGTAAAATATTAATCCATCCCATTGATATATTATCTTGAAGTAAACTGCCAGCAATGACATGCACAGAATCATTATAAAAACAAAATATGAATTGTCGCTTGCAATCGCAGTAGCATAACCAAGCATATAACTTAGAACGGTTAGGTAAACAGAATTTTTTCGTATTGAGATAAACAAATTGAAAAATACTATCAGCACCAGCAGAAATATTTCTAAAGACAAATCTGTTATCAATGGTTCTGAACCGAAGAAATAAAGCCGCAGCGTGGTAAAATAAAGGAGAGCTAAACTACCGCCCAGAAGATAACCGGAAATATAAGTTGAAATTTTCTTGAAGTAAGATGAAAAGCCAAAAATAACAGCTGTTAATATATAACCAAAAATTCCGGGAAGGACCGGCGGTAAATTTTTATAAGGGAAAGTTAAAAAAAATGCAATACCAATTATCAACACAACTATGCCAACTTTAGCAAACCAGAATTGTCCGATCCGGTATTCCAACTCTTCCTCTTTATCGGAAAAATCAACAACTTCTGATTGCCGTTTTTCCTCCGACTCTTTTTGCTGTAACGGCTCAATATTAAGAGCAGATTCTAATCTTGAAACCCGCTCTTCAAGATTTTTTATTAGAGAAATTATTTCTTTGTTATCTGGAACTTCAGTTGACGTATCCATTGTTTACCTCATAGATTATTCTTAAACGTTCTCTTTCCTTTTTTCTATTCTTTTAATATACAAATAAAGGACAAGCGCTAAGAAGCTTATTATTGCTACCGAAATTCCCAAGCCTATACGGCGGAAATAAAATTCATGTATCGCATCCGCAGCTTCGATCTTAACTGCAGCGGTAACTTTTAAGCCTTTATCTACAACCTCGTTAAATTTTGCTTCATTAAACGAATGAACCATTGTTCGTGCTTCAAGCGTTGCTTGATGCGCATCTCTAAGTCTAAATTTAGCTTCGCCAATTTCCATTCCTTTTTGTTCAGCTTCTTGAATTAAAATTGAATCGTTTTTTTCTGATGTTTCAAGACTGTCAATCATAAGCCGCATATCTTTTGCAACCATATAACCTTTAGATGGATCATCCGGTTTATGACATTTTGAACAAACTGCATCCGTCGAAACCCCAAGAAGCTTATTCGAAGCCGTGATTATATCATGATTGCTATGGCAAGTTTCGCACTCCGGAAGTTTCTTCTTATCAAATGCTTTTTTATGAGGACTTGAAGAAAACAACTCCGCATTTAAAGCATGGCATGTTCCGCATACTTCTGAAATAGAAGTGATTCCGGGAGGCGTTGCCGCATGGTTACCGTGGCAACTGTTGCAAGCCGGAGCGCCAATATCATGTTTCTGAAAAAGCGCTATTCCATGAACGCTCCTTGAATATTTTTCATATTGATCGGTTGGAATTTTGTACTGCTTCATGTACCCGGCATTGCTGTGGCACTTTGAGCATATAGAAGGAATATTAGTAAGATAAACTTTTGATTTTGTGTCCTTCACCGGGAGAATATCGTGGCTGCCATGGCAGCTTGCACATTCGGCAGGTTTGGGGTCGCCTTTGGCATTTCTCATTCCATGAACGCTGGTTCTATATTTTTGTAATTGATCGACCGGAAGCGCAGGATTGTATGAGCGCATATAAACAGGATCATCATGGCACTTGGCGCATGTCTTCGGTACATTCGTTGGATAAACCGGGGACGCCGGATTATCGACCTCAACTATTCCGTGAGCATTATGACAAGTTATGCATTGAACTATTCTCTCAGCGCCGTTAATTGCAAGCCTGCCGTGAACACTTGCTTTCAAAAGCTCAAATTGATTTGTTGGAATTTTCGAACCGTACTTTTTCATCATCTCGCTGTTTGCATGACATCTAATGCAGGCTTGCGTAATTTCATTTCCCTTCGGCACTCCTTTATAACCGGCATCTTTGCTCATCGCTTTATCCATGTCATCTGATTTGCTGTCGCCGCCATGACATGCCGAACATGAAATACCTTTTTTAAAGTGTATATCCTGTTTGAACAGTGTTGATTCAGTGCCGCCTAAAGATTCATGGCAAACATAGCATTGATCAACTACGGAATGTTCCTTATCCCGGGCAGCGAGCGCTACAGATATAACAAAAAACAATATCGTTAAAATTATTTTGTTCATGACCACCACCCCAAAATTGTTAAGATGATTATAAATATCACTGCGAACAAACCGAGATAATTGACGAATTTATTTCGTTCACCGCGTGAACTTTTTCTATCCCAGAAAGGAACCAACAGCCATAGCAAGCCTGCAGCGCCGAATAAAAGAATTCCCACAACTTCTCCTTCCGCAAATAAAATGTGTGAAGGAAAATATTTGAGGCTTTGAAACATGAACAAGAAATACCATTCCGGTTTTATACCGGCAGGGGCAGAAGAAAATGGATCCGCTTTGTGTCCTAATTCTGCAGGGAAGAATACAGCAAGTATGGCAAGGATATTTAAAACAATGAGCCAAAGAAGCAGGTCGCGCAAAAGAAAATTTGGGAAGAACGGCATTGTTTTTTTTTCTGTTTTTGGTTTATCCTGGAAATGCAACGGTTCACTAATTCCCTGCCGCTGAATTAAGATCAAATGAATAGCGAGAAGGAGTGTAAATATTCCGGGGAAAAGAGCTACGTGAAATCCAAACAATCTTGATAGAGTAGCGCCGGTAACATCCTGTCCGCCGCGGATAAAAATTTTAAGCGGTTCGCCGATAAACGGAACCGCGCCTGCTATATCGGTTCCAACTTTTGTCGCAAAAAAAGAAAGAGTATTCCAGGGAAGAAGATAACCGCTGAATCCGAATCCGAGGCATAAAAAGAACATGAGCATGCCGGTTACCCATGTAATTTCGCGCGGCTTGCGGTATGCCTTTTCAAAATACACGCTGAACATGTGGATGAATGCGGAGAGAATTAAAAGATTCGCCGCCCAAGCGTGCATTGATCTTATTAGCCAGCCGAACTTTACCTTTGACATTATGAATTGAATGCTTTCAAACGCAAGATCGGAACTGCCTTTATAATAAAAAAGTAGAAGTATTCCCGTAGTAACTTGAATTATAAAAAAGAATAGTGATACTCCGCCGAAATAATACCAGATTGAATGACGGTTAACAGGGACATATTTCTTACCCATAAACTTTACAAGATCTTCAAGCTTAACGCGCTCATCAATCCAGTTATAAAAATTTTCCCAAAAAGTTTTCATGGCTGCCTCATGTCATTTTAGAAATAAAAATTTCATCGCCTTTAACCACAACCCTGTATGGATCGAGCGGACGGGGCGGCGGTCCGGAAATGTTTCTACCGTTGAGATCGTATTTACCGTTATGACATGCGCACCAGATTAGCCCCATATCTTTCCTGTATTGAACAGTGCATTCGAGGTGAGTGCATACTGCGGATAAAGCGCGAAGCTCGCCGCTTGCAGTGCGAATTAATATTACCGGCTTGTTTCCGAAGCGGATGATTTTGCCGCTGTCTTTTTCAAGCTCGCTTAGCTTACCGGCGCTAACGCTGGTTACTTCTACTTCACTTTGCTTTGGGGGTTTGAGGTATGCAATAATAGGATAGAAAACTGATGCAGCGAATCCCAGAAGCCCTGCACCAAGAAGGTACTTCAAGAAATCACGTCTGTTTTTACGAACCGGCTTACCTTGAACATTATCCATAACAATTTATCCTTTGTTAAGTAAATTCCAGAGAGCCGAAATTCTTCTGACCAGGAGTATGTGTATATGTTAAATAACTAACCAACAAGGTCGGAGTGTAGTTTTTGTATCAGAATTAATTTTTGCTATGACAATCGCTACATTCCATCTCCTTCCATGAATCACCTATATTTATTGGATGACGATATTTAACGCCAGTTAATGATAGTTCCGGCTTTTCATTACCAAATTGTTCTGAGAATATTGTGTGGCATACGTTACAGTCTTTGGAAATCACTTTCCCATCGCTGCTAACATGCTTGCCGTCGTGGCAGCGAAAACAGCCGGGCGAATATAAATGCCCGATGTTGTCGGGGAATTTTTTCCAGCTTACGTTCATCCCGGGGAAGTAATTCAGAGAATAAATTTTCTGAACTTCCTGAATTGCCTTTTCAATCTGCGCCTTATTCTTTGCAGCCACGTCGGGATAATTAACATTATAAAATCCTTCAATAGCAATCTTAATGCTATCGAGCGCAATTTCTTTCTTGGTGTATCCGGCTTCAAGCGCTTGAACCGAAACGCTTTTTATGTACGGCAGATGGGGATTGATAAAACCTGCAGCCATAGCATCATTAACAGACGAAGCTGGGGGATGATAAATGTGGGAAGGACGATTATGACAATCGATGCAATCCATCTTTCTCACATTCTTTTGAGTATTCATATCTTTCGGCAGTTTTACATCAGTGCTGCGGTAAATAGTTTCTTTACCGTCCGGGGATTTTATTTTTACCCATGGTATTACCTGGCGTTCTTCATCGGAAGCTATATAAGTAATTTCATTCGCAATATTCATGTGCCAATGTATGCCTGATGTAACACCGGATTCCGGATTTCCTCCGCCGATATTTATCGACAGCGTTAAGGTCATTCTTGTATTATCTTCATCCGATAAATAATAAGTTTTAAATTTTTCCATCTTACTATAAAATGCCTTTGGCCAATGACATTGTTCGCACGTTTCACGGGCGGGGCGTAAGTTTTTAATCGGTGTAGGAATCGGGCGGGGATACTTATTAAACAAAACCGAATATATTTGATATGCCCCGGTTATTTTTGACCGCACATACCAATCGGCGCCGGGACCAATGTGGCACTTAACGCAATCAACATGGGCGTGGGGAGAATGTTGATATGCCGTGTATTCGGGATTCATTACTTTATGGCAAATAGTTCCGCAGAACTGAACCGAATCGGTATATTCATAAGCCTTATAACTTCCGAAGGCGCTAAAAAGTAAAAGCAAAATTGTACCGACAGAAAATATTGTAAACGCTCTTCTGTGCTTTGGATCGTTCAAATCAATTTTGGGAAGAAAATGATCTCTATGTTTCCCTTTTGCTTCCCTGCGGTGTTCTCTTATAATTCCAAAGGCAATTAACAGTAAGCCGATTATCAAAAATGAAGGGAGAATTACAAATGCAATTATTCCCATATAAGGTTTTGGTTCGGCAGCAAAAGATTCCAGGAGCATAAGGAAAAGAATAAGTCCGAAGCTTATTCCGGCTATCGCTGCACCCGCAAAAGTAACCGGGTTATAAAACGATGACGGTAACCATTTTCTCATTGTAATTCTACTCTCTACTTTCTCGGAATAATTATTCTTTCTTCATTACTGACAATTATCTATATGCGAAAATCATTGCATAGATTATCCAGACCACAATGCTGAAGCCAAATGATAGTGCTATCCAGCCGAAAATTTTGATCGCCCTTATAACTATCGGGGGATAAGGCTCGACAAGAAAATTTTCAAGCTCGCCTTTTTCTACAAGCTTATTATATTCTGCCGGGCGGTCAATCTTAAATTCGTTAAGCGGAATTCTTCCCGAAAATATAACAATATCCATCGGAAATTTTTCAGGGCGCAGATGAGTATTGAAAAAATGCACTGTAAAGATAAAACCTGTTGCCAGCAACGCTTCATCGCTGTGAATTATAGTAGCAACGTTTATCACCCAGCCAGGCAAAACGATTGTCAATATCTCCGGGAACCAAAGTGAAATTCCTGTTAAACCGATAACAAAAATTCCCCAGAATACTGCAAAGTAATCGAACTTCTCCCAATAGGTCCAGCGACCATATTCAGGTCTTTTACCTAATCCTAAGAACCATTTCAGCGTTCCGATAAAATCTTTTAAATCTTTTTTGTTGAACATCATACTGCCGGGCGAAAAGATTAGCGCCTTCCATGTTTTGTATTCTCTCTTTTTCTGCCTTGCAAGATCGACAATATGCGTAATAAAAACGCTTACCATAACCACAGCGAAGAAGCGATGAATATAACCTGCCGATTCGAAACCGCCGAGAAGATGCGAAAGAATTGCTGCCCAGCCTGTGTAAGAAAATTTCAATGTCATTCCCGTTAGTGCGAGGCTGATAAAACTTACGATCATTAGGATGTGAAGCACCCTGTTCAGCCTGGTAAACCGCTGGAATTGAAATTTCTCCTTATTCGGATTAACCGGATTAAAGGAACCGGCTGCGGTTTCCAAAATAATTTCTTCTTTACTTTCCATCGCTTTTTCCGTTAATATCTTTGTTTGATGATTCCGGGTTTTCATCTTCAACAGCTAATTTCTTTTTTAATTCTTTTCGGTATTGAAGCGAGCGCGGCAGCCATAACAGTGTGTGAACGCCTGCCAAAATAAATGTACCGATTAATAATGCCGTCATTCCGAAAAATGTCCAGTACAGCCACGGATATTTGTTCGGATCGTGATGAGTAGCGTGAGTAAAATATCCTGCGAACTGTCTATTTGCACCCGAATGACATTTTTGACAAGTCTTCACAACATTCCGATAACTTAAATGAGAATTAGGATCTGTAACCGGAAGAATATCATGAGCTCCATGACAGTCGTAACACTTTGCCGTCTTTGTATAACCGAGCTGAGAAACTTTTCCATGATAGGTGTCGAAATAAGTCTTTGCAATTTTGCTATGGCATCTTCCGCATTGATTCATTATCGTCAGTTTAAACTGTTCCTGATCAGTTCTTCGAATTGTATGAGCGGTATGACAGTCGTTGCACGCTGGAAGTTCTTTATTCGTTTTTGTTACGCTTGGTGAATGAACGCTCTTTTCAAATTGTTCCTGAATTCCGAAATGACATTGTCCGCAGGTTGCGCTTACGTTTTTCCTGTTAACGCTTGATGCCGGATCAGTATGTGGAAGTTCATGATGCGCAGTATGGCAGTCGGCGCACGTTGCAGTCACCGTCATTCCGCTTTCCATCAATCCTTTACCGTGAATGCTCTCGGTATATTTTTCAATTATATTATGTTCTTTGCCGACGTATTTTACCGCCGCTTTTTCGCCCTCTCTATGGCACTTCGCACATAAATCCGGTATGTTAATCGCAAAAGTCGGCGACTTTGGATCTTTCTTTCCAAGAACTCCATGGGAGCCGTGGCAGTCGGAACAACCCGGCGCATTTGGATCGTTCTTTGCAAATAGCTGACCGTGAATGCTCGTTTTGTATTCATCACCTACCTCAGCATGACAAGCAGAACAATCAACTTTAGCAGTAATTCCTTCACATGGTCTTAGCTTTGATGGATTGACACTCGTATGACATTGGCTGCAGGCAACCTTAGTATGTCGAGATCCGGCAAGCTCATTTATATTTACAAACATCGATCTGCCGTCTGCAGATTTTAGATCTTCTCTTCCATGGCATCGCAGACAATCCTGATCAGCCATCCCCTGTTCATAATAAACGTTTCTAATTTTATGTGGTTGATGACAATCGACGCAAGCCGGCAAAACATGGGCTTCTTTTTCCCAGAGCTCACCGCGAATAATTTTTCTATGAACGTTTTCGATTGCTGCATGGCATTTAGTGCAGGTAGCAGCAATATTATTTCTTGCAATCGATGATCGTGGATCAGTATGCGGTAAAACCCTATGGGGCGAATGACAGGAAGCGCATGTTGCAGCTACCACAAGCCCTTTCTTTAATAATGCTTCACCATGAATACTCTCGGTATAATTTTCCAAAATATTCGATTGCGGTATATGCCTTTGAACCTGAACAGGCGAACCTTCGCGGTGACAGCTTCCACAGACATAAGGAATATTTAACGGCGCTACTGCAGATTTTGGATCTTTAACCGGAAGAATTTCATGAGAGCCATGACATGTTTGACAAACCGGTGCTAACCTATCGCCTTTTGCCGCAGCCCTTCCATGAAGGCTTTCAGTATAATCTTTGTTTTCCTCTTTATGGCAGTTGGTGCATTTAGCCTTATTTACATTTTCTTTATGCGGAAAGTCGGAATCTTTCAAATCTACATGGCAATCAATACACTTTTTTCCGGCATGAACTGAAGAAACTAATTTTTTCTGATCGACAAAAACAGAAATTTCTTTTCCATCCTTTTTTCCTTTTAAAGTTTTGTCTTCGTGGCAGCTGAGGCAGTCGCTGTTATCCTGCGCCGATGCTGCTGCGGCAAATGCAAAAAGAATATAAGTGAAAAGAAATATCCGGAACAATAAAAACGAAGAGGAATTTCTTTTACTTTTTATAACGGATTCATAAATTTTTTTTTTCATGAACTCCTGTTTGCCAGCTTTTGTTTATCCCGCATTTTATTTTTCTTTTTCTTGCTCGAATTGTTGCTGTTTAATTTTTTCAAGTTCAGCCGGATGCTCCTCAGCCATTTCTTCTTCTGTAATTTTGCCGGTAATCCAGGAAGTATTCATGGGATAAATATCAGGGTTAAAAATGGTGAAGTAAAAATGCCAAACAACTATTGCAAGGAATGCAAGCCATGCTTCATAATAATGGATTGTTCTTGCTATATCCCATCCTAATTTTGTTAATAGGCCGATAGAGGTATTGTCAAACCACATTATGGAACCGGTAATTGACATTACAATAGTACCCCAAACGAGCGCCCAGTATTCGGCTTTCTCAACATAGCTGAAGCGGTCAAGCATAGGTTTATTTTTTGAAATACCAAGATTAAATAATGCAACTCCGATGGCATCGGTAAAATCTTTTCTATTTGGCAGCATATCTTTTAAGAACTGCTTCCCTCTAATTGTGAAAGAGAGATAAAAGATATGATATAAACTTGTCGCAACCAGAATTACTGCAGCTATTCTATGTATATAACTTCTATATTCAAAAGCGTTCTTGCTAAGTTCCCGGATATGCGTAACCCACCATGCATTTGGGAAGTGAAGCATAAAGCCGGTAATAACAAGCATAATAAAACTTATCGTAAGAAGAATATGTTGAATTCTTTCATTAACCGTCATCCTTAGATACAATGAATGACCGTGAATTTCGTTTCTAATTAATCCTTGCTGTTTTAATTTCTTAATTCTTGCTTTTTTAAAGAAGTCAAGAATATTATGAAGAAACATTCCGCCGATAACCGAGATAATCATTAAGATATAAAGAGTTGCAATCCAGTATAAGATTGGCTCCGATTTTTTATCGGCTGTAGGAGTAGTAAGGTGAATTTTTCCAATCGCAAAGTTTTCATTTGCGCCTGGATGACATTTTCCGCAAGTCTTTGAAAGATTTCCCTTGTATACTGTTGAAGTTGGATCGGTTGACGGCTTAATGTTATGTGCGCTGTGACAACTTGCACAATTTGCAACTGTTGTAGCACCGCCTTCAAGCGCTAAGCCATGATAGCTGTCCTTAAATGTTGATAACCGATTTGGATTCAAACCGTATTTTTCAGACAATTTAACCGAACTATGGCAAGGAGAACAAACCTGGGTTGATAAATTTGCAAACGAAGTCGGCGCATTTGGGTCTTTAGGATTTAAAATATTATGCATTCCGTGGCAGTCCGTGCAAACCGGAGCATCTCTTCTGCCTTGTTTCAACACCGCTATACCATGAATACTTTGTTTATACTCGTCTGCTATTTTAACGTGGCATTTTGCACAGGTGTTTGGAATGTTAAATTTGTTCACCGAAGAAGTAGGGTCGCTTCCTGCTTTCATTTGATGAGCCGTGTGGCAATCAATGCATGTTGCTGCTTTCCCATTACCAGATGAAAGAGCTTTTCCATGAACACTATTTTCATAGGCGGTAATAAATCCTGCCGATGGAGATGTTCGTTCTCTTATCTCTGCATTATTTTGATGGCATGATAAGCAAAGTTTTTCCTGTGCAATTTTTAAAGTAACAGTATCCTTATAGGAATATGATGTAATAGCAAACCTATGGCATGAATAACAATTAGGAGAGCCTTTGACTTTTTCTGCAAGCCCCTGTGCATGATCAGATCTTAAGAATTCTTTTTTCTGAACCTGATGACAGTTGCCGCAAGCCTCAACCATGTTACTGATATAAAATTTCGAACCCGGAACTTTCGGCGAAATAATATCATGAGTGCCATGACAGCCTTTGCAATTTAAATCCGGTTTATCACTCAGACCGCTCGCTCGCATCATTTGCGGATGGAAAGGGTGTAATACTGCGGCGTCTTTATGACACGATTTACAATCTATAGGTTGAATATCTTTTTTGTGAGGGTCGTTATCGGGATTAAAACCTACGTGGCATGAAATACATTGCAGCTTTTGATGCGCAGAATGTGCTAAAACCTTAGCATCAACAAAAAGTGAAACTACTTTTCCCTGTTTTTTCATTGTTAACGTACTGTCACTATGGCAGGTGAGGCAGTCGTCATTTGTTTGTGCGCTAAGTTTATTTACCGTTAATAAAAATAATAAGGAAAGAATTAGTAAAGTCAGAACACCATTAAAATTTACTTGTCCATATTTAGGTTGGGATTTTTTATCTTTACTTACTAATTTTGAATTGAAAACCAACATAATTGCCCGCTCTATTTTTCTGTGTTTTTTCCTATTAATTTTATATAGTAAACGCAAACCCGAACAATGCAACAATCGTTACAACAAAAAGCAAATATAAAATTACGTTTTTCATCATTACCTCTCGCTATTACTTATTATTATATTTTGTCACAAAATATTTATATACGTCTGGAAATCGTTTTTCTAAATGTAACCCTGCATAAACAAAGAATATGCCGTAAATGATAGCAAAAAGAATTCATAAGTATTAGAAAATGATTGTCTAATAACCATCAATGAGAATAGAGTTTTATTATCATTCTCATTGATGGGAAAAGGTTTGTAAAATTGTTGGAATTCATAACACTTTAATAGGTGGGGATAAGTTTCTTCGTGAAGTCGGTTTTAGGAGTCAGGTATATAACTTCTTTTAATATTTAAGCCATCTTACGCATGATTTCCCTCTGGAGTAATGTAGTGTTGAAATAATACAAAAAATTAGTCTAGTCCATCACTGTTTTTCCAACCTGCTGGCGGCAGACTGGTATTACAAAGGTTGCGTAATATGAGTATTTAACCAACTTGTGATAATCTTCTTTTCTTCTTCATTTGATGAGAGGTGAAAAAATTCATTATTTTGTTGACAGTAACGATAATCTTTTTCCCATGAGGATATATTTCTTGCTGTTACTTTAATCGATTCGATAATGAATTCCAATTCTTCGTTCGTAGTTGTAGGATGAATTGACATTCTTACCCATCCGGGTTTTTCAGAAAGATCGCCTTCGTTTATTTTCTCTGTAATATGTTTCGATTGATCCGGGCTGACGTGTAAAAGGTAATGCCCATAAGTTCCTGCGCAAGAACATCCGCCGCGCATTTGAATTCCGAATCTGTCATTCAAAATTTTTACTAATAAATTATAATGAATTTTGTCGACATAAAAAGAAATTGCGCCAAGCCTGTCTTCAATATTATCAGCCAGGATATGAAGTCCCGGGATTTTCCTTAAACCGTAAATTGCTGTCTTAACTAAATATTTTTCTCTTTGCTCCATCTTCTCAACGTTCATTTCCTCTTTTAATTTTACGCAAAGCGCAGCTTTAATAGTTTGAAGAAAAGCAGGAGTTCCACCGTCTTCACGAAGTTCGATATTTGATACGAATTTATGCTGCCCCCATGGGTTAGTCCAATCCACCGTACCGCCGCCGGGATTATCAGGTACGAGATTCTTATAAAGATGTGAATCAAAAATTATAACACCCGGCGTTCCGGGTCCGCCTAAAAATTTATGAGGTGAGAAGAATATAGCATCTAACTTTTCTAAAGGATCAGCCGGATGCATATCAATATTTATATACGGCGCGGAACATGCAAAATCAACAAAGCAAAAGCCGCCGTTCTCGTGCATCATTTTTGCCATTTTATGATACGGTGTTTCAATACCTGTAACATTTGAGCACGCGGTAAATGCACCGATTTTTAATTTTCTATCTTTATACTTTTCAAGCTGAACTTCAAAATCATGCAGATCGATCAAGCCTTCGGAATCCGGCTGTATGCAAACCACATCAGCTATTGTTTCCAACCACGAGGTATGATTAGAATGATGTTCCATGTGTGTTACAAAAACAACGGGAGTTAATTCAACAGGTAGATTAAGGTACGCCTTTAATTGTTCCGGCACCTTTAGCCCCAAAATCCTTTGGAATTTATTTATCATCGCAGTCATTCCGGAACCGGCTGTAATAATAACATCATCTTTGCCGGCGTGTACATGGTCTTTAATTATTTCATGAGCTGCTTGATAAGCGACCGTCATTGTTGTGCCGGTAATGCTTGCTTCGGAATGCGTATTGCCGACGTAGGGTCCAAAAGTTTCTACAATTTTCTTTTCAATCGGAGCATAAAGCCTGCCGCTTGCTATCCAGTCAGCATAGATAATTTGTTTCTCACCGTAAGGAGATAAAAAAGTTTGATCAATACCGATAATATTTTTTCTGAATTGGTTGAAATATTCTTCTAAATCTTGCATAAAGGATTTCGTAAAAAATTATGCACAATTGCGTGACTTTATTGTTGCTAAACTATGAATTTTTTTCTTTTAAAGAAACAAGAATTTATTTCGGGTTTGCAGCTAAACTAATTCTGATGTGACAAAAATTAAGTTGTCTAAAAAGGAAAGTATAATCAAGGCTAGTGTGGAGCGGGATAAAATTCTGATGGATATGGGAGAGAAATTTACGCGGGAGTATTTTATGAAAAAGTATAATTAGGGAGAGGGGTTATCAAGATATTAACAAAGAAAGAAAAAAATAACAAAAAAAGAAAGCAATCCTTATTATTATTTTTGTCAATTATTTTTAGGACGGGACATGCAACTTCAAGGGGTTATTACGAAGCAATTAAGAGATGCGTTTTAAATAAACATATTTTCCGCTTTTGCTTTCAGGATCAATTTTATAATTCCTAAGCTGTACCATAAATTCAATGGTCTTTTTTGCTTTCTTCTCGTAAACGGCTTCCATAAATACTTCAAATCAGGTGATTCGGATGTACCAATAAATACTCTTATCGTTTAGTGTGGTTAAATATGGGAACTTTATGTATTGTCGGGAAAAACTAGCAAAGCATCGTTTTCCTATGTATGGGATGTAGACATCAGAACTATGGACCGACTCATGTTGAATAGTAAATTAAAATATTTTTTTAATATTACTATTTGGCAGTTTAAGAATAATTTCGAATAATTTAGTTTTTTTCCCTTATTTGGTATGTATGAATTAAAATTTGTAAAACTAATCCAATACTATTAATATCTGTTTGGATAGCCAAATGGCAAGCTCTTTTGCAATATTTGTTTTTTAATTACACTATAATATGCTGCTCATATAGTCAATATCTTGTTTCTTGAAGTCCCATTTTACAATTTGAATTCTTCTGTTTGGTTTAAATTCTAAAACATCTTTTCTATTGTAAGTTTTAAGTAATTTGCTAATTGTTGTCCCCATTCCGTGAGGACTTAATAGGATTGCATAAATAGGAAGCGCAATGCTTGAATAACCTATTAGTTGAGAAAGACTGATGAGTGAAAGAGTCGTATTCTTGCATTCAATAAAGACCAAATCAACTTTGTCAGAATATTCTATAAAGCCTGTTATATCTTGACGAATTTGAAATGTAGTGAACTCTGGGAAATACCCTTGGTAATTTAGTTTAATAATAAAATTACTTAGATCGCTATCATGTGTGTCAAGCACCTGTATCTTTTTTGCTTTTTTCCCAAACCTTTGCTGCAAGTCCTTTTTTAACCATTTGATAATATCAGGATACATTTCTATTTCAGTCTGGTACATACTTAACCTTTTTGCAAGTAGCAGCCTAAACATTTACAAATTTCTTTATAGCTGTTGAAATGTTGTCCGTTAATTTCGGCTGGTAATTTTTCGTGCGTCTCAAGTGGATGTATGTCTTTATTTTTAGCATGGCCTACTGTTCCTGTGCAAAGAGATTGACGTCTCTCAAAATTTGCTTTATTGTTTTCTACAAGTTCTGCAAGAGCTTCATTCTTATGTGAAATATAAAAGCCTATATTCTCGAAATCTTCTGCGTAAATTTTTATTTGATGTTCTTTTGCCCAACTCGTTCCTGAGCCGCCTCTGATGTTTGGATGTCCGTATCCGATGTATTGAATGGCAACATTCAGAGATTGAGCAAGTTGACAAATTTGGGGGGGTAAGAACCAATTCTTGTTTGAGATTTCAATATAGACACGATGCCTCCCGGCTTGGTCAACATTTGACTTACGAACAAAACCAGTAACATCAGCAAGTCCTCTTAAAAATTCTTTTTTGTTAATTTCAGTTGTTTCAAAGATAGGTTCGGGAATTAAGAAATTATGATAACTAAAACGAGTCCCGTTAATGAGATACTTGATGAACAACCAAGAAATATCTTCTTTCGTCCATAAAAGGACAAGAGATATTTTATTATCTGTAACTTTTTGAACATCAATTCCCATTTGTTGTATTCGATAAACAACAGGATCTAGCGATGTTTGAATATGTAAGCGTTGGTCGAAAACCTTTGTGATTGCTTTAGATTCAAGAGTTTTATACTCAAAATCAATGATAATTTTTTTTACATCGTTGTTGTATTGAATTTCGCCATGGCCTGTGATAAGTCCCAGAAGATAGGAAATATCTGAGGTTAGGAAATTCGAAATCTTATTTTTTTCCATTAATGAATTCTCCCAGGGATTTGTGTGTTTAGCACATATCCTCTGGAAAATAGGTCATAAATAAAATCATTATTATTGATCCTTCTGTCATATTGCTCATAACCATGTCGATTATTGTTAACGCAAAGTTCGTTTAAAGAATTAGGCAAATTTCCATCAGAAACAAAATATAATCTTAGCTCTACTCCCCACTTATTTGCACCTGCAGCCCATATGTAAAAAGGCGCTTGTTCTGTACTTACGGGTAGCGGAAAATTATTTGTAAGAGTTGCATACAAATTTTCAAATCGTGTCTGTGAATTTACCGGCAATTCAACCTCAATAAGAGTTTGCCTAGTTGGATCGCTTAAATAGATTACTGATTCGTCAAATTCTGTTTGTGTCATGTTTATAGTCTCCTAAATATTAAAAGATATTCATGAATTTTGTTTACAATAAATTTAAACGGGTAGCCTAATGGCCGCATATTATTATATTCAGGTTGTCTATCCCAAATGAGAATGTCCTCAAAGGAAAATCCTACTTCTTGTGCAATTCTTGCAGTGTCAATGTGCAAAGGGAAAAATTTGTCCTTCTTACGTAGATCCATAACATTAATGATGAAATACCCTCTCGGTTTTGTGACCCTGTAAACTTCATTACAAACTGATTTAAGAGAGGAAATAAACTCGTTGTAATCTTTAATGTTTCCTAAATCTTCTCGTTTGTCTGAATAATTAATGTTTTGCTTATTATCTGCCGTTCGCTGCCTATTAAGAATATCCCAGTAGGGAGGGGATGTAATACATAAGTCGATTGATTCCGCCTCTATTCTCTTTGAAAGTTGTAATGAGTCGCCAACTAAATATTTATTTTCTAAACCATAAAGTGGAATATTGTATGAGCTAATTGCTCTTTTGATAAATTGTTTTTTGAAATCAGGATTTAAATCAATGCCGATAACATCTTTTCCTTTTTTCAAACCCGCAATTAGAGTTGTTCCTGATCCTGCAAAGCAATCCAGTATTTTTCCACCATTAGGTTTGCAGAATGTGTCAATCAATCTTGAAACTAACTTGATTGTGAAAATAGCAGGATGATGGAGTTTTTTTTCTTCTTCTGTTTTTCCTAAGTCACGCCAAATGCTGAAAGAATTTTGCAACCACTCCTTACCAGTGAGGTTATTTGTTTTGTTCAGTGTCTTTCTTGGTTGAACAAGAAAAAGATACTCAAAAGTTAGTTGCGGGTCTTTTATAGTTTGGTTGATGCTCTTGTAACGTTTATGATTTTCAGTAAAGGTTTCGACAGTTCCGATTCGTTCAAGTGTTTGCTGAATTGCTGATTGTGAAATTACTCCTTCGTTGTTATAACTTAAAACAATGTATTGTGCTTTGGAAGAATTCAAAATCAAATCTTCAAGTGCGTTTAAAGCATTTGTCTTTGAACAATATTTTGATTTTTGATTCTCGTATTCTCTCATTCCAGTTTCACCATAAATTTTTGGTGTTTCTTTAAACCAACCCTCAGCGATGAGTTCAAGAATGAAATAGTTTGATGCGTATTGTCTGCTGTTGTAGGGTGGATCAAGATATAAAATGTCGGAATGAATTTCTTTTATCAATTCGTTTGCATCTCTTTTGAATACCTTATTTTTATTCTTGCTCGGAATTATTTCAACTGCTTCAAGTTTCAAAGGATTCAATGCTCTCTTATCCCAAGTTTTCAAATACGCTGCATAAGTTCCAGAAACATTGCTAACAAGATTTACACCCTTCAATAATGAAGTGAGTAAATAATAATATTCAAGTTCAGTTAATTTATTATCGTTTTTCCACTCTTCAAATAAGCTTCTGAATGTATCTATACGCAAAGCGTTTTCGTCTGAGAAATATTGTCTGCCCCCATTTGGTGAGTAGTTTTCAAACATGAATCCTGGCCTACGAATTTTTAGTTTGTTCATGTAGTCAAATAATGCTTCGTTACTGTTTTTCAGTTTGAGAAGTGATTTAAGTTTTTTGAATTTAGGTTCTTCGTTCAATTCGATATAGGTCTTTGAAAGAGCATATGAAAACTCAAGTGTGTCGTTTGATATAACTGTGTAACCTAGCTTTTTAAAATGTCTTCCAACCGTTGATGTCCCAGCAAACAGATCCACAAAGTTAGATGTGCCGTTGACTCCTGTCATTTTAACTACTTGCTCTATAAATGGTAATAACTTTGATTTTGCTCCGTAATATCTCATTTTATATCTATAATTATGTTGAATCAATTATTTTAAAATAAGTAAATACTTCAATGCAAGTATTTTTTTTCTGTTTAATATTTATATCTTGCGTATTAGACTTGCACCGCCGTTATTTAAGCAAGCATATTACATGGTTATACATCTAACAAAATAAGACCTATTCAACAAATTATGCATTTCACAATGCGAGTAGAATCGGTCAGAATAATGCGTATCTTTATTTTAGCAAAGTTAAATAAATTTTCTCTTTAAAGCATTAAAAGGTGAGTTTGTTTTTGGATATAGCTTCATGATTTTTCCTTAATTAAATTTTTAATATCATCTGCAATTACAAATAAGTCTAAGTTTTTTCTTCAAGTCGAAGGAGGCGTAGGCAAAACCTGTTTGGCGGTAGGAAAGCTTTCCAGCCGAAAAGTTGAGTGAAGTTATACTTTTCACATTCCTTGGCGTAACCGATGGGGCGGATGCGTCGGCCTTTGATAATATTTAACATAAATATTATTTGTAATACTTACAAGGTACCGCGTCTTCGGGTTTGCTTTATACAATAAAAGGATAAAATAAAAATGCCGTTCAGAGGGTAACCGGAGGGGGGAGTAGTGGGAAATTCCTAAACCTTCTATTATGCAGATTGGTTTTATATCGAAGTTATTAGAGGTATCCTACATTAGGCATATTGATGAACATACTCATTGAGTCTAATTTCAAGTTCGAGTAGATCTTCTTTTATTTTCTGTCGGGATTTCTCGGTTTCTTCTAAGATTTCGGGTATTATCTTCTTATAATAGTTGATTCCATCCTTCAAATTAGTTTGGAATGTATTTATAAATTCCTCAGCTTGTGTTGAAAGAGGATTCAAATTATCATCTATCTTTTTCACCAAAAAATTTATGTACAAGCTTAGTTCTTTTATAAACATGTTTGGTCTATTGGGGTTGGTTATAAGGTTTATTCTTCCGTAAATATGATCAACCATTTCATTTAAAGTTGCAACCTTTGAATAATATGCAAGATTCGGTCCGGGGCAGACAGAGACAGCCATACTAATTTTTGGGGTATCAATATTATTTACTTTTAGAGCTGAAGCTGCAAGCCCAACACAAAGACAAACTTTTTCTGTGGTTTTATCTAGCTCTTTTTGAAAATCATCAAGGTTGTTAGCATTTGACTTTAAATCAGTTGTCTTTTTATTTACATATGAGATAGACGCTGTACAAGCGGGTTTTTCCGAATACTCTTTATTAGAGACAAGAAATTTTTTAATGCACGGCGCTCCAGGTTTACCGTCTTTTATTCTATCTGCTTTTTCAATTTCTTTGCTGCTTGTTCTAAGATTACTAAAAGGGACGCCAAGGGGGGAAACATCGCTTAAATATATATCATCTTCTCCAGCTTCGCAAAGCCGTTGTAAAGTTTCCTCATCTACATTCATTACTTCCGGAACCAGAAGGAACGGGCTGCCCCAGCCAACAGATTTGACCCCGTATTCTCTTATAAGAAAATTCTGTTCGCTTGCTTTGCCTACTCCGCCCTGTACTGTTATATCGAAATCGAGCTGCGAATCGTCGAATGAGATATCTTTTTTTAATAATGACTTCTTAAGCAATTCGCGCAGTGATACAAGTAATTCATTCTTCTTATTTTTAAATTCGTCAAGTATGGGACCTAATAGAAATCCCTCGGTTGCAAATGCGTGTCCGCCGCAATTTAATCCGGATTCAATCCTATATTCCGAAACCCACAATCCTTTGTTTGCTAAAAACTTTCCCTGAATTAGAGCTGACCGGAAATCACTCACTTTTATTATAATCTTCTTTTTAAAACTACCATCATTCTTTGGGAAAAAATCTTTGAAGGTTCCCAGGTAGCTGAATAAACGTGTATTTATTCCGGCGGAAAAAACAATAGAGCTTTCCAGGTCGCTGTTGGCATATCCTCTTAGAGCAGCATGTGCATCGTTGTATTCTACCGGGAGTTGAATGCCTTGCATATCATAATTAGCCTTGTCCAGTTTAGTCATTATATTTACATCTATCGAACCCGGCTTAAGATTTTCCCGCAGCCACTTCTGCAGCGAAAGCATGATGTTAGTATCTTTGGTTGCGAGCATTTCTTTGTACTTAATCTTTAACATTGAAATATCAGGAAGCATTTCAAAGTATTTACTTATTTCGCTGCCATGTTCAAATACAGAATGTTTTAATATTTGAAATTGTTCTTTAGCAAGCCGGTTTATCAAATTTAAGTAAGCAGTGATTCTTTTGGCTCTTGAATCCTTTTCTTTATCGCTGATGTCTGAATAAGGTATGTCGTTTTTTTCAGTATAATGCTTGCGTAATTTTTCCATTAGCGTGTCGTCTGCTAAAGACATAACAGATGAGATACCGTACTTGGACACCTTAATAGGTGTATCAATAGAAAATCCGGTTCCCAATACGGGTATGTGAAAATCATGAAGATCAGAAATACTCATTATAGAATTTCCCTAAAATTAAAAATTGATTAAGCGGGGTAAATTTTACTTATTGAGAATATATGACACTCAAGAATATTTGGTAAAACATCCGGCTGGTCTAATTACCATCCAAGTAAGAATGGAAAAGCAAAAATCTAATTTAATAGTCACAGTCTATATATTAGTTTTAGCTAATTAATTATACATATACGTAATATAAAAAATTACTTGCATAAAAGTATGAAAATATTTTGTAATATCTTAGGCAAATAATTTTATTATTTTTAATGCGATTTGGATGTAAAAAAGAGTAGCGCGGCAAGCTTGCCTTCCGGCAGGCGCAAAGAATACGCAACGTTCGCAGAGAACCTGCCTACCGAGAATGTTGCAGGACTCTCCTATTTAGTCTCGAACGTAAAGAGAGGTCTCAAAACTGTCTAAAAAGAGATTTCTTCCCGCATACGGGGCAGGCACCCGCAAACGGGGCAGGCCCTCCGGTCGAAATGACATTTTGGAGTTGTGCAACAGTCTCTACCGACAGGCAGGTATTGAAGTTTTTAGAAGTGTCCTATAATAAAGTCGTCAAAGACCAAATTCAAGTTTTAAGACTTTAAACATTTTAATAACGTAATCTAAATCTTCTTTTGAATGAGCCGCAGAAATTTGAATCCTTATTCTTGCGGTTTCCTTGGGAACTACAGGGTAGAAAAATCCAATTACATAAATATTCTTTTCGAGCATACGTGCCGCTACATTTTGTGCAAGCACCGCATCTCCGAGCATGATAGGGACAATTGGGTGTACACCCGGTTTAACCTTGAGCCCGGCTTTTGTGATTCCGTCTCTAAAATATTTTGTATTATCTTCAAGTTTGTCGCGTAAATCAGTTGATGATTTTAATATATCAAGAACCTTTAACGAAGCGGAAATGATACTCGGGGCAACAGTGTTTGAAAACAAATATGGTCTTGAACGCTGACGAAGCAAGTCAATGATCTCTTTTCTTCCGCTTGTATAACCGCCGCTGGCACCTCCCAAAGCTTTTCCAAGCGTACCGGTAATTATATCTATTCGTCCCATTACCTTGTTATATTCGTGAGTTCCTCTACCTGTTTTACCCATAAAGCCAACTGCATGTGAATCGTCAACCATAACAAGCGCGCCGTATTTATCGGCAAGGTTACAAATGTTTTCTAAGTTTGCTATACTTCCGTCCATCGAAAAAACACCGTCGGTAGCAATTAATTTTATCTTAGTTGAAGAAGCTTCCTTCAGCTTATCTTCAAGGTCATTCATATCATTATTCTTATAGCGAAAGCGATTTGCTTTGCAGAGCCTTATGCCGTCGATAATACTAGCGTGATTTAGTTCATCACTTATAACCGCGTCTTCATCCGAAAGGATCGTTTCGAATAAACCCCCGTTTGCATCAAAACATGAAGAATAAAGGATCGTATCTTCTGTTCCGAGAAATTCCGAAATCTTATATTCTAACTCTTTATGAATTTCTTGAGTGCCACAAATGAATCGAACAGAAGAAAGTCCGTATCCCCAGGTATCATAACTTGCCCTTGCCGCTTGAATAACTTCATTATTATCTGCTAAACCAAGGTAATTGTTCGCACACATATTCAAAACTTTTTGCCCTTTTACCTGTATGTAAGCGCTTTGAGGGCTTCCTATTATTCTTTCATTTTTATAAAGTCCTTCATCTTGAATGTGCTGAAGAATGGTGCTGTAATGATTTTTTATTTTCTCGTTCATTGAATTCCTCTTTATTACATTATTTAGTTATTCTTTTATCCAGTCTAACACTATTTTCCCGGAATTTCCGGATTTCATCAATTCAAATCCTTCGATGTAAGATTCGTAAGGAAAACGATGAGTTATTATAGGAGTTATATCTAATCCGCTTTGGATCATTGTCGTCATCTTATACCAGGTTTCAAACATTTCTCTCCCATAAATTCCTTTAAGAGTAAGACCATTAAATACAACGGTGTTCCAATCGATAGCTGCGCTTTCCGGTAAAATTCCTAAGAGTGCAATTTTCCCGCCGTGGCACATTACTGTAAGCATGCTTTTAAGTGCAGCAGGACTTCCGGACATTTCTAATCCTACATCAAATCCTTCTTTCATATCAAGTTCGTTCATTACATCGTTAAGATTTTCTTTAGCAACATTTACAGCACGGGTAACGCCCATTTTTTTTGCAAGTTCAAGCCGGTATGGGTTTATGTCTGTAATTACGACATAACGCGCACCAGCATGTTTTACTATAGCGGCAGCCATTATTCCGATTGGTCCGGCGCCGGTAATTAAAACATCTTCGCCCAGAACATCAAAAGAAAGGGCAGTATGAGTTGCATTTCCAAAGGGATCAAAAGTTGATAAAATTTCTTTTGGAATATTCGGATCGCACTGCCAAATATTTGAAACCGGAATGCAGAGATATTCCGCAAATGCACCGGGGCGATTTACTCCAACACCCATTGCATTTTTACAAAGATGTCTTCTGCCGGCTCTGCAGTTTCTACAATGCCCGCATACAATGTGTCCTTCTCCGCTGACTAATTCACCAACTTTTAAATCATGAACGTTGCTTCCGATTGCTTCAACAGTTCCAACATATTCGTGTCCTGTGACCATCGGTACTGGTATAGTTTTTTGAGCCCATTCGTCCCAATTATAGATATGAATATCTGTTCCGCAAATTGATGTCTTGTGAATTTTAATTAAGACATCGTTTATACCAACTTCAGGTATAGCAACTTCGTCAAGCCATAAACCCGGTTTTGAATATTTTTTTACAAGCGCTTTCATTGTTTTCATTTTGAATTCCTTTTTGAAAAACGAATTTGAAGATTTATTGTATTTCAAAATTATAGATTCAGCCAATAAACACCAAACGAAGATATGCCTACCAATCGGTGGGAGTATTGTCTTTTAGCACAGGATTTGGCAAAAAAATTAGATTATAGAAAAAAGAGCAAACTCGATATTTGAAGATTCCTTATACTTTTTAATTTTATCCGCAAACCATCCTTCATCAATGTTGTTAACTCCGGCAGTAGACCTTAACCATTTTAATTCTTTGTCATAATTTGAAAAATCTGAGAAGGTTAATTTTAGTCCGTCGGAAACGAACGACTGGGCAACTTTTGCAGTGGAAAATTTTATCGGATCATCCGCAATATATTTATTTACCAGCAAGCTCTTTAACGTGTCTTCGTAAAACTCCTTGGCAAACCCAAGTTTTAATGCAACATCGCGAATAATTTGCTTTTCCGGTTCAGTTAATTGATTATCTTTTTTAGCTACGATCAGTAGCCCCTTTAAGTAATTGCTCTTGTCTTGAAGTGTAAGCTCCATTCCAACTCCACAAAAAATTTGAGTGTTAAACTACAAAAAATTAATTAAGAGAAAAATTCTAAAAATTCGTCTGGAATGCCAAAATATCCCCAATGTGTTTACAAACAATAATTTCCAAAGCTTAGTCGAAGAAGAAAAAACTTGAAAACTTTTTAAGTAACCCAGTTTTAATAATTTCCGCGCAATCTTCATCACTTTGAAGCCCTGTATTAATAATAAGATTATATAAAAGAGGATCTGAGATGTCTTTATGAAAATAATTTCGCAAATACTCTTTCCTATCAGCATCTTCTCGCTTTATAAAATCTAAAGCATCTTTTTTATCGAGGTTGAATAACTGCTGAATATGTGAGATACGGGCTTCAATAGGAGCTACTAAACGGATATGATAAGCATTTGACAAATTTGATGTAATAATGTTGGCGCCTCTGCCAATTATAATTACATTGCCAATCCGCCCAAGTTCAAATATTGCCTTTGTTGTTTTATGGGCTAGAGACCAAACACCCGGTTGTCCTGCAAGCAATTCATTTAAAATCGAATTCATGCTCGGGTATTTTTTCTCTTCCATTAACTTAGAAAGGGTTTCGGGGAGATGATGATCTTGCAGAACTTTTTCAATTAAGTTTTTGTCGAATACCGCCCAATGAGCCTTATTGTTTAATTTTTGAAAAATATCGATCAATAATTCCGAAATCTTATCTGCTCTTACTCCGGTTTCCCGCGAAATAGTAATACAAGGTCCGATAGGTCCCTTTGGTTGCCTGGAATCCTTTAAAGCAGAATGCGACTCAATATACAATTTTGCTTTTTCAAATGATCCTATTGTCATTTCGTCTCTCCCAAAAAAATTTGTTAGAAAAGGAAAAAGTTCGTTTTGCAAATCTTTCCGGATAAATCTTGCACAGGATTAACGCTAATAAAATTTTATTCTAGAAATAACATCTATTCAAATGTCGATAATAATTTGATTAATTGAAAGTGCATTTGTTTTCTATTTCATAATTACCTTCTATTATTGAGATTATTTCTCTTAAAAATTTATCGTAAATTAATAGTATTATTTTTTTGAAGTTAATTTTTTTAACTTCAAGATAAAATATTTTTTCAAAGAAATTTTAATGGAGAAAAATTTATGGACTATAGAATCGAAACCGACAGTATGGGAGAAATAAAAGTGCCTACAAGTAAATATTACGGCGCTCAAACTGCCAGATCTTTGATGAACTTTAAAATTGGTGGAGAAAAATTTCCGCGCGAATTGATAAGAGCGCTTGGTATTCTTAAAAAAGCTGCTGCTTTAACAAATAGAGAGCTTGGTATTTTAACGGTAGAGAAAGCAGACCTTATAGTTAAAGCTGCCGATGAAATTATCGAAGGAAAGCTTGACGACCATTTTCCGCTGGTTGTCTGGCAGACGGGAAGCGGCACTCAGACAAACATGAATGCCAATGAGGTTATTTCTAACCGGGCTATTCAACTTTCAGGAGGACAAATGGGAAGCAAAAAACCCATTCACCCGAATGATGATGTAAATAAAGCTCAATCATCTAACGATACCTTTCCTACAGCCATGCATATTGCTGCTGTTGAAGAGATTCATAGAAGACTTATTCCCATGGTTACTAAGCTTCGCGATGCGCTTGCAAAAAAATCTTTTGAGTTTAAAGATATTATTAAAATCGGTAGAACACATTTAATGGATGCAACTCCTCTTACGCTTGGACAGGAATTTTCCGGCTATGTGCAGCAATTAACAAACGGACTTGAAAGGATTAACACATCCCTTCCGCATCTTTATGAATTGGCTTTAGGCGGAACAGCGGTAGGAACCGGCTTAAATACTCATCCTGAATTTGCCGTAAAAGCTGCTGCTAAAATTGCTGAGTTAACCGGAAGTCCCTTTGTCTCGGCTCGCAATAAATTCGAAGCGCTTGCAACACACGATGCGCTTGTCGAAACAAGCGGTGTACTTAAAACATTAGCAGCATCTTTAATGAAAATTGCGAATGATATTAGATGGCTTGGCTCCGGTCCCCGCTGTGGTATTGGGGAATTATCCCTTCCGGAAAATGAACCCGGGAGTTCAATTATGCCTGGAAAAGTTAATCCCACACAGAGCGAAGCAATGACGATGGTTTGTGTCCAAGTTTTTGGTAATGATGCAACTGTAACTTTCGCCGGCGCAAGCGGAAATTTTGAACTTAATGTGTTTAAGCCAGTAATTATTTTTAATGTGCTTCAATCCATTCGCCTTCTTGCAGATGCCTGTGAAAGTTTTACCGACAATTGCGTTGTAGGAATTCAAGCGAATGAAATAAATATTAAAAAGCATTTGGAAAATTCTTTAATGCTTGTTACGGCGCTTAATCCCCATATCGGGTATGATAATGCTGCAAAAGTTGCAAAGAAAGCTCATAAAGAGAATAAAACATTGCGAGAAGTTGCAATTGAACTTGAACTATTAACAGGTGAAAAGTTTGATGAGGTTGTTCGACCGGAAAAAATGATCGGTCCAAAGGCTTAAGTCCTGATGTAAATAAGATAAATCGAGGTGACATCCTTTTCTAAAAGATGTCATCTCTTCATTATAAGCTTTACGCTTTCATCCTTGTGCCTTGTTCTTCATGAATGAAAAGCCAACTGCATATCTTTCCAATATTTATTTCTTCAAAATAATTCCAGTATTCTTTTGTACGGACATGCATAGAACTTGTCTCAGTGGCGGGAATTTTTTCTGCCTCGTCTATCAACTCTGAAATTCTTGTCTGCCATTTGCTCATGTTAATTGGACGCAAATCAACCCACCCTTCGTTAGACCATTTTTCAATATTCTCTTTAGAAATATCAAGTACGTTCTCTCCGCGAAATGCAGGTATTTTTATTGTGTTTCCTCTTAACAAAGACTCTCCGTCCGGCAAAAGCACCGGTATACCGATTGAAATTATTTCACTTCTTAGCTTAGAATTTTCTGTGATAATTTCAAAACATTTTTCGGATAGCTCTTTCGAAGACAAGCTTAAAACATCTTTCATAGTTTTATTGAATAAACTTATTAGATGAATTTCGTACAGCAGCTTTGAAAGCCTCGGCGGTCCCAGCAATTCAAAAGCTACACTGCTTACATGATTTTCTTTTTCAAGCTGATTAAGTTTTTTAACTGCCATGTGTTGTAAATATCCCGCACGGTAGGTCGGCTCCATTGTTGCATGGTCTAATGAGCTGACGATGTCATGCCCGGTGTTGCCGCCCTTAATTTCATAGATAACAACGTCGGCAATTTCTTCGGGTGTAACAAATTCCATCTGTTTTTGTGCTGAAATGGTTTCAAATTCGCCCTTAGAAAAGATTCCATTCTCCCCGGTGTCGATAAAAACAGATTTTAAAGTTTCGCCTGTTGTCCTGTATTGTTTATCCGAAAAGAGGACAAATTTATCTTTAAGAGGAACAGCTTCTGTAACAGGTACATCTATAAGCTCTATAGCTTGGCCTCTTTTTTTAATTTCACCGTATTCTATTTTTTTCCATGCAATAGCTGCGGTTGGTTTTATTTCTTTTGTGATAGGTCCATCGGGAGTTCTTGCCATCAAAAAGAGTAAAAGCGTATGAGCGCCGGCAATTGAAGATTTGCTTAACAAAACGCGTGAAGGCTTTTCTTCGCTGTGGGTATAAGGAATGTTAAGTCCCATTCCTCCGGTTCCGCTCGTGCCGATCTTAACATAAATTTCGGATTTAACCCGGCTCATGCTGGAATATAAAATTTGAACATGCCGGATTAGCTGAGGGATATAAAGAGTGCAAAGAAGTTTTTCTGTTTCTGTTACCAGGTCATCATAACCTGCATTGGTTTTTATTGCTTTGAAGATGCTGCGGTAAGTTGTATAAACATCCTGGTAAGCGATTGCCGTTGCAGTGTTGATGCAGTCAACAACAATATCCGGCTTGTAGAGAGTAAGAAGGTTATAAAGTGCTGAATTTTTCAGAACCTCTTCTGAAAGTTCATCCATAGTATCCTGCATCAAAATTTTTCGTTTCTCTTTGTCTGAAAGAATAGAAAGCCTATTCAAATCCTTAAACTCATTGCGTACAAAAATATCTCCTCCCCAAGGAATAAAATAGTTTTGCCCTTTCTCAGGAAATTCTTGACTTAATTTTGAAACTGCTTCTTCCGCTTCGGATAATTTTAATGATGTGATAATTATTTGCTTGGGCATTTGTTCGACTAATTTTCTTGCAACTGCGTTGCCTACTAAGCCCCAACCTCCGAGGACGAGTACCGTTTTGTTTTGGATATTCATAAAAAACCCTATTCTATTTATTTAATAATGGTCAAAATTAAAGCTTAAACAAACGCAAGGCAATTGAAAATATAGATTTATTTGTCCGTCAATTTGACCGCAATTTTACTTTTTACAACCGTTAAGCGAAAGTGGTTTGATAATTTTTACATAATGAATTATTTATGCAATGTAAAATTTGACTAATAACTTAACATTTTAATAAAGGAATATTTTTTTGGCGACAGATAAAAATGTTACACTTGCGGCAGAGTATTTTGATAAAGCAGTCAAATCTCAAGTTAAGGGAAAGATTGAAACAGCTATTGAAAATTACAGAGCATCAATCGAAATTTTTCCTACTGCAGAAACGCATGTTTATTTAGGAATTGCTTATAGCCTTCAAGGTTGTTTTGATGAAGCAATTTCCGAATGTAAAATTGCAATCAGCCTAAAATCAGATTTTGGAATGCCATACAATAATATCGGTGATTATTTAATTAGTCTCGGTAAACCTGATGAAGCAATTTCGTGGCTTGAAAAAGCGTTAACATTTAGGGATTGCAGTTTGAATTATCAAACATACTTTAACCTTGGAAAGGTTTATGAAAAAAAATGGGATTTTCTTAGAGCACTTCGTTTTTACAACAATTCGCTTGACTTTTATTCTGATTTCGATGAAGCTCAAAATGCGATAATTAGAATTTCCGCATTAATGAATTAAGGGCATCTCAAAAACCACATTTTTGCTCCCGGAGTTTTATAAAACGTCCCATCTGGATTTTTAATAATCAATATTTAATCCTCTTTTTTATTGAAAGCTTCTATTAGCACCTTGCAAAAAAATCTATTCAAAGTTTTACTTATTTGAATGAGACTGTGTCAATTTTGTCACACTTTTTTTTCTGCAATATTTAGGTAAGTTTTATAGGCTTGGTGGAGGCTTGTTTTAGGCTTGTCAGAAGCCTGGTAGAAATTGGGAAAATTTAGGCAAAAAACAGAGGGAAAAAAGACTAAAGTGTGACAAAAATGGTCGACGGTGGGAAATAGAATATGGAATATGGAATATGGGGGATGGAATATGGAATATGGGGGATGGAATATGGGAAGTGGGACATTTCTCTCCAGATGTTCGATAGATTGATAGCAAAATAAATTCTTCAAGAAATATTATTGTAATGTAGTTTAACTTTGAAAGTATTAAATTTGTTTTTAAAAATATGGAACTGATAGAAATTATATGAAAGTAACAGAACATCTTTCTAAGGCAAAAGAACCCTTAATCAGCTTTGAGTTAATTCCGCCAAAACGAGGTGGGGATATAAAAAGTTTACTCTCGGTTTTGGACGATATAACAAAATTCAATCCCCCATTTATAGATATAACAAGTCACTCGGCTGAAGTTTATTATGAAGAGACTCCGCACGGTATCGAAAAAAAAATTAAGAGGAAAAGGCCCGGCACGCTGGGCATTTGCGCGCTTATCCAGAATAAATATAATATTGACGCAGTGCCACATATTCTAACTCAGGGATTTACCCGCGAGGAAACGGAAGATTTTTTAATCGAGTTAAGATATTTAGGAATTGACAATGTGCTCGCCATTCGCGGCGATGACAACGGTTATCAAAAGCCAATACCTGAAGGGAAAAGCGCTAATAAACATGCCGTTGATTTAGTAGCACAAATTGTTTCAATGAATCGCGGCAAATATTTGGAAGAGAATCTTTTGGATGCAAAACCTTCTGATTTTTGTGTTGGGGTAGGCGGCTACCCAGAGAAGCATTACGAAGCTCCAAACTTAATTACCGATATAAAATTTGCTAAAGCAAAAGTAGATGCCGGCGCGGATTATATAGTGACTCAAATGTTCTACGATAACAAAGCTTATTTTAATTATGTTGAACTGTCCCGGAAAGAAGGCGTAAATGTACCGATAATTCCCGGGCTAAAGATTTTAACTAATAAAACCCATCTGATTAACGTTCCTAAGAATTTTTATATTAATCTTCCTTCTGAGTTAGTTGACGAAGTTTATGCTGCAAAGAATGAGCATGTAATGGATATTGGGGTTGAGTGGGCGGCTAAGCAAGTTGAAGAGCTTTTTAATAAAGGAGTTTTAAGTATTCATTTTTATATAATGCAAAATTCCGGACCCGTAAAAAAATTGATGGATAGATTAAAGCTTCATAAAAAAATATATTAAGAAAGAAATAGCCTTTTGAAATGAAAACAATAAAACCACCGAGACTAAAAAAAATTAAATGGGGAGTTGCAGGCTGCGGAAAATATACTGAATTTTCTTTTATACCGACGCTTCATCTTTTGAGAAGAAGTACTCTGGATTCTGTTTTTAGCAACAATCGCGAAAGAGCAAAATTTATTTCGGAAAAATTCGGAGCTCCGAATTATTTTGATAACTATGAAGAGTTTTTGAAATCCGATATAGATGCTGTTTATATCGGCAGCGCCAATAATCATCATTACGAAGAAGTAATAAAGGCTGCGGAAGCCGGGAAAAATATTTTATGCGAAAAACCTTTGGCGCTTACTTCTGCTCAGGCGGAAAAAATGGTGAATGTTTGCAAGCGGCATAATGTTCTTTTGTCGGTTAATTATCCTCTGCGTTTTCATCCTTCAATTTTAAAAGCAAAGGAGTTGCTGGATAATCAACTTATAGGAAAGCTCATTTCAATAAATGTTTCATATAATTTTGATTTACCCCCTGATACAAATTTCAGATTTAAAAAAGAAGAAAGCGGAGGCGGTGCTTTAAGAGATGTAGGAACTCACATGATAGACCTACTCCGGTTTTTCGGAGGAGAAATTACCGAGGTTAATGGAGTAATGGACAATATAATTTATGGCAGTGAAGTCGAAGATTTCGCCGCCGCAATTTGTAATTATAAAGAAGGGGGATATGGTTATTTCAATGTTTCATTCAACACAAAGAAGGGAATTAACCGGATTGAAATATTGGGTCATAAAGGTGCGATTAGCATTGATCATTTAATAGCTGCAAAAAATGCCACTTCAAAATTAAATATTCTGCTTGAAGGAGAGGCTAGGAAATCATTTAGGAAAAGAGCAAATAAACTTTTTAATTTGCTAAAGTCAGTCCAAACATCCTTTTTAAATAATGAAGAACCTCTCGTTACGGGCTATGATGGCGTCGTTAATATGAAAATAATGGAAGAGCTTGAAAAGAAATGTCGCCGTTAATAGAATTAGTTGAAGTCTGCCACCGGGTTTATGAAAAGGGCTTTGTTGCTGCTTATGACGGGAATTTATCTGTAAAGATTTCGAATAATAAATATTTGATAACCCGCTCCGGAGTTTGTAAAGGAGAAGTTTCCGAAGATGATATTTTGGAAATTGATTCCAGCGGAAAAATATTAAACGGAAAAGGAAAAATTACCACCGAAGCGAAAATTCATTTGTTTGCTTATTCAAAAAGAAAAAACATTAATGCAGTTGTTCATTGCCATCCGGTTTATGCAACGGGATTTGCAACATTCGGAGAAGGTTTTACAAAATATATTTTTCCCGAAGTAATTGTAACACTTGGAAAAGTTCCTCTTTGCGAATATGGAACGCCATCAACAAAGGAACTTACACAGAGTATGGATCCGTATATTAAGGATTCGTGGGCTATGCTTCTGAAAAATCATGGTGCAGTAACTTTTGGAAAAACCTTAAAGGAAGCATACTTCAAGATGGAAAAGTTAGAGCAATCGGCAAAGATTCTTTTTATTGCGAGAATGCTCGGCGGGGAAAAAGAAATTCCGGCAGAAAAAGTAATAGAACTTTTGGGAATTGCTAAAACCGTTTATGGAATTGAAAAATAATAATTGAAATTAAAAGTAGAATAAAAAACAGGATATAAATTTTAATGATGGAAAATTCTAAAATAAAAGTTGCATTACTACTGGGCGGTACATCGCCGGAAAGAGAAGTTTCTAAATCATCGAGTTTGTCAATTAATAAAGCATTAAAAAATTTGGGATACCAAATTGTATTAATTGATCCGGCTTACGGAAAAAATCAACCGGTGAATGAATCAGATTTTTTCGATGAGAAAGATTTTTCAGAATTATCGAACCGTAATTATGTGGAGGCAATTAATTCCTCACTTTTTGATGATGTTGATATTGCATTCCTCGGTCTTCACGGAAAGTGGGGCGAAGACGGAACGATTCAATCGCTTCTTGAATTGCGCGGAGTAAAGTACACAGGTTCTAATATAATCTCAAGCGCAATGTCTATGGACAAAATTATGTCAAAGATTTTATTTCAGCATTACGGTGTTAGTACTCCTAAGTGGATAGCTATTGAAAAGAAAAATCTTGACGTTGAAAAATTAATAAAGGAAATAAAAGATAAATTTGGTTATCCGTGTGTAATAAAGCCAAACGATCAAGGCTCTACAGTTGGGTTGACGATTTGTCAATCCGCAGCTGAAGTTTCAGAGGCAGTTAACCTGGCATTTCAGTTTTCCGGAAAAGTTTTGATTGAAGAGTATATCGCCGGGCACGAAGTGACAGTCGGAATTATTGATAAAAGAGCATTGCCCGTTCTTGAAATAAAACCGAAGCATGGGATTTATGATTACGAGTGTAAATACACTCACGGCATGAGCGAGTATGAAGTGCCTGCAAACCTTCCGGAAAATGTAAAAGAGGAATTGCAGTCGCAAGCTTTAAAGGCATTTGAAGCTCTTGAATGCAGCTCTTATGGTCGAGTTGATTTTAGAGTTAACGACGAATTCAAGACATATTGTCTTGAGGTAAATTCACTGCCAGGGATGACATCTACAAGTTTAGTTCCGAAGATGGCAAAGGCAGTGGGAATTTCTTTTGAAGAGTTAATTGATAAAATAATTAAGTTGTCACTTTAAAATGGCATCATCAAAGTTCAATAAAACTTTATTTATCATTTTAGGTCTGATTTTTCTTGTAGGTGCAGTATATATTTTTTTTAACAATGAGGGAATTTTAAAATACTTAAAGTTAAAAAGCGATGTGAATGATTTGAAGGAACAAATTTTAACTGTAGATAAAGATAACAAAAGCCTTCAAGCAGAAATAGATTCATTGCAGAGAAAAGATCCGGCAAAAATAGAAAGGATTGCACGAGAAAAATACGGAATGATTAGAAAGGGAGAAACAACAATTAAGATAATTGAAAAGTAAGTCTTAAAATGAATAAAAACGACTTTCCTCAAATACCGCTTGCGGAGAGAGTCCGGCCGAAAACTTTAGATGAATTTCAAGGGCAGGAATCATTGCTTGGTAAGGGAAAACCAATTCGTTTGATGATTGAGAATGACAGCCTGAGTTCATTTATTTTATGGGGACCTCCCGGCACCGGGAAGACAACAATCGCAAGAATCATTGCCGAACATACAAAGTCAGAATTTCATCAGATAAATGCCGTTTCTTCCGGTGTAAAAGACATTCGCTCGGTCATAGACATAGCTTCCCAAAATAAATTGATGAATCGGAAGACCATTTTATTCATTGATGAAATACACCGTTTTAATAAAGCGCAACAGGATGCTTTGCTTAATTCGGTGGAATCCGGATTAATTATTTTAATCGGAGCTACAACTGAGAATCCGTCCTTTGAAGTAATACCGGCGCTTCGTTCAAGAGCAAGGGTTTATATCCTGGAGGAGCTATCAAAAGACAATTTAACCGGTATTCTAAATTCTGCAATTAAAAAAGACGAATTTCTTGCCTCGTTAAACTTCATAGAAATTGATATAAATTTTTTGCTATACCTTTCCGGCGGTGATGCCCGCTCAATGCTAAGCATTTTTGAAGCGGCTGTCCTTCAGCAAATTCATTCCGGGGAAATAAAAATTGATAAAGAAGTTTTAGAGAATGTGGTTCAGAAGAAAAACATTCTTTATGATAAAAGCGGGGAGGAACATTATAACGTAATTTCTGCTTTCATAAAAAGCATAAGAGGCAGCGACCCCGATGCGGCTCTTTATTGGATGGCAAGGATGCTTGAAGGCGGCGAAGATCCTATATTTATTGCTCGCCGGATGGTTATTCTTGCCTCTGAAGATGTCGGAAACGCTTCTCCGAACGGGTTAGTGCTTGCTGAAGCCGCGTTCGGCGCTGTTGCTAAAGTCGGAATGCCGGAGGCAAGAATTATTTTAGCTCAATGTGCTACTTATCTTGCATCCTCTCCAAAGAGTAATGCTTCTTATATGGGAATGGAAAAAGCTTTTGCAGATGTAAAGAATCAACCTCTCTATAACGTGCCGGTTCATTTAAGGAATGCTCCGACTAAATTGATGAAAGATATTGGCTACGGAAAGGAATATAAATATCCACACGATTATGAGAATCATTTTGTCGCAGAAAATTATCTTCCTGAAGAATTAAAAAATGCGCAGTATTATTTTCCGACAGAGAACGGGCAGGAAAAGTCTTTGAAAGAAAGACTAAAGCTTTTATGGAAGAACAGAAAAAGATATTAATGGAATTTTCCTGCAAAATATGCGGCAACAAAAATGACAATCAATTCTACAATGTTAGAGAGATGCAGTTTGGAACAAGAGATGAATTTATATATTGCCAGTGTTCCGGTTGCGGATGCCTCCAATTAGTAAATCCTCCGGCGGACTTATCAAAATATTATCCGAAAGAATATTTTTCTTTTCAAATTCATAAAGAAAAATATTTGAAGCAAAAACTTAACGTTTTTCGCGACCGTTATGCACTCGGCATCAAAAATAATCTGGGAAAATTATTGTTTAATAAATACGGAGAGCCAACTTACATAGGATGGCTTAAAAAATTTAACATTGATTTAGAAAGTAAAATATTAGATATCGGATGCGGCTCCGGAAAACTTCTTTATAGAATGGGGAACACCGGATTTAAGAATCTAATGGGAATTGATGCTTTCATTGAAAAAGATATTTACTATCATAATGGTGTTAGGATATTTAAAAAGGATTTGAATGAGCTCACCGAAAAATTCGATCTGATAATGATGCACCATTCATTAGAGCATTTTGAAGATCAACATGGAATATTTAACAAGCTTTCATCAATGCTAACAGAAGGTAAAAATTTATTAATTAGAATCCCTATTTGCAGTTCTTATTCATGGAAATTTTATCGGGAGAATTGGTTTGCTCTTGAAGCTCCGAGACATTTTTACAATCACTCATTAGAGAGTATAAAATACTTGGCGGATAAATATAGGTTTGAAATTATCAACACCTTTTTTGATTCCCGAAGCATTCAATTTTGGGGCAGCGAACAATATAAAAGGGATATACCGTTGATGGATCAAAGATCATTCTTTATCAACCAGATAATTCAATTTTCTCAAAGGTGGAGATTGAAAAATTTGAAAGAGAAACGGAAAGATTAAATAAAATCGGAGAAGGCGATCAGGCGGTTCTTTTTATGAAGAAAATTTGAGATTACAGAAGCGCAAACATTTTACCCGGTAATTGCTTCACCACTCCTTTGAATTCCAATGAAAGAAGATGAACAAGGCAGTCGGAAGTAGATAAGTTTGTAACTGCAGCAATCTTATCAATTTGCACCGGCTCATTGGAAAGAGATGAAATAATTTTTTCTTCGAACAAATTTAATCCAACCTGGGGCTTCGGAATATTTTTACCAATTACCGGTTTTAACTTAAGCTCCAGTTCAATCAAAACATCCTCGAATGATCTAATTAGTTTTGCTTCTCCTCTTTGGATTTTTAGATTTGTTCCTTCAGATTGTTTTACTCCAAGATTTCCCGGTACGGCAAATACTTCTCTGTTCTGATCCAGAGCGTAGGAAGCGGTTTGCATTGCGCCGCCGGTAACGCCGGTTTCAATTATAATAGTACCTAGACTGATTCCAGAGATAATTCTATTTCTTTTAGGGAAATTTACCGCATCCGGTTTTGTTCCCAAACTATATTCTGAAATTATTAATCCGTGTTCGGAAATCTCATTAAATAATTTTTTATTCTCAGGAGGGTATATAACATCTAATCCTGATCCGATAACTGCAATGGTTCTGCCGTTATTCTTTAAAGAAGCGGTATGGGCAATAGTGTCTATGCCGCGAGCAAGTCCGCTTACAATTGTAATTCTTTGAGATGCAAGATCGTTAACTAATCTTTCTGCTTGAAGTTTTCCATAATTGGAAGGCTGTCTCGTACCAACAACAGCAATGGAGTAATTATCCGGTTCGGCAAAATTTCCTTTATAAAAAAGAATTATAGGAGGGTCATAAATTTTTTTTAAAATCGATGGATACTCATTATCCCACACAGTAACAATAGAGCAACCAAGTTTGTCAAGCTTATCAAGCTGTTTTAATACAATATCTTTTGTTTCGTTACGCTTGCGGTTAATTTGACGTATCCGCTTAGCAAGGTTGGTGCTTATTCCTTCTATTTCTAAAAGTGAATCGTAATTTGCGGAAAGAATGTTTTCTGTAGTTTTAAATTTGGAGAGGAGGCTCCTAAATTTTGCGGGGCCAATTCCCTCTACGGAAAGGAGCAAAAATATATCAGTTAATTGTTCTGGGTTTAGCTTAGTCAATTTTTCAATAAAATGAATATAATAATAACTGACGTTACACAATATTTATTTTTTAATAACCACTTTCACCTTAGTCGGAGCCTCAACGGATTCACGTCAAGGAAAAATGATCTCAATAATAGGTTTGAGTCACAGAAATTGCTTATTTAGGCTAAAGGCTGAATAAATTATTTTATCTGAGTATCAGAAGTATTAGTTGATTCAGTTGACTCTTTCTTGGTATAAAGAATTGATAAAGGCAAAATAATTAAGTAGCCGATAATTAATAAAACAGGGGAAATATCTAATGAAGCTATGCTATTCCACGGACCCATTGACATAAAAATGAAACCAATTATTATTGTAGCAATTCCCGCAAAGAAAATGGCATAATTTGTTTTTGTCCAATATGCGGAAAAGGGAGCGATAAATGTTTTTTTTGCTTTAGGAATACTTTTCTTTTTAATTGCTTTAGCCATAGTAAACTCCTTGTAATAAAAAAAGAAGCCCGGCGATGGGGGTGACACCGGGCTTAACTCTGTTTGCTTCAAAGGGCAGGGGAGAACCCTTCGAAAGAGTCGAACTAAATATATAATCTTTAAATTATTTTGTCAAGATAAAAAATTATTATTTACTAATTTGATAAACAATTTTTCTAATTGTATCAAATTGCAGATAAGGGTATTCTTCTCTTATGGAGTCGATAGCATCTCCGGCGCTTATTTTGCTCGCCCTAAGCTGCTTAAATTTTTTCCTTATTTGATAGTCTCTAACTGATTTCTCATCAATTAGACCTTGAGCGCTTAATAGTTCATAAATTTCGTCGCTAATTAAGTCAGACAAGGGGTTGTCAATTTTCGCTTTTAAAGTTGCCATAGCTGCCTTCCTTTTTTTTGTGTTTAATCTGTTGCTTAAGAAACAAGTATCAATTATTTAGACGTATACTCCGTTAATTTTATTACAACAAAAAACCGATCAGAGAAGTTCCCAAATCGGCACACCTTTGCTACTCTGATCAGAAAAATATTAAAATTTCCCTTAGTAGCAAATCTTTTATATTACAAGTCCTTTTTTTGTGAGTAAAAATACAAGGATAATTGAAAAAGTCAAATAGAAAATTAAAATATTGGGCTTTTATAGGAAAATAAAGTTACGTGCATTTTGGCAATTATATTTTAGAATTTGATATTTAAAATTATAGCTGGCTTATATAACTTAATATATACCTAAAATTTTATGGTTAATGTGCAAGTGTGCGCTGTTGCTTTTATTTGCTTATTTCGCAGGGACTCTAATAAATTCAAGTATAATTATATTTATAGACCTGGATAATAATAGGCGCTAAAAGTTCGTATTGTTGGAGCCGCGTAAGAGCTGTCAATACTGAGTTTTATCTTATCAGTAAAAATCGGACTTATTTTAATAAGTCTTGTACGTCCTACAGTTGCTCCCGAGTATATCTTTTCCCAGTTGTTATTTACGTTTGCCCAAAGACTAAAGCTACAGATCCGTTGACCATATTCAATTGCTTCTTCGATTTTAAAAATGTTAATATTTACTTTTGTATTTAAAGAGATAATAAGATTAGCTTTTCTAACCGTATCATCAGTAACCCAAAAAGTATTTATATTATTATCTAAACAATTTTGAGGAGCGTAGTCATTACCGACACCTCTAGTGTTCGACGCAACAATTTTTTTATTAAGAAATAAATCGTTTGCAAAAATTTCATCGAGTTTATTTTTCCAATTCCTTAATGCAGCTATATCCAGATTTGATATGAGCCCCTCTTTGTCTGGGGGGACATTTAACAATAAATTACTGTTTTTTCCTACAGTATTAAAGTAAATATCTACTAGTTGGTTTGCATCTTTAATCTGGTAATTTTCCTTTTCATGATAAAACCAGCCCGGTCTTATAGAAATATCGGCTTCGGAAGGATACCAAACCTTTACATTAGAAAAACCAAATAGTATTTGAGTTGCGGGTTGAGGACACCATTCTGTATCATTGCCTAAACCGCTTTCATTTCCTACCCATCTAATATCAGGTCCCATATTGGAAATTAGTGCATTCGGTTGATAGTGTTTTATTGTCGAGTAAAATAAATTCCAATTATAATCTTGTTGCTTACCATTGGGGCCTTCCCCGTTTGCATTATCCAACCAAACTTCACCAACATCGCCGTAATTATTTAACAGCTCAATTAATTGATTTTGATAATAAAGATTATACTTTTCTGTTCCATATGTCGGTTCATGCCTGTCCCATGGAGAAAGATAAAAGCAAAACTTAAGACCATTTTCCTGACATGCGTCGGCAAATTCTTTTACAATATCCCCTTTCCCGTTTTTATAGCTACTATTTTTTACTGAATAATCTGTATAAGCACTTGGCCATAGGCAAAATCCGTCATGATGCTTGACTGTTAAAATTAAATATTTAAAGCCTATTTCCTTAGCGATTTCTGTCCATTGATTCACATCTAAATTCGTTGGGTTAAATAATTTCGGATCATCTGTACCATCGCCCCATTCTTTATCAGTAAATGTGTTTATCCCAAAATGAATAAACATTGTTATTTTAGAATTTTCCCAATCCAATTGAGATTTAGAGGGGATGGGATAAAAATTTTCAATTGGGGGGGAAGTATTTGCATAACTTGATTCATTTAGGTCACTTTCTAATGGCCCGTTAATTTGATTGCTACAGGAAAAAAATGAGATAACGGTAAAAAATATAAAAAAGTAAATAAGAATTATTCGCATTTATCAAACTTTCATTTTTTAATTATTTATAAAAATATATTTTTTTGGAATAGCTAACAAGTAAAACTGCAATATTCTAATAGGTTATTATTTTTTGGAGAAAAAATAATAATTCTTGAATAACTTTTCTTATCTTGAACAAGATTACCTTAAAATAATTATTGATAATTAAATTGAGATAAATTATTTTTTCTATAAATTAGTAGTATATAGCAGAAATTTTTAATATGAAATAAGATTAATAATTATTATCGAATAAAATGCATAATTTTGATTTACATATTGCACTACGTGTATACCCAGGGGTTTCTAAAACACCTTTTATTTTTGCCGACGATAAGTTTAGACTATTCCAAACAGGGCTCTATTCGCTGGTCGAAGCATTACAGGATATTAATTATAAGATAACAGTTATTTTGGACAGATGTCCCCGACAATTTCACGAAGTTGTTAAGAAAGCATTTAGCGATACGGGAAACTTAACAATTTTTCCTTTAGAGGATGGTGGAAACGCAAAATCATTTTTAAAACAGATTGAGATTTTATTAGAGAAAGAAGATTCAAGGATAATAATGTTTGCTGAGGATGATTATATTTATGAAGGAAATAGCCTTAGTATACTTTTGGATTTGTTAAAAGCAAAAAGGGCTGATTTTGTTACCCCTTATGATCATATCGATTATTATACTCTTTTGATACACAAAAAAAACCAATATGAAGTGGAATTTAAAGGTAAAAAATTTGTAAACGTAAACTCTACTTGTTTAACCTTTTTAACTACCCCGGAGGTTTTAAAGGCTACAAAAAATGTATTTGAAACATATATAAAGAAAAATTCAGATGCTTCGATATTCTGGGCATTGACTAAGGAGCATGTTCTTTCACCAGGTTCTTTTATTAAGTTTTTAGGCGAGGCCTTTAGGGGAAATAGCCAATATATAAAATTATTTATTAAGGCCTGGATTCATTCTCCGGCACAAATATTTTTTGGAAAAAAGTATAAAATACTGGCTCCCCATCCTTCATTAGCAACCCATATGGAAAAAGGTTCTCTTTCACCCGGGATAGACTGGGATCAGAAAGCCGCAGGCTTGATTAGTCGATATGAAATTTAGGCTTTTTAATACATTTCATTAATTTTGGATAATAGTTTAATTATGAATAAATTAGAACCTATTTTTATTACTATCGTTATTCTATCTTTACTTTTCTTTCCCGTGGGAGAGGATTTAATCAACATTTTCTTTAAATAATAAAATTGATAGAGTTTTAAATGTCTAAAGAACGAAGCTTGGAATTTTTGGATTTTATTGTTTTAATTGTCAAAAGGAAAAAATTCCTTTTAGTACTTGCGGTGATTTCATGTATTGTTGCTTATTTATCGGTTTATTTTCTTATAAAACCCGAATATGAATCCACGGCCACAATCATTCCCTCCCAAGAAAATTCAATAGGTATGCTTGGTGCTTTATCTGAAAAGCTCTCAAGTCTTCCTTTCGGATTAGGGGGCACAAGCAGCAGTGCTCAAATGGAGCTTTATACTACAATTATTTATAGTAGAACTACTATTGAAAATGTTATTAATAAATTCAATTTAATGAACGAATATCATTTTGAAAACATGGAAAGTGCTGACAAAGCAGTACGCAAAATGATTAAAGCAGAAGTAACTACAGGTAACGCTTTCGATATTAGTGTCTTTGCAAAAACACCACAAATGGCTGCCGAAATTACTAATTATGTTGTGGGTATTTTGAATAAAAGCATTATAAAATTAAATGTGAGCAAAGCAAAAGATAACCGGGAGTTTTTAGAAAAACGGTATGATGAGATAAAACTGAGTTTAAAAAATGCGGAAGATTCTTTAAAGAATTATCAAAAAAAATCCGGTGTTTTAGAGGCAGAGGAACAAACAAAACAGACAATAGATACATTTGCAAAATTAGAAGCAGAACTGGCAACTAAGCAAGTTGAAAATTCGGTATTAAAACATGTTTATGGAGAGACCTCAAATCAAGTTGCTAATTCCCAAATGTCTCTTAATATTTTTCAAAATAAGGTTAACGAGCTAGAACGTACTGGAGATAAGAGCGGGCTGTTCCTTGCATTAAATTCAATTCCTGACAAAGCTTTGAATTATTACAGACGTTATAGAGATGTTGAAATATATAACAAAATGTTAGAGTATATTATTCCTTTGTATGAACAGTCCAAATTTGAGGAACAAAAAGATACTCCGATATTACAAGTGATAGATTATGGTATCCCGCCATTAAAAAAATCTTATCCCCCGAGAGTGCTTTTTTCTTTAATTATTACATTAGTCACCATAATCCTAGTTCTAATTTACCTTATCCTTAAAGAAATAATTACCGGTTCACAAAATCCCAAAGTAGAATTTATAAGGGAAGAGATTTTCAAGTTTAGGCAAAAACCTTCAGTTGGTAAATAAAAGAATTTGCAAATATCATTTAACAAAAACAGCAGTGAAGGGATATATACCGGCAATAAAATAATTTTTGGCGTATGCATTGCTTTGACATTTTTTCTTGCCATTATTTTACGTCAATTTGGTTTTAACCACATAACACTTGGACTTTTAATCGGTCTACCTGTAATAGGTCTTTTTTTATTCAGTTTTGAAACTTTTCTAATATTATTTATTTTCTCATTATTTATTAATTACGATGCCTTAATGTTCACAGTTGTAACATTATTGGCCGTGCCGCTATTTATATCTTATTTAATTACCTCAACTGGGATAAATGTTAAATCCTTAAAAAATGCACTTACCTTTCCTTTTTTAATTTACTTATTTACAATGCTGCCGTCATTGATAAATTCCATTAATATTCCATTAAGTATATATTTAATGTTCAATCTTTTCGCAATGGTATTGACCTTTCATATTTTGGCGGAAAGAATTGAAACCCAAGAAAAGATAAAAAAATATTTATATGTTTTTATAACAATATGTGCTATCAACGGAATGGATGTATTTTTTCAGTTTTTTACTAATGGGGGCAGGGTATTTGGTTTTACGGGAATTGTTTTTGTGGATTATTCTTCTATGGCAATTTTAGCTGCTCTCATTTTTTTTATATTTAGCAAAAGTGTAAACAAATATTCATATTTATTGTTAAGCTTATTTTTACTGACCGCACTAATATTTACTCAAACAAGGAACACATTAATTTCGCTTGGTTTATCATTTTTAACGCTGATAGTTTATTTAATAAAAGAGAATAAATTATTTTCATTAAACCGTAAAAGAATAATCTCATTTTTTATAATCACTATTATTATCTGTGTATTATTTGCAGTTGGCATCATATTATACACTCCCGAGATATTTAAAAGATTTACCAATTTAACGGCATATAATCAAATGTTTGTAGTAGGTAAATCCAGTGTTGGCGTAAATTCTACGCTTGTAACAAGAGTACTCATATGGCTTACGGCGTATAATGCATTTATACAACACCCAATAATAGGAATAGGAGCTTTTGCTTTTCCGTTTTCTTCTTATCTATATTATACTATTCCAACTATTTTGTTTAAAATTTACGTTGAAGGTCTAAGTACTCACATAACATTTCTTTCAACACTAACGGAAACGGGAATTATTGGTACAATTGGTTTTTTAATTTTTCTTATTACATCTCTCCGGATCGGATTTAAATCAGTTAAACTTTCATTTAGTGAAAATGAGCGGATTTTATCAGTTGTAATTTTATTCCTGCAAATTTATATTTTTTTCTCAATGTTTATGACCGATGCCTGGCTTTGGGGACAATGCGGAATGTTGTGGGGGTTTATTCTGGGATTATCCTTAGCAAACTATAAAATATTACTTCAAAAAGCTTCTGTCTCAAATGTACAGTGATAAAAAAAACTCTGTTTGGCTATCCATACAGTATCTCAGTACGTTAATCTTTTCATTTATTACATTAAAAATAAATTTGTCGAATTTTGGTCAGGAACAATTTGGCATTTGGCTTTTATTGGCATCTTTCTGGGGAATAAGCTCGGTAATAGATATGGGGTTCGGAACATCAATAATCAGGTATGTTGCCGAGGCGAGAAATAGAAATGATTTCCCCGGAGTAAATAAAATTATTTCTACCGGATTCCTGATATTTATAGTGTTGGGGTTAATCCTTTTAGTCGGGGGAAATTTCTTAGGCAATGTAATATATTTTGATAATCCGAATTTAATCAATAAAGCATTTAGCGGCGAAGCAAAAATTGTATTCCTTTTATTAGGACTGGCATTTTATCTTAGATATATAACCACTTTATTAAAATCTATTTTTGAAGGGCTAAAAAACTTTGTATTACACAGTCAACTAAGTATTCTTTATAACTGTCTAATTTTAGTTGCCGTGATTTTTATAAGCACCTTAAAATTAAGCTTAATAAGCTTAGCCATGGCCTATTTCTTATCGTCAGTGCTTTTGTTGGTTTTACATTTTGTTTATTTAAAGATAAAGTATCCGGAAGTATCGTTTAGTAAGTCGTTATTAAAATACAGCGAGATAAAATCTCTGTTTAAATTCAGCATGTCGGTTCAGGTTGCGTCTATTTTCGGAGCTTTTATTGATCCGTTAATTAAATACTTTTTAGGCAGTTTTATATCGATAGAAACTGTCTCCTCATATGAGGTGGCAAGAAGATTTGCGGTTGCAATTTCAGGTTTGTTTGCGACATCTTTCAGAACAATTTTACCCAAGGCTAGTGTATTAAAGAATAGGAATGAATTCGGTGAGTTCATTATGTCTGAAGGAATCAAAATTACAAAACTTGGCATAGTATATTCCGGTTTTACATACGGAGTATTTTCGGTTATTATTATCATAATAATTAAATTATGGTTTGGTATAGAACAAAGCATATTTATCTTTCTTATCCTTTCTTTACCTGAAACAGTAAATAACGCTGGTTATGCAGTTTATATGACCTGTTTGGGAATCGGTAAGGCATTTTATTTAGCTGTTATCCAAGGCGTAAATTTAATATTAATTAGTCTTAGCCTTATCTTTGGCATTTGGTTATTTAAAGGATATTTAGGCTTGTTAGGTTTTTTTGCATCTGAATTAATTGTGAATTTCCTTTTGTTGAAATTGATTAAAAACTTTTCGGGGATAAATATAATTGAATATTTAAAAAAAATCGGTATCGACAAATTATTATTGTCCCTTTTGTTAACATTTACGGTTATACTCCTGGGTCTAAATTTTAATATTAATATTTATATATTATCCTCAGCTTTATCTGTGTTTAGTTTGTTTTTATACTGGAACGAAACTAAGCTGTATATAAAAATTTTTGGAACATTATTCCCGGTAAGTAATTTCTTTAAATAAAATCAATCTCGCTTAAATAAAGATGTCAAAAAGAATATTAAAGATATCAATAATAACTCCTACCCTTAATCAAGCAGAATTTATTGAAGATACTATCAAATCAGTTCTCAATCAGAATTATGAAAACTATGAACATATTATAATAGACGGGGGATCATCTGATAGTACTTTGAAAATCCTACAAAAATATCCGCATTTAAAATGGATCTCCGAAAAAGACAACGGACAGGCCGATGCAATTAATAAAGGATTTAGGTTAGCGGGAGGTGATATAATTGCATGGCTTAATTCCGATGATTTCTATGAAGAGAATATTTTTGGTGACATTGTCACTTATTTTGAATCCAATCCTAGCTGCAAATTTCTGTACGGAGATATAACTTATGTCAATAAGGATAAAAAATTTTTATATAAGTTAACTGGGGCAAATTTGAATTATCAAAATCTTTTATTACATCCGGATATAGTTCGCCAGCCAAGTTGTTTTTGGCATAAGGATGTTTTGGAACAGGTTGGCTTTTTAACTGAGAATTTACATGTGGTTATGGACTATGAATTTTTTCTCCGCATAGGCAAGAAATATGAGTATTTTTATTTAAATAGGAATATTAGTTTTTTCAGATCTTATAACGAAAATAAAACAAATCTTTTATTAAGAAAACAAGCTAAAGAACTGTATAAAGTAATGAAATATTATAATCCTAATATGAATTTTAAGTCATATAAATTTTTGTTCGGTAGATACTTGGATTCTTTAAACGAAGAAAACTTCTTCAGAAAAATACTTAGTCCGCTTCGTAAGGGAACAAAGTAAATTGAATAATAAAGTACTTTTCATTGATAATGATTCCGGTTTTACGGGCTCTACAATAAGCCTGGGATATTTAATACAAGGTTTCTGTGATAACAATTATGATGTTTTTGTGCTTACCGCTAAATCGGAAGTATTTTCAGATTTTTATGTCAAATTAGGAGCAAAACCTATTTTCTTTCGTTTTCCTAAAATGGAAAATTTTTATTTGGATTTACATTTTACAAATAAAGAGCCTTTCTTTACTTTCCGGAGTTTCATTAAGTTTATAAAAAATATCATAAAATTTTTTGTCGGGTTATATGTTACTTATAGGAAAATAAAAGAAATTAATCCCGATTTACTTTACCTGAACGAATATGTTGTAATTCAATCTGCATTAGCCGGTTACGTGATGAAGATTCCTACAGTTACACATGTGAGAAGTAGATATTTAGATGGTACTTTCGGGATAAGGAATTATTTATTATCAAAGTCTCTAGTCAAATTTAATGATTTGATTTTTGCAATATCAAAACAAGAGGCCGATCAAATAACTAAATTTTATCATAATAAATATGAAAAAGTATTCGTTGTAGGTGAGTTTTTAAACGAAGAAAATTTTAGAAATCTTTCCAATATAGATATCCTCAAGAAAAAATTTAATCTTCCTATCGGTGGGAAAATAGTACTTATGTTAGGTGGAATTCTTCCAATAAAGGGCACTATTGATTTTATTAAGGCAGCTCAAATTGTTATTGAAAAAAATGAAAACGCGTATTTCGTTATAGCTGGTAAAATACCTCCTAATAATGATAAATTATTGGGAAATTATTTTGCAGAATGCATGGAAATTGCAAATTTACCCGAACTTAAGATTTCTTTAAAATTCACCGGCGAAGTAAGAAATATTCATGAGCTAATAGCATGTTGCGACATTTTAGTCTCTTCCTCTACCGAGACGCATTTTTCGAGACCCATAATTGAAGCATGGGCTATGAAGAAAGCTGTTATTGCAACAGAAACCGAGCATACAAAAGATTTGGTTGAGAATAACATAAACGGACTGATTGTGAAAATTAGTTCTCCAAATGAAATTGCACATGCAATTTTACAACTTTTACACGATAAAGAATTATTGGTGAATATAGGAATCGAAGGATATAACAAAGCGATAAAGTTTTATAATGCAAAAACTAATTTGAAAATTATTTGCGAAAAATGCGCTACTCTTATAAATAAAACCTCAAAGAGTGTTTAATTAAGTATGATTGATGTCTCTATTATTATTGTAAATTATAATTTGTTGGATGTATTAGATAACTGTCTAAAATCATTAGAAAATTTTACAACAGGTATTAACTATGAAGTTATTGTTATTGATAATTGTACTACGACCGGAAAAGTCGAAGATGTTACATGCAAATATAAAAATACTGTTTTAATCAAGAATAATAATAACATTGGATTTGCGGCCGCAAATAATCAAGGTGCTAAAATAGCAAAAGGTAAATATTTATTAATCCTTAATAATGATGTCCTATTTATAGAAAATTCGGTTAAGAAGGTACTGCAATATGCTGAGAATCTTAAAGAAGAAGTTATAATTGGGTGTAAATTATTGAATGCCGATAATAGTCTTCAAATATCAATTTCAGCTTTTCCAAATGTCTTGAATTCTATAACAGAGAATTATTTCCTGTATAAATTGTTTCCTAAATCTTCAGTTATGAATAAATATCATTTGAATTATAAAAATTTAACGGAGACTACCGAAGTAGATATAGTTAAAGGCGCATTCTTATTTTGTTCTAAAAAATCATATCTAAGTTTAAATGGTTTCGATGAAAGGTTTTATTTTTATTCTGAAGAAACTGATTTTTGTTACAGATTTAAAAATGAAATCGGTAATGTCTTGTATTATCCGGATACCAGTATAGTACATCTCGGTGGTGCTACAACAGATAGGGATTTGTGGTTTAAATATAAAAATCAAACAATCGGTAAAATTCAAATTTATCAAAAACATTTTAAAGGATTTGATTTTTTTATTTCTGTCTTTTCACATTATTCAGGTTTATTGTTCAGGTTTATTTTGTATATGGTTGGAGGCATATTTGGTCTTAATAAATCTCTCATTAAAAAATCCTATTACTTCTTCAAGCAAATTTTTGTTTATCCTAAAAATGTTTTTAATTTGTCGTGAAATTTAGATTTAACATTTGTTACTGTCTCAGGCTTCAAATACTGCATGCAATCATTCGGACAATGCGGCCCGAAATAGCAATCAAAATCCGACTCTAATATTTCACCGCACCCATATAGATAAAATTCATTCTTAAAATGATATTTGATTTAGAGCTTAAGGAAAGAGGTTTTTCATATTTCCTGGGTTTCTTCTGAAATGAATTAGTGTAATCAATGGTTGGAGGATAAAAGAATGCCGGAAGTATTATAAAAGATTTGTGAATAATAATTCTATTAGTATAGTTTTTGTTTCGTATTACATCCGATTATCTGGGAAGAAGAAAAAGTTATCAACACTGTGTTTCGTTTGGTCGAAATCAACAAAACTTCCCTCAAAAAACACCATAATTTTATAACCCAATTTTGTTAATAGTACAAATGATCGGGAACGGTTCGCGTTATTCCATAATTCTGCGTATATGATTGGCTTATATTTAGTGAGTAAACTGATCGCACCTTCAAAAACCTCGCTCTCATAGTTTTCTACATCAATTTTAATGGCGCTAATTTTATCTTCCCGGTTATTCCAGAAACTGTCCAGAGTTTTTTGTGTTACATCGTATTTAATACCTTCTTCTTGAGAATCCACTGACGTAATTATATGTGGCAGACCTTGTAACTTTACAAAATTCTTTGTTGGAAGAATCATTTTTACTGTTTGATCCTTGTTGCCCAGTGCAATTTTTTCCACAATGGCATTCTTAATTTTAAAGAATTTCAAAACTCTCTGAAGAGCATTAAAATTATCTTCAATCGGTTCAAAAGCAAATACTTTGCCTTTGTTGCACTTCTTTGCTAGTAATACAGTCATGATCCCAATATTTGCGCCAATATCTAGTACAACTGAGTCATCGGACAAAAGCTTTAAAAGATTTAGAAATACCCCTTCATCTTTGTCAAACTTTAGGGTAATAATTTTAAATATAGAAAAAATGTAAAGATAATTATTAAACCCAAGGATATTTTGGAGGAATAGTTTTATTAAATTCTTCATTCAGATTCTATTGTACAGTTAAATTGATAACATATTAATTTAAAAACTTATGAATATTTAGTTACAGCCTCAAATACTCTTTTGGGTAACAAATATTGCATACAGTCATTAGGGCAAACCGGTGTGAAATAGCATGGGCAATCAAAATCAGGCTCTAATATTTCTCCCCGCCCATATAGATAAAACTCATTCTTATTAAAAATATTATTAAATAGGATAAGATTTTTCTTTAAGCCCACAGCCAAGTGCATTGCCATAGTAACTGCGGTAACAATTGTGTCGCATTGATTAAGTAAATCAACAAAAATAATCAGCGGAAAGAATCCGAAATATTTTGCACCACTTTCTCTTTGAATTAATTTGTTTTTATTATCTTCCTGTTCGCCACCGAGTAGAATTACTTCGTAACCGTTCGACAGCAAATCCTTTGCAAGGTTAATCCAATATTCTTTAGGCCAAAGACGTGATGTCCACCTTCCACCACAGCCTGTATTAAGCCCTATTACTTTTTTAGTTTTATCAATATTCCAATTTTGACCGGAAGGCTCTAGTTTAAGAATGTATTCTTCGTTATTAAATGCATATCCGCAAATATCAAAAATTTCTTGAACATAATGCTTGATGTTTTTTTTGTTCAAATCGTCAAATAGACCAGTTAACCATTTATGTTCTTCCGCTTTTGTAGCAATCGGCTTTGCATGTCCGAATTCATCAATCGTAAATCCATTTTTCTTTTTTGCTTTAATAGAATTTGCGAAGGAAATTGCGATTCCGTCTTTATCAAGGTTAATTAACCAATCAAAATCAATATTTTTAAGAAGTTCAATATTCTCAGTAGAAACATTCAGAATTCTATCTACCCAATCTTTACTTAATATTTCGGGAGAATGAGTTAACCATGTAATTTGAGCATTAGGAAATTCTTCACGTATTTTTCTTAAAAGCGGAGTAGTTCTTATAACGTCTCCAATTGCACCTAATTTAATGATTAAGATTTTTTCCGAAATTTTTTTGTAGGAAGGACAGGCTTCGCAATGATATCCAAATTCTTTATGTGGTCTGCATGGAATATCACCTTTATAAAAAAGACAGTCGGAGTGTATAATCATTCTTTCCTCAATAAAATTTTATGGTTGTAACAAATGTTGCCAAAAATAAATAAATTCTAAAACTTCTCCTATTTTGATTATATTTCGTGCTAAAATTTAACAAAAATATTTTTTACTTTGAAAATCTTACAATTATCTCCGCAAGTTCCACTTCCTCTCGATACCGGGGGAAGAATAGGTATTTATGGAATTCTCAAACATATTTCCGAAAGAGGAAATGAAGTTTATTTTGCTGCATATAGAAAAAATTATGACCGTAAATTGGCAGAAGCAGCTCTTCAAGAATTTTGCCACCCCTTTATTATAAATGCTTCTACTGAATATAAGATATTTCCGGCATTCTTAAATTTATTTTCTGATGTTCCATATAATATTTCAAAATTTAAGACAAAGGAATTAGAAAAATTTTTGATTGATTTTTTAAAAAATTATAAAGTTGATATTGTTCACGTCGACCATCTTCATTTGGGATGGACTGTCGATTTAATTAAAAATATTGTTGATGTTCCTGTTGTTTTAAGAGAACATAATTTAGAATTAAAAATCATGCAAAGGTTTTCCGAACAACAGAAAAATTATTTTCTAAAAGTATATTCCGGTATTCAATATAAAAAATTTGTTGGATACGAACCGGCTGTAGCGGAAAAATTTGATAAGTGCATAATGGTTTCAGAAGTAGACGAGAAAATTTTACTTAATATGAATCCGAAAGTAAAAACCACAACTATACCGGTAGGTGTTGGAAAAGAATTGTTAAACATACGTAAAAGTAATATTATTCCATTTTCAATGTTTCATCTCGGCTCTATGTCCTGGCTGCCAAATTTAGATGGACTAAATTGGTATCTTGACGAAGTTTTCCCACGGGTAATTGAGCAAATACCGAATGTTACGCTGTATCTTTACGGAACCGGTACAGAAAAATTAAAAACTGCGTCTTCTTTAGAAAAAAACATAATTAAAGTTGGGTATGTAACAGATATTTGGAGCGAAATTATTAACAAGCAACTTGCTATTGTTCCTTTAAGGATCGGAAGCGGAATCAGAGTGAAAATAATTGAGATGCTAGCTACGGGGCAGAATATTATTTCTACATCGATTGGCAAAGAAGGGATTTCTGTAAGAGATGGAAATGAAATTCTGCTTGCCGATACCGCTAATGAGTTTGTCGATAAAACCATCAGGTATTTTAATAATAATTATGATTCAGAAAAAATGTCCATGGAAGCAAAAAAAACGGTTTTGGAAAATTATACATGGGAAATAATTGCTGAAAAATTTGAAAACGAGTATAATAAATTATTATCACACCATTGATAAACTGTTTATTTTTGAGACATGAATTTGTTTAAATAGGAAAATTAAGATTTTGAATATCCTAATAATTACACCTCGTATTCCATATCCGCCGTTTCGCGGCGATAAATTAAAAATTTACAATTTAGCAAAACTTTTATCGAGTAATAATTCGGTTACAATTCTAACGTTTTTACGAAACAATAGTCAAAGAAAGGATTTAGCTAATTTAGAAAAGCATGGAATTCAAATTGAAGTTGTTAAATTATCTTTAATCGGATCGCTTTTACAAACCTTTCTGGCAATTTTTGGAAACCTGCCATTTCAGACTGCATTCTTTAAATCTTCAAAAATGAAAAAGAAAGTGAGGGAGAAAGTTAGAACAGGGGATTTTGACGTGGTTTATTATCATTTAATTAGAAGCGCACAATATCTTTACTCAAATAAAACGGATAGTAAACCATTAAATGTAATTGATTTTACCGATGATGTTTCGTTGTACTTAAAACGTTTTGCAGAGATTGAAAATAATCCATTTAAAAGATATTTTATAAACATCGAACAGAAGCGAATAGAAAAGTATGAAAGGATAGCGGAAAAATTTCATTCATTATTCATATGTTCTGATGTTGATAAAGATTTTCTAAAGAAAAAAGGTATAAACAAAAACGTTAATATTTTACCGAATGGAATCGATATAGAATATTTCAATTCAGATAATCAAGAATTTGAAAAAAATAGAATTATTTTTACAGGCAATATGCCTTACTATGCAAATTACGATGCTGCATTTTATTTTACCAAGGATATCTTTCCTTTAGTCTTAAAAAAAATACCGGAATCAGAGTTTTATATTGTCGGGCAAAAACCTCCCCAAAAAATTAAAATGCTGAAATCAAAAAAAGTGTTTGTAACAGGTTTTGTAAAAGATATAAAATTGGAATACTTAAAAAGCGCAGTTAATGTTGCACCCATGCGCTTTGGGGCTGGTACACTTAACAAAGTAATTGAATCTATCGCTTTAGGAGTCCCTGTGGTGGCAACATCCATGGCTGTGGGCGGCTTGCCTAAAGAACTAAATAAATATATTTTCGTGGCCGATGATCCTGAGGAGTTTGCTAAGAAAATTATTTATATAATTCAAAATCCTATTATACGCTTTGAACTGATGGAAGAAGGCAAGAAAATAATTAGAGAAAAGTTAAATTGGAAAAAGGTAGTCTCCGAGTTTGAGGAATATCTTTCTAACGAACTATTAAAGCTAAATTAAGTTGTTGATAATTAATTTTAATCAAAATAATTTGAATTGAATAAAAAATTCGAAAAAATATTAATCCTTTCCGTCGATTTTCTATCCATAAATTTGGCGTGGTATATTTATTATCAATTTCGTGTACAAACAAGATGGTTTGGGATATTAACCGCTCCGGAATTTTTTATCCCGATGTTTGTCATATACTTTTATTGGCTTTTGCTTTTTACATTCGTCGGTATGTACCGGACATGGTTTGCTTCTTCCCGATTCGATGAAATTTCACTTCTCTTTAAGACATCTTTTGTAGGGATATTTATTCTCTTTTTTTTAATTTTTATAGACGATTATGCCCACGGTGTAGGTTCGGCTACGCGCATTCTGATTTTTATTTATTGGGGACTATTCCTTGTCCTTGTCGGTACAGGTAGACTTTTTGTCAGAAGCTTTCAAAGAAATTTATTAATAAAAGGTATCGGTAGAAAAAATGCCTTAATTGTAGGAATAAATTCTAAAGCCGCTGAAGTTCAAAGCCAACTGTATAAACATCAAGCTCTCGGATTGGATGTCGTGGGCTACGTTTCTGTTTCAAACGGAAGTACAGATAAAACTTTTAATGATATTCAAATTGTTGGATCAATAAAAAATATAGTGGACCTTATTGATCAAAAAAATGCTAAGGAGATTATTATCGCCCTTGAAAAGGAAGAGAAAGATATTCTTGTCGAGATTATTTCAAGGTGCGAATCAAGAAATGTTGGACTAAAAATAGTTCCAGACCTTTATGAAATTCTTAGCGGGCAAGCGCGTACCGCACAAATTTACGGCATTCCGTTAATCGATATTCTTCCCCAATTAATGCCGGAATGGGAAAAGAAAATCAAGAGGATAATCGACATCATCGTTTCATTAATAATTATCGTTATAACTTTGCCTGTTACCGCAATATCATCAATTGCTATTGCCCTCGAAAGTAAAGGAGGAGTTTTTTTCAAGCAAGATAGATGCGGAATAAACGGAAAGGTATTTAAGATTTATAAATTTCGTTCAATGAAAAGAGATGCTGAAAAACATACGGGACCGGTTTGGTCGCAAAAAGATGATCCACGCATTACGAAAGTCGGGAAGTTTATTCGCCGGGTACGAATAGATGAAATACCTCAGATGATGAATGTTTTGAAGGGTGAAATGAGTATTGTCGGTCCCCGCCCCGAACGTCCTTTCTTCGTTGAAAAATTATCTGAAGAAATTCCTTACTACAAAAGAAGATTAAAAGTCCGCCCCGGTATTACCGGATGGGCTCAGGTAAAGCATAAATATGATGAAACTATCGAAGATGTAAAAATCAAACTTCGCTATGATCTTTTTTACATTGAAAATATGTCGCTTCGAATGGATTTTAAAATTTTGTTTAGAACTGTGTTCGTTGTTCTTCTCGGCAAAGGTCATTATGAATAATTTAATTTTTGGAGTTTTATGGAGAAAAGTTTGATAATCATCCCAACTTATAATGAGTTGGAAAATATTCAAAAGATGATACCTGAAATATTTGGTTTATACGAAAACAATTTAGATATTCTTGTTATTGACGACAATTCTCCGGATGGCACAGGAAGTTTTGTAGAAGAGCTTTCTAAGAATAATAACAGAGTAAAAATAATCCGCCGAGAAAAAAAATCCGGTCTTGGCACCGCTTATGTGGAAGGATTTAAATTTGCTTTAAAGAATAATTATGATTTTATTTTTGAAATGGATGCAGACTTCTCACACGACCCAAAGGAAATAAGAAATTTTCTTAAAGCAATTAAAGATTACGATTTGGTTTTAGGCAGCAGATATGCTTCCGGAATAAGTGTAGTAAACTGGCCCATGAGAAGATTAATCCTAAGCTATTTAGCAAATCTATACACAAGAATAATTACCGGACTACCGGTTAAAGATGCAACCGGCGGGTTCAAATGTTTTCGGCGCCAAGTTCTTGAGTCAATAAATTTTGATAAAGTAAAATCCAATGGTTATGCTTTCCAAATAGAAATAACTTTTAAAGCTTGGAAGAATGGGTTTACCGTACTTGAAATTCCGATAATTTTCATTGACCGTACAACCGGAACTTCCAAGATGTCAAAAAAAATTGTACACGAAGCAATCTTTATGGTTTGGAAACTTCGCCTAAGAAGTATTTTCGGACATTTATAAATAGGATTGACAATGGACTTATCCATAATTATAGTCAATTACAACGTTAAAGAATTTCTTCAGAATTTACTGTACTCAATTGCAAAAGCCTGTCAACATATTTCAAGTGAAATTATTATTGTAGATAACGCTTCCGACGACGGCAGCTCCGAACTAATAAGAGAAAAATTTCCCGATGTAAAACTCATCGTCAATCAAAAAAACCTCGGTTTCAGTAAGGCTAATAATATTGGACTCAAAGTTGCTTCCGGGAATTTTCTTCTATTAATTAATCCCGATACAATCGTTAGAGAAGATACATTTCAGAAAATGTTAAATTTTTTTGAAGAATATCGTGAAGCGGGAATGGCTGGTTGCAAAATCCTGAATCCAGATGGGACTCTTCAACTTGCATGCCGCAGAAGTTTTCCGGGTCCCTGGACTTCCTTTTGCAAAGTAACAGGCTTAAGCTCTATCTTCCCAAAAAGCAGAATTTTCGCCAGCTATAATTTGACTTATCTGGATGAAGACCAAACTTATGAAGTAGATGCCCTTTCCGGTTCTTTTATGATGATGCGAAGGGAAGCTTTGCAAATGGTCGGCGGCCTTGATGAACAATTTTTTATGTACGGCGAAGATCTTGATCTCTGTTACAGAATTCAAAAAGCCGGATTTAAAGTTTTCTACGTTCACTCAACTCAAATTATTCACTATAAAGGCGAAAGCACAAAACGCAGCAGCATCGATGAAACAAAAATCTTTTACGACGCAATGAAACTTTTTGTTAAGAAACATTTATCAAGCTCATTTCTTGTCGAACTGATTTTAACTTCTGCCATTACATTTAGAAAATTTTTTGCCTTTCTCGGAAAGAGAAAACTCATAATTATTTCTATCCTGCTCGATTTTGTTTTCTTTGATCTTTCTTTAATTGCAGCTTCCGAAATTTATTCTACATTTGGGCCTTGGCGTGGATTCCCTAATTTTATCCTTCCGGTGGTTTATACAATCCCGGCTTTACTCCACATTTTTGTAGCAAGTGTTTCAGGTGTATATAAAAAGGATTCTCTCTCCGTACTTAAAAATTATGTCGCTACGGTGATAAGCTTTTTCCTTTTATCGTCACTTACTTTTTTTGTTAAACAGTATGCATATAGCAGAGCAGCAATAATTATAACTTATGCAATTCTTCTTTTTAGCCTGGCGTTTTGGAGAGTAATATTAAAAATATTTTTTAGGATTGGGATTAAGAGTAATGGCTTTACAAGCAAAAGGACTTTAATTGTCGGAACAAACAATCATGCAATCCAAATAGCAAAAAAATTAAAAATGCGGCAATCCGATTATCATTTAATCTCCGGCTTAATCGGGTTTTCATATAAAGAAATTGGAAATAAATTTGATGATTTTGAAGTAGTCGGGAGCATTGAGAATATCATTAAAGTGATTCGCGATAGAAAAATCAACGAAATTATTTTTTCGACTGAAGAGCTTTCTTATAATCAAATGATGTCAATAGTTTCCAACTGTCGAAAAGAGTCTGTCGAGTTTAACCTTATCGGAACTAATTTGGATTTCCTTGTTGGCAAAACCTCGGTTTCCATTTTAGATGATATTCCAATTTTTGAAATTAAATACAATATTTCAAACCCGGCGCTCCGGGTATTTAAAAATATATTCGACTATTCCCTCGCTTCTCTTGTTTTGTTTTTTATCTATCCTTTTATATATTTGATTTCGAAGGCGGGCACTGAACAAAGTGAATTTAAAAACTTTGTCCTAAATACCCCCTCAATTTTTAGCGGTAATGTTAGCTTCGTTGGACCCAAATATAGTAACAAAGAAAAAACGATTTACCTTGGTAAAAAGGGCTTAACGGGCTTGTGGTATGTCGAAAGTTCTCAAGAATCTGAAAATGATAAGCTTGATATTCTTTACGCAAAAAACCAAAATATCTGGCTCGATTTAGAAATTTTAAGTAAGACATTGATTAAAATGTGGGACAAACGGAAATAATTATGGCAAAAACAATTTTAGATTTTGAAAAACCAATCGCAGAACTTGAAGCCAAGCTTGAAGAAATGAAAAAACTTTCAGATAAAATAAATATTGAAGATGAGATCATGATGATCGAAGAAAAGGCGAAGCTAATTAAAGAAAGCGTTTATAAAGACTTGACCCGCTGGCAACGTGTGCAGCTTGCACGCCACCCCGACCGTCCCTACACTCTTGATTATATATACGCAATGACAAATAACTTTGTTGAGCTTCACGGCGATAGAGGCTTTAAAGATGATAAAGCTATTGTCGGCGGTTTTGCCGCTATCGATGAATATAAAGTTATGATTATCGGGCATCAGAAAGGACGCGATACAAAATCAAATGTTTTTAGAAATTTTGGAATGCCTAATCCGGAAGGTTACAGGAAAGCTCTTCGTTTAATGAAGCTTGCTGAAAAATTTAATAAGCCTGTTATTACGATGATTGATACTCCCGGTGCCTTTCCCGGACTTGAAGCCGAGGAAAGAGGACAGGCTGAAGCCATCGCAAGGAATCTTTTTGAAATGAGCCGTCTGCGTGTGCCAATTATTGTTGTTATAATAGGAGAAGGCGCAAGCGGTGGAGCGCTTGGAATCGGCGTAGGTGATAGAATTTTAATGTTGGAAAATTGCTGGTACTCAGTGATCAGTCCTGAATCCTGCTCAAGCATTTTATGGAGAAGTTGGGATTTCAAAGAGCAGGCAGCCGAAGCCTTAAAGCTGACTGCCCCTGATCTATTTGAACAAAGATTAATTGACCGCATTATCCCCGAACCGCTCGGTGGCGCACACAAAGACCACTTGCAAGCTGCAAACAACCTAAAAGCTGTTCTTAAGGAAGAACTTGAACTGCTGATTAAAATTAAACCGGAAAAATTAATTGAAGGCAGACTTGAAAAGTTCGGAAAGATGGGTGAATATGTGGAATGAGGTCGTGGTCTACTTGTTCAGAAAAATATAAATTATTAGTTTTAACGGCTTACCTTCAGCGGGGTCAATTTGAGTTAATTATTGATTACCAAAATTACTGACAAAGGACTAATGATGTAGCGAACACTAACTTTCCTTGACTACATAAAGCCATTTCTCTATATTTCACAAGAAATTTTTGACACATTTTCAGAAAAAACGATTTGAATCACTATAATAAGACGATCCTTCCTAACGGAATTAAAATAATTTCAGAATCGATTCCTTACGTGAAATCTTTTTCGCTGGGATTCTGGTTTAATGTTGGCTCACGCGATGAAAATGCAAAGAACAACGGGATAACGCATTTTATCGAACATATGCTTTTTAAAGGAACTAAAAAAAGATCGGCAAAAAAAATTGCAGATGATATTGAATCATTCGGCGGTTACCTGAATGCGTTTACCTCAAAGGAACATACTTGCTACTATGGTCGCGGACTAAGCGAGCATCTTGAAAAAACTTTTGATGTTCTCTCGGACATGATTCAACAGCCGGCTTTTAAGCCTACGGAAATTACGAAGGAAGCAAGCGTTGTTGTTGACGAATTAAATGATATAAATGATAACCCCGAAGAATTAATTTTTGATAAGTTTGAAGAGACAATATTTTCAGGAAACAGTCTGGCATATCCGATTATCGGCACGGAAAAGAACATTAAAGGATTTTCACAGCTTGATTTATTTAACTTTGTAAAAGAAAAGTATGGTTATAACCGGCTTTTAATAGCAGCTTCCGGAGAAGTTGATCATAAAGAAATTATTAAGTTAGCACAAAAATATTTTAATGTTGATCTTGGCTATTCACCTGTTAAAAGAAAGAATTTTTCCGGTAATTCTATCATACCAAAATTAGAGTTTATAGAAAAAGAAATCCAACAGGTTCATGCTATACTCGGGACGACAGCTCAAGGCTATAAAAATGAGTCTCGGATTTATGCCGCGGTGTTAAATCAAATTTTAGGAGAGGGAAGCAGCTCAAGACTATTTCAGTCTGTTCGTGAAAAAAACGGGATAGCCTATCAAATAAATTCTTTTCTAAATTCATTTTATGATATCTCAACATTCGGCATCTATTTATCGACGAATGAAAAAATGCTTGATAAAGCGCTAACCATAATCTCTAAAGAATTAAAAAAACTTAGAGATACAAAAATTTCCGGCAGGGAATTAAGTAAAGCGAAGGAATCTTTGAAGGGCGGTATGCTGCTAAGCCTGGAAAGCACATCGCACAGAATGACCAGGATGGCTCAATCAGAATTATATTTTAATAGAGTAAAGTCAACAGAAGAAATTATTAAGAGTATCGATGCGGTAACAAGCGAAAAAATCCTTGAAGCTGCAAACCAGTTGCTTGACGAAAACAAATTCGTTAAGCTAATTATAAAATCAAAAAATGTATTACTAAAATCAGCCGCATAGCTGAACAAAACGAGAGGTATAATATGTTAATCGGCGTTCCAAAAGAAATCAAAGCCAATGAAAACAGAGTTGCCCTATTACCTGTAGGTGCTTTAACTTTAATTAGAAACGGACATAAAGTAGTCGTCGAAAATAACGCAGGTGTCGGAAGCGGTTTTTCGGATGAAGATTATAAGACAGTAGGCGCAGAAATAGCTTCATCGCCAAAAGAAATTTTTAGCGCTGCCGATATGATTATGAAGGTTAAAGAACCTATTGAACAAGAATATAAGTTAATTAAAAACGGACAGATTTTATTCACCTATTTTCACTTTGCAGCAAACAAAGAGTTAACCGAAGCAATGATGAAATCGAAGTGTATTGCCATTGCTTATGAAACAGTTCAAAAAGCGGATAAATCTTTGCCTTTATTAATCCCTATGAGCGAAGTTGCTGGACGAATGGCTCCGCAGGAAGGCGCAAAATATTTAGAACAGGCAATGGGTGGAAGAGGAATTTTGTTAGGCGGCGTGCCTGGAACAGGTCCCGCCGAAGTAATGGTACTTGGAGGAGGAATTGTTGGAACTAACGCAGCAAAAATTGCTGCTGGCCTAGGTGCGAAGGTTACAATTTTTGATAATAATCTTTATCGGTTAAGATATTTGGATGATGTTATGCCGAAGAATGTCACAACTATGATGTCTAATGAATATTATATCCGTGCCGGACTTTCAAAGGCAGACCTGGTAATTGGTGCTGTATTAATCCCCGGCACAAAAGCTCCAAAGCTGGTTACAAAAGAGATGTTAAAAATTATGCGAGAAGGTTCTGTAATTGTTGATGTTTCGGTTGATCAAGGTGGCTGTATTGAAACATGTCATCCTACAACTCATGAGAATCCGACTTTTATAGTTGACGGTGTACTTCATTATTGTGTAGCCAATATGCCTGGCGCAGTTCCTCATACATCAACACTAGCATTAACAAACGCAACTCTTCCTTATGCTGTGGAAATTGCCAATAAAGGATATGAGGCAGCAATCAAAACAAATCTAGAGATAAAACTTGGTTTGAACATGATTGACGGAAAAATTACTTACAAAGGAGTTGCAGAAGCTTTTGATTTTGAATATCATTCTGTTGATTCGGTTATAAAATAATTTTTACTTTGCGGTAAATTTTCCTTACCGCAAAATTATCGCAAAATTTTCAAGTTTATTTAAGGTTAATTAATGCCAAAATTTATTTTAGATGGAAAAGAAATAGAATTTGAACAAGGACAAACAATTATTCAAGCAGCAAAGAAGAGCGGAATAACTATTCCGCATTTTTGCTGGCATGAAAGCTTATCAATATCTGGTAATTGCAGAGTTTGCCTGGTTGAAATAGAAAAAATGCCTAAACTTGCCATCGCCTGTTCAACTCTTGCTGCCGAAGGAATGGTTGTTTATTCGGAATCAGATAAAGCCCTAAGCGCAAGAAATGCCGTGATGGAATTTGAACTTATAAATCATCCTTTAGATTGCCCTATTTGCGATGAAGCAGGTGAATGCAAGCTTCAAGATTATGCTTATTCCCATGGTAATGGAGAAAGCAGGTTTAATGAAGAAAAAGCTCATAAGGATAAAAGAGTCCCTCTTGGACCGCTTGTAATGTTTGACGGTGATCGCTGTATCTCTTGTTCGCGTTGCATAAGATTTTGCGATGAAATAGCAAAAGAATCTCAATTAACTTTTATAAAACGCGGTGATAGGGTAACAATTGTAACTTATCCCGGAAAACAATTGGACAACCCTTACTCGATGAATGTAACGGATATTTGTCCGGTCGGCGCTTTAACTAGCAGGGACTTCAGATTTAAAGCCAGGGTATGGGAATTATCTTCCACTAAATCTATTTGCAACGGCTGTTCGAGAGGATGCAATATTAATTTGGAGGTTAGAAATAATCAGGTGCTAAGATTAACCCCGCGTCAAAATGATGAGGTAAACAGTTTTTGGATGTGCGATCATGGAAGAGTTAATACTTATAAGTTTATAAATGCCGAAGATAGAGTTGACAGCCCGTATTTGCGCCGCAAAGGGGCTTTGGCTAGAAGCGGCTGGGATGAAGCTTTTGCAGCAGCTTCATCTGAACTGAAATCTTATTCCAAAAATGAAATCGCCTTCATTGGTTCACCTTATACTACTTGCGAAGATAATTTCATCTTATCAAAATTTGCAACTCAAATAATCGGTACAAAACATATAGATTTTATCCACCATATGGATACTTCTTTTGGCGATAATTTTTTGCGTCAGGGAGATGTTACACCCAATTCGCTCGGCGCCAAAGCAGTCGGTATATTCCCAGGCAAGGGCGGATTAGATTTGGACGGCATTATTAAGGCTGTTAAAGATGGTCAAATAAAAGCTGTCTATTTAATGGAAGATGATATGATTGCTTCTAATCCGGAACTACAAGAAATTTTCTCAAAACTCGACCTTTTTATCGTTCACGCTTCAAACTTTAACAAAACAACAGAGCTTGCAGATATAGTTTTCCCTGCTTCAACTTATGCAGAAAAACATGGCACAATTGTTAATTCTGATGGACGAGTTCAGAGATTAAAACCGGCTGTTGCAACTTTTGATGTAGACCGAGCTTTAGAAGGAATGTCCTTAAGCAGGTGGGATAAATTCGGAACCAAGTTTGATTCATGGGCTGAAGGTAATAAACGAGATGCCCGTTCTTCATGGCGAATTTTAACTGGTCTCTCCGGCGCGATGGGGCATAAATATAAATATGGAACTGCGGAAGAGGTCTTTATGGATATTGCGAAATCTATTAACGCATTTAGCGGGCTCGACTATGAAGTGATAGGAGAACTCGGCACAAAGTTAAAATTGGATTCTGTTACAAAACCAGTAATTGCTTAAACGGAGTTAATAACTGAATGAACATTTTGCAAATAATAATTTTTACAATTGTTAAAATTCTGATTGTCGTAACGATAATATTGCTTGCCGTAACATATTTAGTCTATTTCGAAAGAAAAATTAGCGCATGGGCGCAGAATAGAATTGGTCCAAACCGAGTTGGATGGCATGGCGCTTTGCAGTCTTTCGCTGATGTTTTAAAGTTATTGTTAAAAGAAGATATTGTTCCCGATGCTGCTAATAAACCAATTCACACATTAGCGCCGATTATTGCGCTTTTTGTTTCATTTACGACTTACGCTGTTATTCCTTTTGGCCCAAACATAAACGTATTTGGTTTTTCAGTGCCGCTCGTTGTTGCTGATGTAAATATTGGAATTTTATATGTATTAGCATTAACATCACTAGGGGTCTATGCAATAACTTTAGCAGGATGGTCTTCTGGAAGTAAATATTCTTTGCTTGGAGGAATTCGTTCTTCGGCCCAAATGATTTCTTATGAAATATCGATGGGATTTTCTATCGGCGGAGTTTTACTTTTGTCCCAATCTTTGCGACCTGTTGAAATTGTTCAAGCACAATCAGGTTGGATGTGGAATGCGATTCTTCAACCGATCGGATTTATTACTTTTCTGGTATCAGCTTTTGCTGAAACAAATCGGCTTCCGTTCGATTTACCCGAAGCCGAACCGGAGCTTGTTGGAGGCTATCATACGGAATATAGCAGTATGAAATTTGCGGGCTTTTTCCTTGCAGAATATGCAAATATGTTTATTGCTAGCGCTCTTATAGTTACCCTTTATCTTGGAGGATGGCAGTTTCCTTACCTCGATCATTTCGGACTGTCCACCGGATGGTTTGCTGTTATTTCGGTTATTACATTTGCAATAAAAGTTGCTGCGCTTTTATTTTTCTTCATTTGGGTAAGATGGAGCATCCCCCGTTTCCGTTATGATCAATTAATGAACTTAGGCTGGAAAGTAATGTTTCCACTTTCACTGTTAAATATTATTTGGGTTGCAGTTTTAATAATGGTATTCAAATTATAATGTATTTTAGACTTGAACTTACACTTGAACAGGTTTCATTATAATTTAAATAATGGTTTAAGTGTTAGTTCAAGATTAAGTTCAAGTTTAATATAATAAAAGAAAACCTATGGCGTTAAAAAGAAGAAAAAAAGATTTGACATTCTTAGAAAAAATATATATTCCTGAAATTGCTAAAGGATTGGCGTTAACATTTAAAAATATGTTAAAACCGAAATTCACAATGCAATATCCAGAGGAGAAGTTTATTCCGCCGCCATCATATCGCGGTAGACCGGTTTTGGTTATGGAAGAAAATGGTTTGGAAAGATGTGTTGCATGCGGACTTTGCTCGCGTGTCTGTCCACCATTAGCTATTGAAGTGCAAGCCGCTGAAACGGACCGGGAAAAAGAACGTTACCCAATAAAATTTGAAATAAACATGCTTCGCTGTATTTTTTGCGGACTTTGCGAAGAAGTTTGCCCCGAAGAAGCAATCGTTATGAGCAAAGATTATGAGCTTGCATTCACTAACCGGAAAGACGCTCTTTATGGAAAAGATAAATTATTAACGCCGGTGAAACAGCTTCAGGATAGAATTAATTTCCTTCGAAATTATAAATAAAGGAGACCCGTCTGAGTTTTATCTCCATAAAACTTCTGCAAAGGGCTTTTAGTTAACTTAATTCTCTTAAAATCCTGTGATGAAAGGGGAAAGATGCTTTCAAAAATATTCTCCAGCTCGACAATTGGTATAGACGCTTACCTTGTTGAGGTTGAAACAAATGTAGAAAAACAAATTCCCGGAATAATAATAGTAGGCTTACCCGATAATGTCGTAAAGGAGAGCAAAGAACGGGTAATAGCGGCAATAAAAAACAGTGGGCTTGCCTTCCCAATAAAGAAAATTACTATCAATTTAGCACCCGCAGATATTAAAAAAGAGGGAAGTTCATTTGACCTGCCAATTGCAATTGGAATTTTAACAGCAACAAATATTGTTCAAGAAGAATATACAAACGATACAGTTTTCCTTGGAGAACTTTCATTAGATGGCACTTTACGCCCCATAAAAGGTGCTCTACCGATTACTGTCGAGGCAAAAAAACGAGGAGTCAAAAGGATTATCCTGCCGGTCGACTCTGCAAAGGAAGCTTCAATAGTTGACGGTATTGATGTTTATGGGATGGAGAATCTTTTGGAAGTAGTTCGGTTTGTAAACAATGAAATTGAAAAAGAAAAAATTTTTACTAATAAAGATGAACTCTTTTCTCGAATTAATTTATACCATTTGGATTTTTCGGATGTTAAGGGGCAGGAAAATGTAAAGCGTGCATTGGAAGTTGCCGCAGCAGGTTCTCATAATATATTGATGATTGGTCCCCCCGGTTCGGGCAAAACAATGCTAGCAAAAAGGATTCCTTCGATTCTTCCTCCTATGTCTTTTGATGAAGCACTTGAGACGACAAAAATTCATTCAGTTGCCGGTATAATTCCAAAGGAACAATCACTGATTACTGAACGTCCATTTAGAAGTCCGCATCACACTGTCTCCGATGCTGCGCTTGTGGGGGGAGGGTCATTTCCCCGCCCGGGCGAAGTCTCTTATGCTCATCACGGGGTCTTATTCTTAGACGAACTGCCGGAGTTCAAAAAAAACGTTTTGGAAGTATTACGTCAGCCTCTTGAAGATTCAAGAGTAACAGTAAGCCGTTCAAAATTATCGTTGGAATTTCCGGCAAATTTTATGCTTGCTGCAGCTATGAATCCTTGCCCATGCGGCTATTACACCGATCCGGGTAGAGAATGCACATGCGCGCCGCCTCAAATTCAACGGTATATGGCAAAAATTTCCGGACCTCTTTTGGATAGAATAGATATTCACATTGAAGTCCCCGCAGTGAAATATAAGGAACTTTCTACTGAAGTAAAAAGCGAGCCTTCTTCAGAAATTAGAACAAGGGTAATGAAAGCACGTGAAATTCAGCTTGAAAGATTTGCAGGATCAAGAAATATTTATAATAATGCTGATATGGGCTCAAAGGAAGTAAGACAGTTTTGCAAACTTGACTCGGCAAGCGCTGAGCTGTTAAAAATGGCAATGACTAAGCTTGGTCTTTCGGCGAGAGCTTATGATAGAATATTGAAAGTTAGCAGAACAATAGCCGATTTGGAAAATTCTTCGAATATTTTACCGCAACATATAAGCGAGGCAATTCAGTATAGAAGTTTGGATAGAGAATTGTGGAAACATTGAAGCAGATTAAATTAAAAAATATCTTAATAACTCACCTTACACATTCGCAGGAAAATTGGAGTGTTGGAGTATTGGAATAATGGAAGAAATTAGTCTATTCCCATAGTCCATTTTTCCAACCTTCCTTGCGAAAGAAAGGTATTCCAATGGTTGTGTAACAGTTAATAATATGAATTATTTGTTTGAAAAAAAGTTGAATTGTAATCTGTTTTGGACGGATTTTTGTATTTTCCAATGAAGTCTCACTTCTTTTTGTCAGATAAGGAAAGTTACTGCATCACATTTCTATCTATATAATTGAATGATTTGATTTTTATGGGATAATTTAGGTATTAGAGTAAAGTTTTTAGGATTGGGTAAAATGGAGGTAAGCCTGCCTGCCGAGAGTGTTGAAGAATTCTATTATTTCGTCTCGAACGGACATAGAGGTTTCAAAACTGTCTAAAAAGAGATCTCTTCCTCCGCCTGTCTGCCGACAAGTGTGATGCATGCACAAAAAAGCTATTTGAATGCCTATCGAGACGCATCACATGCCTGTAGACACGCATTCAGAGGCTTAAATGACGCATTCAGAAGATCCGGGGAGGGGATAGATTTGAAATGGTTTCCCTTACAGAGTAAGTGAACTCATGTTTGACTAAATCAAACATATAAAATTGTAATATACAAATCAAGAAGGGGAAAGAAATTCTGAATCTGTTCCAAACAAATTGTTTTTAACTTTTTTCTAAACCATTAAAATAATTATAGACAGTTACGCTAAAAGTAAATTTTAGTCGTTCGGGAGTAATTTTTAATTTGCATTTTTAGTAAAATCAAAATATATTTGTGGCTCGTTTGGAAAACCGGGCGGACGCCGGAGTTGGAGAGCCGGGGCGGACTGTAAATCCGTTGGCTGACGCCTTTGGGGGTTCGAATCCCTCGCCGCCCACAGCTTTTTCAAAAAAATGCTGTTGTTCTTTTTAAGTGTGAACGAAGCTTACGCTGATTTAAGCGGGAGTAACTCAGTTGGCTAGAGTCACAGCCTTCCAAGCTGTTGGTCGCGGGTTCGAGTCCCGTCTCCCGCTCAAGCAATAAATTAAAATATTTATTGCTGACGTAGCTCAGTTGGTAGAGCACATCCTTGGTAAGGATGAGGTCACCGGTTCAATCCCGGTCGTCAGCTCAAGTTAAAAAGAAAGTTTTGTTTTACATAATTTGTCGACAGTTTTTAATGAAGTTGTTAAAAATTACCCCTGATTAAGCAGGGTATTTTAGCTCAAACAAAAATAAGTATTGCTATGAGAGATATTATAACTTTAGAATGCACTGAGTGTAAAAGAAGAAATTACACTACTACTAAAAATAAAAGACTCCACCCTAACAGAGTTGAGTTTAAAAAATACTGCCGCTGGGACAAAAAGATTACTGTCCATAAAGAAACTAAATAATTTTTTACGTCAGTAGCTCAATTGGTAGAGCAGCGGTCTCCAAAACCGCAGGTTGGGGGTTCGAGTCCCTCCTGACGTGCGGCTTAAAAAAATGAGATTTTTATGAAAGAAAAAATAATTGCTTTTTTTGATGACGTCATTAAAGAAATGAAAAAGGTGACGTGGCCAACAATGGAAGAACTTAAAGAATCTACTACCGTTGTCATAGTTACATGCCTCATGCTTGCAGCTTTTACCTATCTTATTGATATGGTAATTACTCAAATATTTAAAGGAATCTTCTAATTAAATGGAATTAAAGTGGTATGTAGTCCGGACATTCTCCGGGCATGAAAATAAAGTTAAAAACCTAATCGATGCTGAGCTAAAAGATAATGAAAAGCTTCGGGCGAAGATCGAAAATGTACTTGTTCCAACTGAAAAAGTATTTGAAGTTAAAGACGGTAAGAAAAAAAGTAAAACTAAAAACTTTTTCCCTGGATATATTTTAGTCCAAGCGGATTTGGATAATCAGGTTAAGGATTTTATACTAAATACTCCATCGGTAATGGGATTTTTAGGGACAAAAATTAGTCCAAACCCTTTACAGCCCGAAGAAGTCAAAAGAATTGTCGGCAGAATTACTCAAGATGACAGCACCGAAAGAATGGAAACAATCTTTAGAAGCGGAGATTTAGTGAAAATTGTTGATGGTCCATTCAATAATTTTAACGGTACCGTGCAAGAAGTGAATGAAGAAAAGATGAAAATTAAAGTTATGGTTTCGATTTTTGGAAGAAAGACTCCTGTCGAAATTGATTTTGTTCAAGCAGAATTAGAAAAATAATCAAGAATTTATAGGTAAATAAAATGGCAAAGAAAATAACCGGATATATTAAATTACAAATACCTGGCGGCAAAGCTAATCCGTCTCCACCTGTTGGACCAGCCTTAGGTCAAAAAGGCGTCAACATTATGGAGTTCTGCAAGCAATTTAATGCAAGAACTGCAGATAAAGATGGACTTGTTATTCCGGTTGTTATAACTGTTTACTCTGATAAATCTTTCACTTTTGTTACCAAAACCCCACCCGCTGCTGTTTTGTTATTAAAAGCGGCAAAAGTTGAAAAAGGTTCTGCCGAACCCCATAGAAATAAAGTTGCAAAGGTTTCAAAAGCTCAGGTTAAAGAAATTGCTCAAACAAAGATGCCTGATTTAAATGCTTTTGATATTGACCATGCCATGAGTATGGTAGCTGGAACTGCCAGAAGTATGGGTATAACTGTTGAAGATTAATAAAATCAAATAATGGAAAAGTTTAAAAGGAATTAGAGCAATGCAAAAGTCGAAAAGAAATAGCGTATTATCAAAATCAGTAAACACAGAGAAAGAATATACTATAGAAGAAGCCGTGAAGTTGTTGAAGGAAAATTCTAAAGTAAAATTTGTTGAAACTTTGGATTGTGCAATAAGATTAGGAGTGGATCCCCGTCATGCCGACCAAATGATTAGAGGTACGGTTTCTCTTCCGAACGGAACGGGAAAGGAAGTTAAAGTTTTGGTAATCGCCAAAGGATCAAAAGCACAGGAAGCTTTAGATGCGGGCGCTGATTATGCGGGCTTCGAAGACTATCTTGAAAAAATAAAAGGCGGTTGGGCGGATACAGATGTAATCATCGCTATGCCTGACACAATGTCTGAGCTGGGAAAGCTTGGCAGAGTGCTTGGTCCTAAAGGCTTGATGCCAAACCCCAAAAGTGGTACCGTTACTAATGATGTTGCTAAAGCAGTAAAAGAAGTTAAAGCTGGTAAAATAGAATTTAGAGTTGAAAAAGCAGGAATTGTACATACGTCTTTGGGAAAATTAAATTTCGAATCAGACAAGTTAGTGGAAAACACAAAAGCTTTTTTGAACACAATTATTAAAATGAAACCTTCCTCGGCAAAAGGACAGTATATTAGAAGCCTTTTTTTGTCGAGTACAATGGGCCCTGGATTAAAAATTACTAAAGATGAAGTGGCTTATTAGTAATAATAAAAAGTTTACGCACTCAAAAAAATAGCTTCAAACTTGTCCCGGTAATTCCGGGACCGACTCGATTAATCAAAATCTAGTATGGGAATATATGAACAAGAATGAAAAATCCGAGATTGTTTCTGATGTAAAGGAAATGATCGAAAAATCTACGGCTGTATATGTTACGGATTTCAAGGGAATCAATGTTGCCGATATCAGCGCAATACGTAATGATTTCCGCAAGGAAGGTGTTAATTATAAAGTAATTAAGAATACTTTATTTATTAGAGCCATCAAGGAAACTGGAAAATATACACAACTTGAAGATTACTTAGTTGGAATGGCAGGATATGCTTTTACATCTGAAAACCCTGTTGCTCCGGCAAAAATCATCAAAAAGTATTTTGATGAGAAACAAAAGTTAGCATTAAAAGCGTGCTATATAGAAGACCAATTTTATAACGGCAGTCAATTAGATGAATTGGCAAAACTTCCTACCAAGGGAGAAATAATAGCAGGAATTTTAGGCAGCATCAGCGCACCTGCTTCGGGTATAGTTGGTGCAATTAACGCTGTTATGAGAGACTTAGTTAGCGTCATTGACGAAATTTCTAAGAAACAGGCAGCATAATTAAAGATATTAAACAAGAAATAAAATTATTAGGAGTAAAAAATGTCAGAGAAAGTTGCTGAAATTGTAGAGAAAATAAAGGGATTATCATTAGTCGAAGCTTCAGCTTTGAAGAAAGCGCTTGAAGAAGAATTCGGCGTAACTGCATCTGCTCCGGTTATGATGGCGGGAGCTGGTCCTGCAGCAGCAGCTGCTCCAGTCGAAGAAAAGACAGAATTCGATGTAATTCTAAAAGCAGCCGGCGAAAAAAAGATCAACGTTATTAAGGTAGTTAGAGCTCATACAGGATTAGGCTTGAAAGAAGCAAAAGATCTAGTAGACGGAGCACCAAAAACAGTTAAAGAAGCTATTTCTAAAGACGAAGCTGAAAAACTTAAAAAAGAGTTTGAAGAAGCTGGCGCTACTGTAGAAGTAAAGTAATTTAATTTAACGAAAATTAACTTTTTTGTGGAGTGATAAGCCGGAGAAATCCGCCTTATCGCTTTTTATATTTAGACATCGCTGATCAAGACTGGATTGGTAAGTTAAAGAAATTGAAAATTAATTGGAGGCTTAAAATTGGATAGTAAAAGAATCTCCTTTGGCAAAATTCCTTCTGTCGTAGAACCACCCGATTTGTTAAATATTCAAACCGCTGCTTTTGAGGAATTTATTCAGCTAAAAACACCGCCTAGCAAGCGGGAAAGCAAAGGCTTGCAACAAGTTTTTACGGCAAATTTTCCTATTTTTGATAATAAAGAAAACTATAGGCTCGATTTTATAGAATATTATATCGAAAAGCCACGTTTCTCTGTTGTCGAATGTCTGGAAAGAGGTTTAACATTTGCTGCTCCCTTAAAAGGAAAACTTCGACTTTCAACAAAAGATGCCGAAACTCAAGAATTTGTAAATAGTGTTGAACAGGAAGTTTATCTCGGCAATCTTCCGTTTATGACGGAAAAAGGAACCTTCGTAATTAACGGCGCAGAAAGAGTTGTTGTTTCTCAACTACATCGCTCACCTGGCGTTGCTTTTGCGCAAACAGTGCATCCTAACGGAACTCCTATTTATTCTGCCAGAATTATTCCGCTTAGAGGCTCTTGGGTCGAATTTGCTACCGATATAAATTATGTAATGTATGTTTATATCGACAGAAGAAAAAAATTCCCTGCTACAACGCTTTTACGTGCTCTTGGTTATGCAAGCGACGAAGAAATTTTGAACCTCTTTGATCTTGTCGAAGAAATAACCGTAAAAAAAGTTAAAATTGAAAATTATATTGGCAGAGTCATTGCCAGCGATGTTTTTGATATGTCTACGGGTGAAATTTTTCTTACAAAAGACAGCATTCTCTCGGAAGAAGATGTTGAACGCCTAAAGGAAGCCGAAGTAGAAAAACTGAAGTTTTTAAACTCCGAAACTTCATCTGATAATGATTTGATTGTAAATACTTTAAGAAAAGATACTTCTAATACTAAAGAAGAAGCTCTATACGCGATTTATCGCCAACTACGTTCCGGTGAAGCTCCGGATATGGAAACTGCTTCGGCTTTAATTGAAAAATTGTTCTTTAATGATAAAAGATATGACCTTGGCGATGTTGGTCGACATAGAATGAACGACAAACTGAAGCTTATCATTCCCGAAACTACTACGGTTCTAACAATTGAAGATATTATTTCAATTATGAAATATATTATCAAGCTTAGAAACGGAAATGAGACAGTTGATGATATCGATCATTTGGGTAATAGAAGAATCAAAACTGTTGGAGAACAACTTGCACAGCAATTCAACATCGGAATGGCGCGTATGGCAAGGACAATTAAAGAACGTATGAATGTTCGTGATGCGGAAAGTTTTACTCCCCAAGATTTAGTAAATGCGAGAACTATAAGCAGCGTAATAAATGCCTTTTTCGGAACAAACCAACTTTCACAGTTTATGGATCAAACAAATCCACTAGCAGAAATGACCCACAAACGCAGAATGTCTGCTTTAGGTCCTGGAGGCTTAACAAGAGAAAGAGCTGGATTTGAAGTCCGTGACGTTCATTATACTCACTATGGAAGATTGTGCCCTATCGAAACCCCGGAAGGTCCAAATATCGGTCTTATTTCTTCTTTAACAATCTATGCCCGTGTTAACCGTTATGGATTCTTGGAAACACCTTATAGAAAAGTTGAAAGAGGGAAAGTCTTAGATCAGGTTGTATACCTTACTGCTGAGCAGGAAGACAATTATACCATTGCTCAAGCAAACGCAACATTATCAGAGCAATCTAAATTTTCCCAAGATAGAGTAAAATCAAGATTTAAGGGAGAGTTTCCAATTGTAACTCCAGACCATGTTCAGTTTATGGATGTTGCCCCTGCCCAAATTGTAAGCGCTGCTGCAGCACTCATTCCTTTTCTTGAACATGACGATGCTAATAGGGCGTTGATGGGATCAAACATGCAACGTCAGGCAGTTCCTCTATTACGTCCTGAAGCTCCGATAGTGGGTACAGGATTGGAAAAGAAATTAGCGACCGATTCACGAGCAGTCATAATTGCTGAAGACGCCGGTACTATTGATTATGTGGACGCTAACCAAATTGTCGTTAAATACGATATAAGTTCGAATAGCGCAGAGGCTTTAACAAGTTTTAATGATGTAAGACGTGTAACGTATAAATTAACAAAATTTAGCGGCACTAACCAGGAAACCTCAGTAAACCAACGTCCAATAGTTAAAGAAGGACAAAAAGTTTCTA
>JAKAFW010000048.1:0-22989 GCA_021817845.1 Bacteroidota bacterium
AGAGATTTATTTATCTACTGCAATAATAAAACATCTACGATGTTTTACACTCCTTAATCTTTTTTAAGAAACCACCGAAAATAGATTCTTTGAAAACTCTTACTGTTTTCCGCATTTGGACACACTAAGAAACCAACGAATTGAACCGTACATAATTTATTCGTGATAACCTCGTAGAGGTTATATTGTTGTAGATAAATATTCAACCTACATATTTTAATCCTCGTAGAGGATTTATAATATTTCTTTATCTGCTTCAATCAAAAAGAATCAAATAAATCTTTTTCATCGTATTCTATCTCAAACTTTTTAAGCCCTTATTATTGATCCTCTACGAGGATCTGTTTTTAAGAGATATGCTTTTATTCTACAATAATAAAACATCTACGATGTTTTACACCCCTTAATCTTTTTTAAGAAACCACCGAAAATAGATTCTTTGAAAACTCTTACTGTTTTCCGTATTGGGACACACTAAGAAACCAACGAATGGGATCGTGTGTAATTTATTTTTGATAACCTTGTAGAGGTTATATTTTTGTAGATAAATATTCAACCTACATATTTCAATCCTCGTAGAGGATTTATAATATTTCTTTATCTGCTTCAATCAAAAAGAATCAAATAAATCTTTTTCATCGTATTCAATCTCAAACTTTTTAAGCTCTTATTATTGATCCTCTACGAGGACCAGTTTTTATGAGATATGTTTTTATTCTACAATAATAAAACATCTACGATGTTTTACACTCTGTAATCTTTTTTAAGAAACCACTGAAAATAGAAGATTTTCATAATAATAAAACATCTACGATGTTTTACCCTCTGTAATCTTTTTTAAGAAACCACCGAAAATAGTAGATTCTCATAATAATTAAACATCTACGATGTTTCTGCTACTTGAGAATTCTTAGATATTTATACTCATTAAATTACTTATTTTTTCAAACAATTCTTTTAATTCAAAAGGTTTTGAAATATACTCATCGCATCCGGCATCAAGGGAATTTTGCCGGTCAGTTAAAAAAGCATGTGCAGTTACTGCAATAACCGGAATACTTGAATACTCCGGTGTCTTTTTAATAAGTGTTGTAAGTTCTAATCCGTTCATATCTCCCTGTATTGATATATCCATTAATATAAGTTCGATGGGATTAGTCTTTAATGCCTCAAGTGCTTCAGAAGCAGAAGGTACAACAACAGAATTATATTTTTTAGATAGTATTAGTCTTAAGGCGTTTTGGTTTATCTCATTGTCTTCGACAATTAGAATTAAAGGCTTTCCGTCTTCACTATGTTGATGCTTGAGTGTTACTTTTTTAGTTGGATACTTTTGTGATGTTTCGATTACTTTTTCAAGTTTGCTATTTACCCCTTGTGCGAAATGAATTGTAAAGGTTGTACCTTCACCTTTTTTACTTACAGCAGAAATGGAGGCATTGTTCAAATCCAGGTACTTTTTTACTAATGAAAGTCCAAGTCCGATTCCTTCATAAGGTCTACTGTACCCAATTACTTCCTGAGTATAAGGTTCAAATAAATGTTTTAAGTATTCCTCATCAATACCAATACCGCTGTCTTTAACATCAACTTTTAGAAATCCATTAGCATCTTTATAAAGAATTACTTTGACATATCCTTTATGCGTATACTTTAAGGCATTATCAATTAAATTTGAGATAGCATGAGAAATACAATATGTATCCGCCATTAAATTTCCATCTTCGCATTTATTCTCAAAAGTAAGTTCAAGAGAATTTGTAACGGCTGTTGACTTGTACTCCGACATTAAATTATTAATAATTAACGGAAGTTTTAGTAATCCTTTGCTTACTGAAAATTCACCGACTTGCAGCCTGGAAAAGTTCAAAATCATATCAGTAGTTCTAACAATACGTTTACTTGAACTGTCTATAGCATTAAAGCAATCTACATCATCTTTAGAAGCAAATTGAGCGAGTGATTCTTTAATCAAGTTTGTCATTCCCAATATTCCGTTTAAGGGGGTCCTAATTTCGTGAGAAATATTTGCAATAAATGCGTCTTTTAATTTGTTAGACTTTTCAGCTAATTCTTTTGCTTGAATCAAATCTTGTTCTGCTTGCTTTTGTTCTGAAATATTTATTGTAACGCCTTCAAAGCCAACCAATTGATTATTAACATTACGTATACTGCGTGCCGTCTCTGAAATCCAGATAATACTGCCGTCTTTGCGATATACCTGGGATTCAAAGTTGTTTACCGCCCCTTGCTCCTGCGTTAACCGGGTAAACTCCTCCCGGCGTCCGGGTTCAACGTAGAAACTGCGGTTTAGATCGGAGACACACTCCATTAAATCTTCCGGTGACTCATAGCCAAGTATCCGTGCGTGCGTTGGATTTGCCGACAAATATCTGCCTTCAGTTGTAGTTTGATATATGCCGACGATGGCGCTTTCAAAGATACTGCGATACTTTTCTTCCGATCGCTGTAGAGCCTCCTCCGCCTGTTTGCGTTCGGTAATGTTTTCAATAGTCCCCTCATAGTACAAAGTTTCTCCTTTGGAATTACGAATAGCGCGTGCGCTCTCACTAACCCAAATTTCTTTCCCATCTTTTCGTTTCCATAGAAATTCCACCCCTCTAATTTCACCATATTTCTCTATTGGCTCTATGAACAGTTCACGGGAATAAGATTGTTCAAACCCTTCTTTCTTCAAATCTCTTTTTTTGAGTTCCTCGAAAGAAGTATACCCAAGCATACTAACAAGAGCGGGATTAGCCATAAGAATTTTACCATCCGGCGTAGTTCTATATATTCCGATTGTTGCATTAATGTATAATGACCGGAAGCGCTCTTCGCTTTCCATTAGCGCTTCTTCTGTACGTTTACGCTCGGTGATATCACGTGAAATGCCTAATACTGCTCTTACTCCTTCTACATCATCTTTAAGTGGAGCGAGTGTTACGCTAATCCATGTTTCCCCATTTCCAGGGAAGGTTCTTTTATACTCAATATTCAAAGCATTGCCGCTTGAAAAAACTTCTTGTATATCTTTCCTTCGCTCTTCGAACAATGCAGGAGAAAATAGTTCAGTGAGATTTTTACCGATGAGTTCTTCCGGGCGAACATTAAATCTTTTTGCGCCAAATTCATTTATATACTCAAGAAATAAATTGCGGTTGAGTATAAATATTGCATCTTCAGCGGACTCAGTAAGAGTTCTGTAACGGTTTTCACTTTCGCGCAAAGACTCTTCAGTTTTCTTTCTTTCAATAATTTCCGCAGTTAAAGCAGCAGTTCTTTCAATAACTAATGCTTCCAAATTTTCGTGTATAAGGCATCGGTCCAAAGCGGCGCCAATTTGGTTTCCAATACCGTTTAACACGACAAGATCATTATCATCAAACAAAACATTCTCTGCCCCAACCAAATTTAGAATACCCATTAAAACATTGCCGCTTTTCAAAGGAATAGTTACATGAGAACGCAATCCGAGGGTATCTCCATTTGCTTTTTTAAGCCGTTCACACTCAGTAATATTCATTGATCGATTTATCTCACCAGCAAGAACTTTACGACGGCACAGACAATCTCCATCCAGAGCGCCGGGAACTTCCAAAACCGGCGGTAAACCACGGGAACCTGCAAGTTTAAAGTTAGATTCACCTTCATAAACAGAAAACCATCCGGCACGTACATCCGGTAATAACAAAGCACGGTCTAAAACTTGCTCTATTACTTCTTGCCGGGTCATTGAGCCATTTAATCCCTTTGCAATTTGGTAAATGCCGCGTAAAATCTCATTTGACCGGCTAATCTGTTCTTCGCGTATTTTAAGAGTTCCACAAAGCTCTACAGCTTGCTCGTAAGTTGAAATTAATAAATCTAGAATTTGCTGTCGTTCGGCAGTAATAAAGTGTCTATTACCTCCTAAAGAAATTTCGACACCAAACTCAAACTTATTGTTCGAACGAAGTTTTTTGCTCATTAAAATATTATTGATACGAAGAAGCAGATTTTGTTCATCGTAAGGTTTTCTTATAAAATTATCGGCGCCGCATTTTAGAGCCTCTATTACATCTGCGGGGCTGGATAAAGAGGTAAGTAGAACAATAGGCGTATCTTTTAAGATTTCATCGGAACGAATGGCTTTGCACAGATCATAACCGTCCATCTCCGGCATTAGAATATCACTTATTATTATTGCCGGCGAATGTTTGCGTGCAGCTTCAAGTCCCAATTTACCGTTTACAGCCGTTATTACTTTATAATCATGCGTTTCAAGCGAATGCTGGAGCTGTTCAAGCTGAGTGGGGCTATCTTCGACAATAAGAATTTCTAAATCATTTTTTGGTTCCACTTGGATTCTCCTATTGATTTCTTTATTAAGTTAATAATTTCTTCTTTAGTAAATGGTTTTGTAATAATATTATTAAAGCCACTGTCTAATAATCGATCCCTATCAGACGGCAGGGCGTAGCCGGTTACAGCTACAACTGGTATTTTACTATATCGAACATCCTGTTTAATTATTTTTAAAGTATCAATTCCATTCATTCCGGATCCTAAGTTTATATCCATTAAAATTATGGGATAAATTTTCTTACTAATTAGTTCTATTGCAATTTCCCCGTTAGAAGCGTTCACGACAATATACCTGTCCTTTAAAAATCTTTTCATTAGGATATAATTCATTTCATTATCTTCGACATAAAGAATTTCACTTAATTTTTGTTTAATTAAGTTGGGCTTATCATTAGTAAAATTATTGTTGCTGCTATCATTAATTTTGATCCCGGTAAGAGGTAAATAGATATGAAATGCAGAACCTATTTCGACTTTACTTTCGAAAACAATTCTTCCGCCAATTAGTTCAATCATTCTTTTTGCCACCGGCAAACCTAGCCCTAATCCCTCATATTTTCTTGAATAGCCTTCGCTAACTTGTTTAAAATCTTTGAATATATAGTCAAAATTAATTTCCGAAATACCGATTCCAGTATCAGTGACGGAAACTACAGCAAAATTTGTATCATTTTTAATTTCAACTTTTATTGAGACAGTAATCTTACCCTTTAGAGTAAACTTAAAAGCATTGTCTATAATGTTTGTTAAAGCCTGTTCAAACAGCATTTTATCTATGTTTACAATTATAATTTTATTCGAAGGTAAATATTCATATTTAAGTTCTTTATTTAATGCATAATCATTAAATGTTTCAACTACAGAATCTACTACTAGGACAAGATTTTCAGATGCTAAATTTATATTTGGAACTTTGCTCTCAAATGCTGAAAGATTAAGAATAGAACTTAGAGTTGTCAATAACCTTTTCCCGGAGGAAAGAATACGCGATGAGTAATCGATATAACTCTTATTTTTCAGCTCCGATTTTAATATTTCTGCAAAACCTATAATTCCATTCAAGGGGGTTCTGAATTCGTGACTCATATTTGCTAAAAGATTGGACTTTAAGAGATTCATTTCATCAGCTTTAGCTTTTGATTTTAATAACTCACTTTCATAATGTTTTCTTTCACTTATATCTCTAATAACAACAATCATTTCATTCAAGTTAATATTATCGTCAACTTCAAGGTATTGGAATGAAGATTCGCACCAAAAGTAAGAACCATTGAGGTGCTGAATTCGATATTCCACTGTTTTCGTTTTCAGTTTTGGAATTTCTAATAGTATAGATCTCACACCTTCTACTTCTTCCGGATGGATAATATCAAAGATAGATTTACCAATCATAGCATCTATTCCAAGAAGAGTTTTAGATGCTTTTGAAGCAAAAAGAAAAATGCCGTCTGAAGACAATTTTGAAATCAAATCACTCGCGTTTTCAGTAAGAAGCCTATAAAGCTTTTCATTTTTTCTTAATTCTGATTCGGTCCATTTAAGCTTACTTTTATCCTCAAATTCTTTTAATGCTCTATTAACAGCGGGAATTAACCTCTCAATTCTATGCTTAAGGACATAATCGGTAGCGCCATGTGTTAAACTTTCTATAGCAATTTCTTCGCCTATTGTACCGGAAACAAAAATAAAAGGGGTTTCAATATTTCTTTCATTAATTAATTCAAGGGCTTCTAAACCGGTAAAATTATTCAAAGTATTATCCGAGATAATTAAATCATAAGTACCGTGCTCAATAGAATTTATGAACTCATCTTTTTTATCTACTCTTTTTATTACCGGATTTAAATTGTTGCTTGAAAGAATATATTCTATTAATTCAGCATCATAAATATTATCCTCAAGATGGAGAATATTAATTTCTGATTTCATATAATTAAACTCCCATATAAATTAAATTTATTTTTTATCCCAATAAACGAAAGTGCGATAGCTACTACTATCAATATTAAGTTGACAGAAGTAATTCAATTATTTTGCATTTAATGCCTCATTAATTATATCAATTAATTGTTCCTTCGAGAAAGGTTTTGTTAAATAATGCGTGCAGCCTGAAGCAAGAAATTCTTCTTTATCACCGTGCATTGCAAAAGCCGTAAATGCGATTATTGGAACATCTTTATATTTACTAATCATCCTTATTTGTTGTGCAGCTTGCAGTCCGCTCATCCCCGTACCAAGGTTTATATCCATAAGAATAGCGGAATAAGATTTTGACTTTACTGCTTCTATTGCATCAGCACCGTTTGTCACGCTATCTATATTGAAAATATTTTTCAAATATAATTTTGTAACTTTAATGGCAATATTATCATTTTCAACGAGTAAGATTTTAGCCAATTCCTTCTCTATCAGAAGGCTTTCGGGAATATTACTTTTAATAACTTTTTTATTTTCATATTTCTCAGAAGTAATCAATTGGAGATTGTTATTTTCTACCGGTAGATTAATAGGCAATTCAATGATGAAAGTAGTCCCTTTTCCCGGCTCGCTTTCTAATGAAATTTTCCCATTCAATTTTTCAACAAATCTTTTTGTCATTGTTAACCCTAATCCGGTTCCTTCAAAGCTTCTTGAGAATCCTTCACTTACTTGCCTGAACTCATCAAAAATATATTCTTGACTATCTTTCGGAATTCCTATTCCTGTGTCAATCACTTTAATTTTTATCCATTGACTCTCTGCGTTGCCATCCTTTGTAAGAGTAATTGTTATTCCTCCTTTGTTTGTATACTTAACAGCATTGTTCACTAAATTATTTATTATCTCATTGAACATTCTTTCATCGAGACTTACATCTAACTTAGCAGATATAGTATCCAATTTTAAGTATAAACCCTTTTTATCGGCTACAACTTTAAATAGTGCAATACTTTGGCTTATACTTTCGATTGCGTTAAAAATTTTGTAATCCATAGGTAGCCGGTCAGCCTCTATCCTAGAAAGATCAAGAATCAAGTTAAGAGTTTCCAATAACCTACTTCCACTGGAATAAATGGTGTCAGCCATCTCAAATAAGTCACTATTGTTTAATTCCCCTTTGAGAATATCTGCATAGCCCATAATGCCAATTAAAGGAGTGCGAAGCTCATGACTCATATTTGCAAGAAAGCTTGTTTTTAATCTGCTCATCTCTTCTGCTTTTTCCTTGGCAGAGTTGAGATCAAATATAGATTGCATTCGATCAGTTATGTCGCGGAAAATACTTAATAGTAAAATAGGCTGGCCTATAATTTCTACATAAGAATTGGAGAGTTCAGCCCAAACTTTTCTTTTGTCCCAGAGATTAGTCTCGACTTCCATTTTAGGTTTAACCGTGCGTGATTTAAAATTAAATTTATATCTCTCAATTTGATTATCATTTTCTTCATGGATATAGATAGCGTCAAAGGGAAGTCCTTCTAATTCTTCTCTTGTTTTATTCATCAAGAGGCAAAAGGCGGGATTTACTTTTATAATAATTCCATTTTCATCGCAGAGGCGCATAGCATCAAAAGAATTTTCCCAAACAGAGCGGAATTGAAGCTCGGATGTAATAATCTTTTGCTCTGCCTTCTTCCGGTCGGTTATATCTCTCCAAATCGTGAAGAGAATCTGCCGCTTTCCCAATGGAACCGAAGTTAGGACTACTTCTACGGGAAAATCTGTGCCGTCGATTCTGCGGTGAATCCATTCAAATCGATGAGCACCTTCCTGAAACGCGTTTCGTATAATTTCATCTGCCTTTTCCCTCGATAAACGCCCGTCGGGTTGTGTCTCCGGAGATAGCTCGGACGGATGCCGTGCGAGCAGTTGATCCTTAGTTTTGCAATGCATCATTTCAAGTGTTGCTTGATTACAATCGATGAACTTATTTCCATCTAGTAGCAGCATTGCATCAGAAGAACGTTCAAATAGGGATCGGAATTTCCGCTCGCTCTCCAAAAGTGCCTCATCTGCCCGTTTACGTTCTGATATATTTAGAGAAGCGCCGGTAATTCCTATAATCTGTCCGACAGAATTATGCAAAGGCTCAACAATAAGATCAAAGGTATATGTTTTAGCCTCCCAGGTAATAGAAACCTCCTGCCGGTCACCTTTATCACGATCAATTACACTTTGCTTGATTTGCGTAATCTTTTCTGCGGCATCGAAGGGTAGAAGTTCAGCATCCGTTTTACCAATAACTTGGTCAGGCGTGTATCCTAACTGTGATTGAGACATCCAGGTATAGACCAGGTTACTATCTTGATTGAATACAGCAATATCCATAATTGAAAGCGCAATCCTTAAGCGCTGTTCGTTTTCACGGATTTCATCGACCATTCGTTTTTGAACGGTAATGTCTTCGGCAACACCTATAAGAGCAATAGCTTTACCATGTTCATCTTTAACTGCTGTTGTATGTAAAGAGATAAGAAATTCAGTTCCATCCTTGCGAGTGTTCCAAATTTCACCGCTCCATTCGCCTTTTATAGTTGCAGGTAAAATTTCATTTATAACTTCGGGTGGATTTTTGTGGGAACGAATAAAATTAAAATTTTTACCAATTATTTCATTTTCTTCATATCCGTAAACCTTTAAAAATGCGTTGTTGACAAATATACACGTGTCGTCAAGGCTTGCAATACTTACACATTCATTAATACTTTTCAATGAGTGAGCAAGCAGAGCGTTTTCTTCAAGAGTGCGTTTACGTTCTGTAATATCACGAACAATACCCTGGAGTCTACCATCAGGAAGCATCTTTGCGTTTATTTCGACGTCAAGAATTGAATTGTCTTTTTTACGTAAAATTGTTTCAAATAATAAGATATTTCCTTTAGTAAGTTCACCTATTCTTAAAGAAATAGATTCCGGATCTGATATTTCAATGTCTGCGATATTCATTTTCAATATTTCTTCCTTCTTATAGCCAAGCATCCTGCAGCCACTCGAATTGACTTTGATAAAATATCCATCACCATTTACAATAAAGATAGCATCAGAGGCTTGTTCAAATAAAATGCGAAAATTTTCCTCACTTTTTCCCAGAGCCTCTTCGGTTCTTTTCTTTTGTCTCCGTAACTCGGATTCTTTTAACTCCCGTTCAAGAGCGGGAATAAGTCTAGATAGCCTTCCTTTAACAATATAATCATGCGCACCAGCTTTCATTGCCGCGACAGCAATATCTTCACCCATAGTACCGGACACAAATAAGAATGGGATTTCTAAATTAGATTTTTTAAATTCAAATAGCGCCTCAAGTCCGTTAAAATGTGGCAAAGAGTAATCGGAAATAATGCAATCCCACTGTTTTGAAGCGAGAGCGTGCTTCATGTCTTTAAGAGTTTCCACCCTTTCATAAATGATATCATATCCACCATTTTGTAGAGCAAGAATTGTAAGTTCCGCATCTTCCTCTAAGTCTTCAATAATTAAAACTTTTAAATTTTGATTCATATATGTCTCCATTTAGATTAAGAGAAAACAAATAGGCAATATGCAATAGCCAATAGGCAATAGCCAATAGGCAATAAGCAATAAGCAATAAGCAATAAGCAATAGGCAATAGGCAATAGGCAATATGCAATATGCAATATGCAATAGGCAAAAAGGAATAATCAATACGCAAAAAACAATAGGCATTAAGAAATACGCAATAGGCAATAAACTCAAGGGATTTTATAAAGTGAAATAAAAAGTGGCGCCATTTTCAATTTCTGCTTCTGCCCAAATATTGCCTCCGTGACGATTAATAATTCGTTTAACAGTTGCTAAACCAATTCCAGTTCCCGGGAATTCCGATTCTGAATGCAGGCGTTGAAATGGAGCGAAAAGTTTTTCGGCATATTTCATATTAAAACCTGCTCCGTTATCTCTAACAAAGTAAATGTTTTTTTCTCCTGCCTTCTTGATAACATTAAATTCAATTCTTGTGTTAAGCTTTTTGCTTGAATATTTGAATGAATTTCTTAAAAGGTTTTCTATAACAATGCTAATTAAATTTTTATCACAATCGGCGGATAAACCTTGTTCAACAATAAATTCATAACTTCTATCCGGGTCATCTTTTCTTAAATCGGAAATAATATTATTTACGATCAGACTTAAATCTACTTTAGAACAGTTGAGAACTGCACTAGAAACTCTCGATAAACCGATAAGGTCTTCAATTAGGTTATTCATTTTTTTAGTTGCACTATTAACAAATTGGAGATATTTTTTCCCTTTGTCATCAAGTTTATCGGAATAATTCTGTAAAAGCGCCGAACTAAATCCATCAATACTTCTCAGCGGAGCGCGTAAATCATGAGAAACAGAATAGGAAAATGCTTCAAGTTCTTTATAGGCTGATTCGAGTTGAGCAGTTCTTTCTACAATACGATTTTCAAGTACTGAATTTAATTTTTGGATTTCCTCCTCAGCTTGCTTTCTCTGAGTAATATCTCTTTGCACAGCAAGAAAACCAATGATATTCTTTTCCTCATCAAGGAAAGGACTGACTGAACGTTCGATCATCACTAGCCTACCATCTTTTGTTTTATTAAGAATTTCTCCTTTTATTGTTTCTTTGTTGAGTATTTTATTCCAAAATCCTTTGTAATCATCAAGAGAAAGAGAACCGCTTTTTAGAATTCGGGGAGTAACTTTGCCAACCACTTCATCACTAGTAAAACCATACAGCTTTGTAAACTCAGGATTGATGAACTGAATAATGCCATTCCGATCGGTAAGAAAAATTGCTTCTCCGGACGTATCAACTGCTTTTCTTAACTTTACAAGCTCTTCTTCATTTTTTTTTCTTATCACAATTTCTTGTGTAAGCAATGCAGTTCTCTCCAAGACTTTTTTCTCAAGATCTTCATTTAATATTCTCAATTCTAATTGAGTTTTTTTTAACTCTTCATTCTTTTTTATAGCTGATTCATAAGTCGAAATTAATAAGTCTAATATTTGTCTTTTTTGAGAATTTATAAAATATCTTTTGCCGCCGAAAAATATTTCAACTCCCATTTCTAATCTTTCGTTTTGCTGCAGATCGCGGTTTGCAACAACATAATCAATTCTTGATAAAAGATAATTTTCATCAAAGGGCTTCATAATAAAATTATCTGCACCGCTTTCCAAGCCTCTTATAATATCCTGGGGATCCGAAAGAGACGTCAAAAGTATAACCGGTATATCACGTAAATTTTCATTTCCTTTAATGTACTGACTAAGTTCATAACCATTCATTTCGGGCATCATTATATCGCTTATTACAAGCATTGGTTTCTGCTGTTCAATAAAGGATACAGCTTCTTTACCATTAGAAGCTTTTCGGACATAAAAATGATTTTGTATTAATGTATAGATTAGCTCTTCGGCTTGAGTGGGACTGTCTTCCACTACTAGAATGTCAATCCCTCTATTATTTATTTTAGAAGATGTTTTCATTTTCTAACCTCTCACAAATAATGTCTTATTATACATTTGAAGCACAGAATAACATGAGTTATTGATTTATATTATTAGTTAATTGAATAAGCAAGGATGTAATATTTTCCGGAGATAGAATATATGTTTCGGCTCCTATTTTCACGGCTTCACCAGGCATACCAAAGACAACAGAACTTTCCTTGTCCTGGACAATAGTAATAGCTCCTTTTTCCTTCATAAGCTTTAATTCGTCAGCGCCGTCTGCACCCATGCCGGTTAATAGTACGCCTATAACATTTTCCCCAAGAACATTTGCAACGGAACGAAATAAATATGATACCGTTGGTCTAAGACCGTTTATTGGTTTATCATTTACTAAATCAATTCGCCCATTTTTATCAATACCCATGTGCAAACCATCGGGTGCTACATAAGCATGCCCAGGCAATGGAATTTCACCCTGCTGACCTAACTGCACATGAATTGAAGATGAATGATTCAGCCATTCTATAAAACCCTGTATAAAACCTTCCGACATGTGTTGAACAATGAGAATGGGTACAGATAAATTTTTAGGAAGTCCCGATAAAATTTTTTGTAAAACAATGGGTCCGCCCGTTGAAGCGCCTATCGCTATAGCCTTTATTTTAGGGATATTTTGTTTTCTCTCAATTATTTTTAGACCGTTGACATTGGAAGAATTATCAGGTTTTGTCCACCTTCTTACTAATTTAACTTCTGCCATTGCTTTAACCACGCTTATTAATTCCTTTGCCACATTCTCAAAATCCGGATCATTAATACCAGTTGGTTTTGACAGCACCGCCAAAGCCCCGGCATCCATTGCATTAAATGTATGCTCAACATCTTTTGTGTGATAACTTGCGCTAATAATAACAATAGGAATTGGATTAGTACTCATTATTTTTTTTGTGGTCTCAATGCCGTTCATGTTAGGCATATTAATGTCCATTGTGATAATATCCGGCTTTAACTGACCGGCTTTTTCTAGAGCTTCTATTCCGTCTTTTGCTGCACCAACTATTTTTATTTCCGGGTCGGAACTAAATATGTAGTTTAATAATTCCTGTACTACTTGTGAATCTTCTACTATCAATAATCTTATCAATCAAACTCCTTCTTTAGATAAACCTTTTTATAACTTCCAATAAATTGCTTTGATCAAAGCTACTTTTAACAATATATGCATTTGCACCGGCATCAATTCCTTTTTCTCTATCTTCTCTGGAATTTAACGCAGTAACTAGAATCACAGGCAGATCAGATAGTTTTTCTTCCGATCTAATTTTTACAGTTAAATCAAATCCATTCATTCTCGGCATCTCTACATCCGAGACTACAATATCATAATTATTTTCTCGCAGTTGCGTAAAAGCATCAATACCATCGACAGCTGTTTTCACATTATAACCGGCGCCTTCAAGTATATTCTTTAACAAGGCTCTTGCAGTTATTGAGTCTTCAGCTAAGAGGATTGATTTTCTTATTGTTTCCTCTTGAGCCGGTGATGATATTGCCGTTTTTACCGGCGCAATATCGTTTTTTATTTGAAGGGAGGATTTAATTAAATCCTGAAGATTAATTACCGGGACGAGTTCACCATTACCCAAAATTGTAGCACCGAGAATATTTTTAACTCTAAGCAACGGTTTATTAAAATTTTTAATTAAAACTTCCTGCTCATCTAAAATTTCATCAACTAAAAAAGCAATACGTTTTTCATCTATGTTAACAATAACAGAATGCATTTCTTTTTCAATTTGTTTAGGTATTACCTGGGGTAATTCCATTACATCTTTCAATCTTACAAGAGAAATTGTCTGTCCCTCAACCTGAATCGCTTCCTTATTCTCAATTGTAATAATCAACTTCTCGTTTAACCGCATTACCCGTTCAATTCCGGAAGAAGGGAAAATAAATAAATATTCATTTGAGCGGACAAGAACGCCTAAAAAATTTGCTAACTTTAACGGAAGTATAATACGGAAGGTGGTTCCTTCATTTTGTTTAGTCTCAATTGAAATAATTCCGTTTAATTTTTCTACCGTATCCCGTACAATAGCCAGACCTAAGCCCCTGCCTGATATATCAGTAATTATAGAACTTGTTGAAATACCTGACCGGAAAATTAAAGAAAGCACTTCCTTCTCTTCCATTTTATTAATCTCTTCAGGAGTTATTACGCCAAGTTTTAATGCAGCAGATTTTACACTATCTAGACTAACTCCCGCACCGTCATCCGAAATTAATATCTCAAATTTATTTCCTTCTTTATGCGTAATTGATAAAGTGATTTTTCCTTTAGAATATTTCTTTTTTAATTTCCTTTCTTCCGGCTTTTCAATACCATGATCTATACAGTTCCTGATTAAATGAAGCAAAGGGTCTTTCATTTCTTCCAATATTCTCCTGTCTACTTCGATCATCTCTCCTTGAATCACTAACTCAATTTCTTTCCCGTTTTCGATAGCCATCTTACGAATTATATTCGGATACTGTTCAACGATAGAGGAAAAAGGCATCATTAAACTATTCTTTATACCTTCAAGCAGATTTGTTACTCTCCCTCGCAGTGCATATTGCTCCTGCTCTGCTCGTTTTATTAAAGTATTCAGCTTATTTCCAATTGATTTAATAAATTCATTACTTTGTTGAGCAAAATCTTTTAGCTTAACAGTTTCTTTTTCTTGTAATAAAATTGAAACATCTCTATTATTATTTTGCGTCTGATTTTTAAGATTGCCGTTTAAAGTCTTTATTGGGAGTTTTGAAAATTGTCTTTCAAAAGAAATAATATCTTCGAAAATATTTTTTAGATCAACTGCCGATTGTTTAAATGATAACGTTGAAGGTATTAATTCTTCAGCTTGAAGAAGGAGAGAATCCAGTTTCGTCGTAGGTATCCGCACTGTATTTGAAGATAATGGACCTTTCTCCAAACTTAATGGTTTATTTTCATTTATATCAGAGGCAGGACTAGTAATTATTTCTCCTTTAGCTCCTTTTTCTAATTGAAGAATTAATTCTGTGGTAAGAAGGTCATATTCTGTTGATTTTTCTATTGTAGATTTTGAAAGTAATTTTTGAATTAAATCAACGGAACCAAAAAGCAATTTAATTAAGCCTGCAGAAAGGACAATCTTACTGCTTTTTAAAGCAGCAAATATGCTTTCCATCGATTGACATATTTTTTCAATATCACTTAAATTAACTGCGCGGGAGGCTCCTTTTAAGCTATGAGCTTCACGGAAAATTATTTCAATTTCTTCCATTTCCTTTTCCGGAGAAGCATTTTTTTCTAAATTCATCAAACCGGAATATATTTTATTGATGCGTTCTTCCGCTTCGATTGCAAAGGTGGCGAGAAGTCTTTTTAAGAATTCGTTATTTTTTTTATCCATATGTAATCTTTTTGATTTTCATATTTTTAGTAACTAAACTAAACTTTAAAGCGCTCAACCAAATCTTTCAACTTCTGTCCCAGGTTATGTAAGTTTTGCGCGGCAGCTTCTGACTGCTTTGTTCCCGCAACATTCTGAGAACTTGCAAGTTTAATATTTTCCATCGCCATTGTCACCTGATCCATTCCTATTGATTGTTGCTTACTTGATGCTGCTATTTGAACCGCTGCCTGCGCTACCTCTGAAATACTATCCGATAAAACCTGTATTGATTCTCCTGCTTCCATAGATTGCTTTACACCTGCGTCAACAGCTTTAGTGCCTTGCTCGGTAGATAGAACTGCCGTACTCATTGACTTTTGTATGTCGCCTAAAATTGTCCTTATTTGATTTGTCGCTTGCTTTGATTGCTCCGCTAAATTCTTAACTTCCTGTGCTACAACAGTGAAACCCTTGCCCTGTTCGCCCGCCTTTGCTGCTTCTATTGCAGCATTTACTGCAAGAAGATTTGATTGATCTGCTAGATCATTAACCGTTGCTATTATTTCTCCTATAGCCTGACTTTGTTCACTTAAGCGTACTATGTTCTCAGCTATTATGCTCATTTGTGATTGTACCCGGTTCATACCCTCTATTGATAAACCTACCGACTTTTTACCGCTAACCGACACTTCAGCAGCTTTTTGCGATGTATCTGATACATATTTTGCTTTTTGACTCGATAACTGGGCAGTCTGTTTTACTTCCTCTATTGTTGCTGTTGTCTGGCTTACTGCTGTTGCTGTTTCCGCAGAACTTGAGGCTACCTGGGCTGTGGAAGCAAGTATCTCGCTAGCAGATGAGCTTAGTACATTTACTCCTTCTAATATCTCTCTTGTTAAACCACGAAGGTTATTTATCATGGTAGTGAAGGCTTTTCCAAGAACATCATTTTCTGACTGAGGTTTTACAGATACGGTGAGATTACCTTCGGCGATTTCGTTTGCTACATCTGACATGCCTTGAAGCGACTGAACCATTTTGCTAAATGCTTGCGCTAACAAACCTACCTCGTCACGACGGTCAGCATAGCTAACATTAACCATTAATTCTCCGGAAGCAATTTGCTTTGCAGAAGAAGTTATTTCCTTGAGCGGCTTTGATATGTTGCGGGTAATTAAGAATCCAACTATTGCCAGCAAAAAAAAACTAAATGAGATTCCATAAATTATTATTGATATTGTAGCATTTCTGTCAGATTGCATACTATCATAACGTGTTTTCAACAAACTATTTTCTTCATTTTCCATCTTGCCGACTACATTTCTAATTTCATCCATGACTTGCTTACCTAAATCGGTAGCAACTACTTTCTCTGCGGATTGGAATCCTTTATTTCTCCGTAACGTTATAGTCTCATTAAGTTCATTAAACTTTTTTGTTATTAAGGGTTCAAGATTATCGAGCCTATGTTGTTGATTCATATTATCAGAGGTAAGATTTCTTAAATCTTTTAGTTCTTGATTAATTACGGTAACAGCAGAATTATAAGGAGCGAGATATTTGGACTCACCTGTAATAATAAAACCCCTCTGTCCGGTTTCAGCATCTTTAAGACTTGAAAGGACACCTTTAAGTTCTTGAAGAACTTTATAAGTGTGAATACTAATTTGAACTGAGTCATTGGTCCTTGTTATGCTGTTGTATGAGGTTATACCAATTAAGAGTAGAATTATTAATGATAAACCGAATCCGGCGCCGATCTTTGTTCCGACAGAAATTTTCATTGTTTGAATCTCCTTATTAAAAAATTATCTAAAGCTCATCATTTATTATTATTCTTTTATCTTTCGAAATTTTTTCACCATCCAGGATTATAACACCATCATTAGTTACTCCTTTTAAAAAATCAGCACGAATTCCGGTTAAGGTAGGTAATGCCGGCTGAAGTTTATTAAGATCAATATTAGTAGCCCCAATTATTAAATCAGCCAATATGGCAAGTTCAAAGCCATCTGAATAGAGGATAATTAGTTTATTTAAATCAGTTAAACCTTTCTCCGGGAGATTAAAATATTTTTTAATATCTATAACAGGCAAAATCTTTCCGCGAACATTTGTTATTCCAAGTAAAAATGCCGGTGTTGACGGCAAAGGGGTAAGTCCTTTCAATGGGAATACTTCCCGTACATATAGAGTTTCAATTCCATACATCTCGTATGCAAGGGTAAATTGAATAATTTCAATATCTTCTGCTTCATTTACTTTACTACTTGGTTCTTTTGCAAATTTTTTTGCTCTATCTTTTAATATTTTCTTTTTCTGTTCAATTGGAACAAACCAATTACTTTTAAGTGATTTCTCTCCAGTTTCAAGATGATTTATTATTTCATCCCAGTTGATCTTTCCGGGTTTATTGTTTTCACTAAGTGATGGATTCCAACTAGATGATTTTCCAATTCCTTTCATATTACACCCTCCTTATAATTTGAAGCGCTAATTATTTCCGATAACCTTCCGGCTGTTATTCCTTCTGAATAAGGTAAGATTTTATCCAAAGGATAAGCACTTAGGATTGATAATGCATTCCGATAATATCTTTTTGATTCGGCGAGCTGATTATTATTCATAGTTAAATTTGCTAATGCTAAATGAGCCATTACAAAATTATGATCGAGATAAAGTGTTTGTTTTAAAAGGCGAATTGCATCCTTTTTATTTCCCAATTCTTGAAGAATAGTTGCCTGTAAATAATAGAGTGCGGGATTTAGTTTATCATTCACGATGGCTTTTTCGCACCAATTGATTGCATCGTTGAGTTCTCCTTTATTAGCATAAATGCGGGCTAAAAGAGCCTGTACTCTCGAAATTAGTGGGTCTTTAGAATGTATATTTAATAAATGTTTCTCAGCATCTTCATAATGTCCCGATTTAAACAATTCATAAGCAAGCATGTATAAATCCAAACTATCCGAAATCGTTTTTCCGCCGGAAGAATTTTCGATTATGCTTTTGTCTAATTTTCCGATTGTACTATTTTCTGTGTTTTGCCAGGCATTAAATTTTAAATTGAAATCGATTATTTCATCTTTCGTTTCAATGTGACTTACTGATAAATTATTTTCATTAGCCCCGGTACTTTTACCGGTATTTCTTTTATACATGATTGCATTATCAAAATTAATCCCGTCAAACCGGTCCTGGGGTACGAATGAGGCTTCGGCAGGATTTATAATTAGCCAACCACCTTCGACTAAGGAGTTGGAAAGATTTACGACTACATTATTGGCAAGTTCCGGGATAAAATACATAAGAACATTTCTACAGAATATTATATCCATCGCATTTGTATTATTAATAAGTGACGGATAATTCTCATCAGCTAAATTAAGATATGAAAAATTAACCATCTTTTTGATTGACGGAATTATTTTAACCCGCTTATTACTTTCATGATTAAAATAATTATTTCTAATCCAGGCAGGGGTATTACGGAAAGACCATTCTGTATATATACCTTCATTAGCTTTCTTTAAGAATTTTGAATTTATATCGGAAGCTAAAATTGTAATCTCCCAATCCTTTATGTCGGGTATTAATTTATGCAACAACATTGCTATCGAATAAGGCTCTTCACCGGTAGAGCAGCCGGCGCTCCATATCCTAATTCTTTTATCAGATTGGCGGCGGGAGCTGATAAGCTTTGGTAAAATATTGTTTTCCAATATTTCAAAATAATTTTCATCCCGGTAAAAATATGTTTCACCAATAGTTAAATATCCGGAAAGTATCTCAATATGTTTTTGATCTATGGATGAGGTAGTAAGCCAATCAACAAAATCTTTTGTATTGTCAAAATTAAACTCTTTAGAAGCTAATATTATTCCTCTCTCTATATCAGGTAATTTTTCTTTTGGAAAATTAAGACCCATCCTTGAAGAGATAAAGTTGCTTAATTTAAAAAGGGAATCTTGTGATAAGATATTATTTTCTTTAATATTATTACCCATTCTCAATTGCATTATTTAGCTTTTCTTCCTCAAAAAGGGAAAGAAAATTGTCAACATCATGGATGAGCACTAAGTCATCCCCAAGCTTCATGACGCCTTCAATATATTTATGATCTGGTAAAGTTCCTTTAGACATAGTTAAATCTTCCCCTGTAATTTCAGTTACTTCTTTCACATCATCAACTAAAAGAGCAGCCTTGCGATTTATAGTTTTTACAATTATAATCTTGTCGTCTAAATCCATTTCTTTAAATGGTATTTGAAATCTAAGACGAATATTAAAAACGGGAATAATTTCGCCCTCAATATTTATAATGCCTAATACAACTTTTGGTGAGCCGGGGAGAGGGGTAATTTCAAGCGATGGTAAGACCCTTAGTACTACATTTAGATAAAGAGCAAAGTTTTTATCATCTAAATTAAAAACAACAACTTTATCATTACTTAACATTAGTATTAGCTAGTAAAAATTAGTTAATGAAATTTAGAATAAAATAATGAAATATTACATATAACGCAAATAATAAAATAAAAACATTAAATAACAACATTCAATGACATCAAAAAACATTAAACAACAACATTAAATATTTTAGAACTAAATATTGATCTCAACGTTTTAGAACTAATATGAGTGCGAGCCTAATATTTAGACCAAGCTTAAAGGCACTGGCATGCCACCGACATTGGAAATAAATATAGGTCGCACCCAATAAATTGGATACGACGCTAATGCTTTGTAATTGTCAGTAAATAATCGCCAGTTTTTTAAGCAAAACAAATTATTTAAATAAATTTAGAGCATAATGAACAGCTAGATGGTGTTTAACGGCACAAGGGAATTTGTAATGAGGAGACAGGAGAAAAAGAAAATCATTCGGTTTGTTTGATTTGTATTGAACAAGAAACATCTTTGCTTAAGAAAATTAAAGAAGTTAAGTGAAGTTCATCTATTCTCTTATTAGAAAATGAGTTAGTTAGTGCTAAAATTTTTGCGGTCAAAAAAGAATGTCCTTAACCAATTTCTTAAAGGAGTTGTAAAAGTTCTTCATTTAGACTAAAAATCGCAGCATTTAGACTTGTCGCAATAGTCTTTTCTGAAAAGAATATCTATCCATAAAAAATTTAAAATCATCAATCTAAATTTTATTATTGCAACAAAGGTTTATAAGAAGTAAATTCCAAAAGTATCCATTAAACATGTATCTACTAATAACTAAATTAACCTAAAAACATTACCACTACAATTATAGGAGGTCTCATGAAAACGATCAAGTTATTGTTAATTGGTTCCTTTCTATTCATTGGCGCGTGTTCCACTTTAGTTCTGAAACCAGCCGATTTTGCATGGCCCGTTGAATCTGTGCTTAGCGTAGACAATAATGGCAAGGTTGATATTAAGCGCTATTCAATCAACTTTGATGCGCGTGAATTATTCCTAAAAGAAACAGGCGATTCACTTGGCTATCAAAACCAGCAGCTTAGAGTAATTAGAAATTTAAACGGATATTACTTTATGGTTGCAAATAATTTCAGGAACGTCTATGTGTTTAATGTTGATGAGGGAACCTTCCGCTTGGAAAAGAAAATTGAAATATCTGATAAAACCGGCATTCAAAATCCCGCATTCAACCAAAGACCTCCATTTATAGAGCTGGTTTATGGGAAAAACGATAGCAGTAAAGTGAATCTTACTGAAAAAGGAATTTCTAAGGAGGAAGTAAAATGAAAAAGATAAATTTTTTATTAGTCTTATTTTCTATTGTTTTTCTTTTCAGTCAGATAAATTTTGCACAGCAGGATTACCAAATAGTGCAGAATTTTAAGTCAAAGGTTAAGCAAATAGATGAATCTATTAAAAGCGCAACAACTAATGATAAGTTAGCTCAAATTAAAACTCAAATTGACCAGTTAAGCAGTGATTACAGTTCTAAAAAAGATTTGTTAGACAAAAGTCTTTATCCTGAAGATTTCAATGGCTCAATTACAAAGTTGAATAATGCATTGACATTAAGACAGGGCGACTTTGGTCAGATTACTAATTTACAAACTAAGATTTCACAGCTTCAAACTCAGTTAGATACTTTGAACAAAAGAAATTCCGATTTACTAGATCAATTACAGCAAGTACAATCGCAGGATAAAAGTGATATTGCACGACTTAATAGAATTATTGCTGAGTTAAGATACTCATTGCTAAAAAGAGACAGGCTAATTATGTCGATGATCGATAGCCTGATGCCGCCTTCTGCAATGGGGAACACAAATCTAACGAGCAGCGAACAGCAGGAGATTTTTTCCAAAGTCAAGAAGATGGATATGATTTCCAATATTAAAAAATCTATCGACGATAATATTAAATTTCTCAGTGCCTCTGCTTTAACACCGAACGATCTTAATTCCATTAAAGCGCAACAGCAACAATTTAAGAAAATGTGGAATACAGTTGGACCACAAATAATCAGTATTTATTCGAAGCGGCACGAAGATGTAAAGAACCTGAACGACATAGATTCTGTTCTTGTATCGTGGGATAATGCTATTGTCCAGCAAGCATGGAACTCGATTAACCAAAGCTTTGCTGTGCATGGAATAATTTTAAATCAATTTTCAAACGGCGAAGAATTCTCGCAGGCAGTTTCTTCCTATATAAATGATGAGATACAACATGCCAGTTTAAACAAAGAAGAATCAAAAGGAATATATAAAATATTTGTTGATACAGTTTGGAATGCAAATATAAAACCTAACTGGGTTCCCTTCTTGATGGACAATAAGCTTATTACTGAGGCGCAAATAAGCACTATTGACACCAAGATTGCACAATGGAAAGATGTTGCAATGGCAAGTTCGTTTACATGGCTATATATAATAATACCGGTGTTACTCATAATTATTATAGTAATTATTGTCATGTTAAGATCATCAAGAAAAAATAAGATCAATATTGAAAAAGAAATATGAGTCGACTCAATTAATTTATAATTTACTCAAGTTGACCGCCGTTGAAGGTAAGCCGTTAAAACGGCTGATTTATAGTGTTTGGAACAAGTAGCCCCACGACTTCAAGTCGTGGGTTGCTTAACATGAAACCCTATTTATTAACTCATATGGTTAAATACAATTCTTCACTATGCGAAATGATTCTATCGGCTTTTGTCCTTTTCTTGAGAATCTTTTCAATATCTTTTTGTTCAGCATCGCCTACAGGCGGAACGGAATCTACCCTTAACCTGAAAGGCAGTCTTAATATTTCTTCCAAACTCCCTAACCTTTGTAATCACTTGTATTTAACGTACTAAAAGTATTTATTTATCCTCTACGAGGATAGTATATTTGTTGGATTAATTTGTTTCTACAATAATCAAACATCTACGATGTTTTTAGACCTCGTAGAGGTCAAATTATTGTAGGAAAAGGTTTATTTTACATTGGCAAATCCTCGTAGAGGATTAACTCTAACCAATAAATGTTAAAGGGATTATTTGCGGAGAGACAGGGATTCGAACCCTGGAAGGACTTACATCCTTAACGGTTTTCGAGACCGTCCCATTCAACCACTCTGGCATCTCTCCGTATGTTTAATAAAATATTAATAACTTATCTTACGCACGATAGTTCAACATATTATCAAAAGAATACCAAATTGTAGCACAGAATAATATTCTCATAGGCGTCAACTTAATATTTCTTCTAAACTCCCTAACCTTTGTAATCACTTGTATTTAACGTACTAAAAGTATTTATTTATCCTCTACGAGGATAGTTTATTTGTTGGATTAATTTGTTTCTAC
>JAKAFW010000011.1:0-93536 GCA_021817845.1 Bacteroidota bacterium
CGTGAGCTGGGTTCAGAACGTCGTGAGACAGTTCGGTCCCTATCCTATGCGGGCGCAGGATACTTGAGAAGGGTCGCTTCTAGTACGAGAGGACCGAAGTGAACGTACCTCTAGTGTACCAATTGTCACGCCAGTGGCATCGTTGGGTAGCTATGTACGGTTGTGATAAGCGCTGAAAGCATCTAAGCGCGAAGCACGCTTCAAGATTATGTATCCCTCCCGATTTAATCGGGACTAAAGACTCCTCGGAGATGACGAGGTGGATAGGCTGTAGGTGTAAGTTCCGCAAGGAATTCAGCCAAGCAGTACTAATAAGTCGTGAGGCTTAACCATTTAATTTTTATTCACAGAATTGTGGTCGTCTATTATTTTTGGCTCAGCTCTTTCAGTCTTTCATTTTATTTTATAAAGTTTAAATTTTGGTGGTTATAGCCAGGGTGTTACACCTCTTCCCATTCCGAACAGAGAAGTTAAGCCCCTGTACGCCGATGGTACTGCATGCGCAGGTGTGTGGGAGAGTAGGTAGCTGCCAAATTTTAATTTAATAACCCCGATTATTTCGGGGTTATTTATTTTAAAGTGATTTGATTTCCATTTCTGTTTTGAATTTCTCTCTAAACAAAACTAAATTGTATGGACCATGTGGACTATAATTGCAGTGCTTACACCATATATCGCGGTTGCTCTTATGGTGTTAAAACCTTAAATGTGATTAAATAAATATTATAAAACATTTTGAGTTCCCTTTTCAAAACTAAGCTTATCTCTATTCGTTAAAATTTTCCGGAATAAGAAAATTCAAATTTAAGGGCAACTCGAATAGTATTATTCCGGATTTATTAAATATAATTATAAGATATTTTTCTTTGATTTAAAGTAGCTGCTAAGTAGTTGGGTAATCTGTATAACCTTTTTCTCCTGGAGTATAGTAAGTACTCGCATCAGATTTCTGTAGTTGAATGCTCCGTTTTAATTTCTCAACAAGATTCGGATTGGAAATAAATAATTTCCCGAAGGCAACAAGGTCTCCATTATTCTCAAGCAGATCCTGCTCTGCTTTTTCAGCATCATAACCTCCCGAAAGAATATATGCTCCTTTGAATCTTTCACGGATTACTTTTTTTACGGATGGGCTGACAACCGGAGCACCCATGCTGCTATGATCTACAACGTGGATATAGGCTAACCCAATCTTACTTAGCCTTTCTGCTAAAAGTGAATATGTATTATCAATATCATCATAAATTGAAAGATCGTTTGACACGCCATACGGAGAAACTCTAATGCCTACCCTATCTCCGCCGATTGCTTCAGTGACCTTTTGCGCAATCTCAAGAGCAAACCGAATCCGGTTTTCAGCTAATCCGCCATATTGGTCATCACGATGGTTTGCTGCAGGATTTATAAATTGCTCGATTAAATATCCGTTGGCAGCATGAAGTTCAACGCCGTCAAAACCGGCTTTGATTGCGAGTTTTGCGCTCTGTGCATATTCATTAATGGCAGTCTGAATATCTTCCAAGCTCATTTCCAGAGGTACAGGAAAATGTTGCAATTGCATTTGATCAGTCCAAACCTCACCTTTCAAGCCAATGGGGGAAGGAGCAAGAATTTTAGCGTCTGCCGGTAAATTAAGAGGATGAGAAACGCGTCCTGTATGCATTAATTGGACGAAAATATGTCCGCCTTTTGCATGAACAGCTTCTGTAACTTTTTGCCATGCTTGTACATGATAATCATTGAAGAGACCGGGAATACGTGCATATCCAAGTCCATTTGGTGATGGAGAGGTCCCTTCTGTAAGTAAAAGTCCTGCATCTGCGCGAAGTTTATAATACTCAACCATTATTTCATTTGGAATATTATTGATCGCACGGCTGCGGGTCATGGGCGCCATAACTATTCGATTATTTAAAGTTATACGACCTAATTTATACTCGCTGAATAAAAGCTTTTGCATATTATTTTCTTTCTTTAATTAGTTATTAATAAATATCTTCTTGATAAGACATATTTATATATCGAAATGCATCGATATATAGAATAATTTTTTTTACTTCAATAAGTTTGTAGAAATGAAACTGCTAAATTCATCCAATGAATTTTTGTTTACGGTGATAATTAAAAACCTGCCGTCTTTGACAGTATTCAGTAATCCGGCTTCAGCTAAAATTTTTAAGTGATGTGAAACCGTAGGTTGAGAAAGTCCAGCAATTTTTTCAGCTTCATTGCAGGTAATACTTTTTCTTCTTACAATCTCATTGAGAATTTTAAGGCGAGTTTTATCAGATAGCGCTTTCGCTATTTTGACAATATTATCTTCATTTGTACTCATATTGATATATCGAAATATATCAATATGAGGATGCTAAAGTCAAATATTTTAAAGATAATTTTTACTTGTGTGATATTTCCGACAGACATTCCTTAATTTCAATTAAAATTTTTAGCGAAAATTCTAAAAATTAAAACACAATTTTCATCTCATTTCTTATTATATTTAAGCCATAAAAAAATGAAAAATTGTTTGCGCCCATAGTTCAACTGGACAGAACGTTGGATTCCGGTTCCAAAGGTTGAGGGTTCGATTCCTTCTGGGCGCACGATTAAGGTGGATTGTATTAAGTGTTTTATCAATTTTGTTTGCTATATCTAAACTAGATATTGAACTTTTAGATAGTTCCTTTATTCTATATTAAGTTAACGTTAAATAAAAAAATAATTTTCAACATAAATAATGAAATTGCTAAATTTATTGCTAAATTTGTGCAACATTTTTAAACTAAATTTGGATCAACTCAGATCTAAAAATTTGAAGAATAGGATTTGCAATGCTAACTAAGAAGAAAAAACTTTCAAAAAAAGAAATTAAAGAAGATAAACTTGTAACTTTTTATTATAAAGCCTATGGCTATTTTGATGATAACAAGTCAAAGGTATTTGCTTATATAGGTGGATTTTTAGTCCTGCTTGCTTTGATTGCTTTCTATATAAACTACCGTCACCAACAAAATATTCATGCAGGTATTGAACTATCTCGTGTGATTCCCTTGTATGATTCAGGTTCTTTTCTTGAAGCAATCGAAGGTCGTGCAGGGACAAATATTATCGGGCTAAAAAAAATTGTGGACGAATATGGCAGCACTGAAAATGGAGAAACAGCAAAGATCTATCTTGCAAATTCCTATAATATGCTTGGCAAGTATGATGACGCATATAAGTATTATAAAGATTATTCCGGTAGTTTTAATATGTATAAAGCAACTGCCCTTGCCGGGCAAGCTTCATATTTTGCTAACAAAAATAACTATGAAAAAGCTGCAGATTTATATCGCAAAGCCTCTCGCGTTTCAAAAAATGATGTTCTTAATTCAGGATATTTGCTTCAAGCTGGGGTAAATTACATGAGTGCTCATAAGCAACAGGATGCAAAGGAAATGTTTAAAGCAATCATTAAAGACTATCTTACTACACCGGAATATCGGGATGCAAACAAGTATTTAACCGAGATTCAATAAATCTCGCTTCTTATCATCTAAAAAATATTCAGCCGTGATTTTTAATTTTCATGGCTTTTTTATCGATTTTTAGCAAGAAAATGATGAAAAGTAGTCGTTTTATGCTAAAAATTGATGATTTTAGAAATTACAAATTCCTTGACTTTCAACCCTTATATATCTATTTTTTTGACCTATTTTATTAACATTAATATTTGAGATTATGGCAGATACTTCAGATTTCAGAACTGGACTAATAATAAAGTTTAAAAATAACCTTTTTTCGATTGTAGAATTCCAGCACGTCAAACCCGGCAAAGGCGGCGCATTTGTTCGCAGCATGCTTAAAAATTTACGCACAGGAAAAGTTTTAGATAATACATTTCGAGCCGGTGAATCAATTGAGATCGTTCGGGTCGAAAGAAGGAAATACCAATACCTTTTTCGCGAAAATGATTTTCTTGTTTGTATGGATAAAGATACTTACGAACAGTTAAATGTACCGGTGGAACTTTTCGGCGAAGGTGTGGGTTATCTAAAAGAAAGCGAAGAAATTGAAATATTATTTAACGGAAGCGAAATAATATCCGTTGAAATTCCAATCTTTGTAAATCTTAAAGTAATTGAAACGGAACCCGGATTTAGAGGTGATACTGCAACCGGTGCAAATAAACCTGCGAAGCTTGAAACCGGCGCAACTATCAACGTTCCCTTGTTCATAAATGTCGACGATTTTTTAAGAGTTGATACTCGAACTGGTGAATACGTTGAAAGAGTTAAATCTTAATTAAGGAAGAATATGGATTTAAACCTTATTAAAAAACTTGTCAAAATTGTTGACACGAGTGAAATTACAGATCTTGAAGTTGAAGAAAATGGATTGCGCATAAAGGTTGCTAAGAAACTTAGAACCTTCAAGACTTACGAGCAACCACAAGTCATTATTGGAAATGCTCCACTTCAGGAAACACAAGAGAAAAGTTCTTTAACCGAGGGAACAATTTCTGCGACAGAAAAACCTGCAAACGTTCACGAAATAAAATCCCCAATTGTTGGAACGTTCTATAGAGCTCCTGCACCCGATGCCGATTCATACGTACAAGTTGGCGACACGATCTCTCAGGGCGCGGTTTTATGTATTGTAGAGGCTATGAAATTAATGAATGAAATTGAATCCGACGTAAGCGGAAAGGTCATTAAAATTCTTGCCGAAAACGGCAAACCAGTTGAATACAATCAACCTTTGTTCTTAATTCAAACTAGTTGATTCATTTCTTAAGATATTGAGGGAATTTTGTTTGATAAAATTTTAATCGCTAATCGTGGCGAAATTGCCCTAAGAATTATCCGCACATGTAAAGAATTAGGCATTAAAACCGTTGCTGTCTATTCTGAAGCAGATAGAGACTCTCTTCATGTAACTTTTGCTGATGAAGCTGTATGCATCGGTCCAGCCCCCAGTAAAGAAAGTTATTTAAAGATTCCGGTAATTATTTCGGCAGCTCATATTACTGGTGCTGATGCTATTCATCCTGGTTACGGTTTTCTAGCTGAAAATGCTAATTTTTCCGAAATATGCGCCGAGTCTGCTATTAAATTTATCGGTCCATCCCCGCAAATGATAAATGCGATGGGTGACAAAGCATACGCGAAAAAAACTATGCGTAAAACAGGAGTTCCTGTTGTCCCTGGTAGCGAAGGTGTGGTAAAAGATTCCGCTGAAGGGAAATCTATTGCCGAGGAAATCGGTTACCCGGTTATTATTAAAGCTTCTGCAGGAGGTGGTGGCAAAGGGATGCGAGTAGTTTGGGAAAAAAGTGAGTTTGACAATGCTTTCCAAATGGCACAAAATGAAGCTGGCTCCGCTTTTGGTAATTCGGAAGTTTATTTGGAAAAATTTGTAGAAAATCCGCGACACGTGGAGATTCAGATTTTGGGCGATTCGTTTGGAAATGTTTATCATTATGGAGAGAGAGATTGTTCAGTCCAGAGAAGGCATCAAAAATTAATTGAAGAATCACCTTCACCTGCGCTTGACCAAAAATTGCGCGAAAAAATGGGTGAGGCTGCAAAACTTGGCGCTCATGCCGTAAATTATGAAGGCGCAGGGACTATAGAATTTCTGCTTGATAAATATAAAAATTTTTATTTTATGGAAATGAACACGCGTATTCAAGTTGAGCATCCTGTAACCGAGTACGTATATGGTGTTGATCTTGTTCGGCAACAGATTCTTGTAGCTGCCGGAGAAAAAGTAGAAACTCTTCCACAACAACCAAACGGTCACAGTATAGAATTTAGAATAAATGCGGAAGACCCTGAAAAAGGATTTAGACCTTCACCCGGTAAAATTACTTCTGTACATTTTCCCGGCGGATTTGGCGTACGTGTTGATTCTCATATTTATAACTCCTACTCGATTCCTCCTTATTATGATTCCTTGATTGCTAAGCTGATTGTCTGGGGTCAGAATCGTGAACATGCAATTGCCAGAGGACGAAGAGCGCTTGAGGAATTTGTTGTTGAGGGAATTAAAACAACTATTCCGTTTCATCTTCAAGTATTGCAGGATAAAAGATTCCTTACCGGAAATTTTGATACAGGATTTTTAGATAATTTCTTTAAAGAATAATTTTTTAAAACTTAATTTTGAGGTTAAAATGAACTTTCCTGAAAATATGAAATATACAAAAGAACACGAATGGCTTCTAGTTGAGGGAAACTCCGGCAAAATCGGAATTACAGAATACGCACAGGGTGAGCTTGGGGACGTAGTATTTGTTGATATCGATCCTAACACAAGTACCATAAAAAGCGGCGAAGCCTTCGGCACAATCGAAGCAGTTAAAACCGTCAGTGATATTTATGCCCCCGTTAACGGTAAGGTTATCGAAATAAATAAAGCTCTATCTGATTCACCGGAATTAATTAACAGCGATCCTTACGGTGCAGGCTGGATGGTAAAAATAGAAATATCAAATCCGGCAGAAGTATCCAATTTGCTTGATAGTAATGCTTACAAAGCTTTGATCGCTCAGTAAAAACATCTGTATTTTGAACGGCAAGTTGATTTAAAATTATCGCTAATAATTTTTTTGCCTCAAAGTACTTTTGTCTGTCTAATCATTCGTAAATTAAAAACAAAATCCGAAGAATGGGTTTTGTTTTCCATTTAGAATCAATCAATTAATTAATTTGGTCTAGGAAATATGAAAAGTAAAGAAAAAATATTAATCATAGATTTTGGTGCGCAATATTCACAGCTAATAACAAGAAGAGTCAGAGAAGCTCACGTTTACTCAGAAATTCATTCAAATGATATATCGCTGGAGGAAGTAATAAAAATGAATCCCTCGGGGATAATTTTATCCGGTGGACCTATGAGTGTTTATGATTCGGGCTCTCCTCAAATTGATCAGGAAATTTTAAAGTTGGGTATTCCTGTCTTAGGCATTTGTTACGGACACCAATTAATTTGCAAAGCTTTTGGTGGCGAAGTTGAACCAGCACGGGACCGCGAATACGGAAAGACAATTTTAAGAATAACCGGAGAGTCCCGATTATTTGAAAATGTAATTAAAAGTTCAATTGTATGGATGAGCCACGGTGATTATCTCACAAAGTTGCCGGAAGGGTTTAATGTAATTGGGCAGTCAGACCATTCTCCTTTTTGTGTTATTAGCAACGATGAGAAAAATATTTTTGGCGTTCAGTTTCACCCGGAAGTTGTACATTCCGTTGAAGGAAGAAAAATAATTAATAATTTTGTTTACAGAATTTGCCAATGTACGGGTGATTGGACTCCCCAGAATTTTATTGAAGATAGTATTGAAAAAATAAAGAATTCCGTTGGAAAATCTAAAGTTATCTGCGCTTTAAGCGGTGGGGTTGATTCCACCGTTGCGGCAGTTTTAGTAAAAAAGGCAATCGGCGAAAATCTTATCAGCATACATATTGATACCGGCTTGATGCGCAAGAATGAAAGCGAAAAGATTGGGAAAATGTTTGATGAAAAGCTGGATCTTAATCATATCCATATAGATGCTTCTGAAAGATTTTTGAAAAATTTAACTGGAGTAGTTGACCCTGAGAAAAAAAGAAAAATTATTGGAAATACTTTTATTGAAGTTTTTGAAGAAGAAGCTAAGAAACATGGCGATTCAAAATTTCTAGTTCAGGGCACTTTATATCCAGACGTAATTGAGTCCATGCCTATAAAAGGCGCTTCGGCAACTATTAAAACACACCACAACGTTGGCGGTCTTCCGGAAATAATGAACTTAAAATTAATCGAACCATTCCGTGAACTTTTTAAAGATGAGGTCCGAAGTGTCGGAAGAGAGCTCAATATTCCCGAAGAGTTTATTGAACGGCATCCTTTTCCAGGCCCGGGGCTTGCAGTAAGAGTAATCGGCGAAGTGACAAAAGAAAAGCTTGACATTCTTCGCGATGCTGACGATATTTTTATCAACGAAATTAAAGGGGCCGTCCTTTATAATCAGATCTGGCAGGCATTTGCAGTCCTTTTGCCCATACAGTCTGTCGGTGTAATGGGAGATTCGCGCACTTACGATTTTGTTTTGGCTCTGCGCGCTGTTACCTCAGTAGACGGTATGACTGCTGATTGGTTCAGATTTGAACATAATTTTTTGGAAATTGTTTCAAATAAAATAATTAATAAAGTTCGAGGAATTAACAGAGTCGTTTATGATATCAGCTCGAAACCTCCTTCAACAATCGAATGGGAATAAATCGACGTGGAAGTAAACTATAGTCTTGATCATAAAATTAAAAGTGCACACTCTTTTGAAAGTGAAGGAAGGCTGCTTCATGCTGCACAAATTTATATCTCAATAATTGATGAATATCCAAATTTTGTAGATGCTTACTTTAACCTTGCCCACCTTTACGAAAAGTTAGGAAATATTAACAGCGCAATCCATTTGTTGCAATCTTTAATGGACATAGATTCTGAAAATATAGATGCCAGACTTTTTTACGGTCAATTTTTGATAAGAAATAACCTTTGGGATAAAGCTATAGAAGTACTTAGTCTCATTATGCCAGAAGAAGAACCTGTTGTAGCATTCTTTTTAGGCTACTCCCATTTTATGTTAAATGAGTTTGAACTTTCTAAAATTAACTTCCTAAATTTTATTTCCGTTGAAAAAAACAATGAACTTGTTCATGAAGCTTATATTTATTTAGCTAAGATTGAAATAAAGTTAAAAAATTTTGAATCGGCATTGGCATTTTCAAAGAAGGCCGATGTCCTTTACTCAAATTTTTGGGAATTAAATAAAATCTATGCCGAAACCTATTTTAACCTTGGTATGTTTGCACACGCCGTAGCGCCTGTTGAAAAGGCTATTAAATTGAATCAGAACGAAGCTTCCCCTTATGAATTAGCTGGAAAAATTTATCTTAAGCTTGGCGATTACCAAAGAGCAGAAAAATATTTTTTGAAGTTTATTGAATTAATTGATGATGCTTCATCCGATATTTACACAAAGCTTGCTGAGGCTTGTTTAAAATCTAGCAAGCCTTTAGATGCCTTGGCATATTTTGATATTGCAATCAAGCTTGACCCCAGTAATAATAATGCGATTGAAGGGAAAAGAAACACCCAAAAATTTCTAAATAAGAATGCGGCTTCAGATGGTTAGGTTAACTATAATATTTATTTCCATTCTAATCTTTTCATCATTTTCCATATTCGCACAAGAAATCAGCGATACATCTTTTGCAAATGCGGAATTCAAACTTGCAATTGATCATTATAATTCAAAGCAATATTCTGATGCTCAAAAAATTTTTAAGAAACTATCAGGAAGTAGTAATTCTTTTACAACAATCTCCACCATTTTCAACGCCAAATCTCTTCTTCAATTAAACCAACTTCAAAGCTCCGAAGAAATATTAAAAAAATTTCTAGACGTATATCCATTTAGTAGATATGCAGACGAAGCTAAAATAATGCTGGCAAAAATATATTTTGATAAAAAAAGATATTCCAAAGCATTTAACGAAATTGAAAAAATAATTTCGACGACAAAATCTACTTTCTATCTGGATTATGCAAAATCCTCCGGTGAAAAACTTGCTCTTAATTATTTAACTTCTTTTCAAGTTAAATCTTTTTACGATTCATCCTCAAGCGCCGGGATGAAACCTTACCTTTTATATATTCTTAGTAAAAGTTATTTAAAGGAAGAAAAAATTGATAGCGCCAAAATCTTGCTGAATGAGCTGACTAAAGAATTCCCTAAATCCTCCGAGAATGAAAATGCGGAAAAGTTAATTCATGAAATCTCAAATCGAGAAAAAGTTTTCTCTTCTGTCCCTTTAATTGCAGTTTTATTGCCATTGGATAAGCCTTCAGAAAACCAGTCTGCCGTCGATGCAAGTCATGAAATTTTGGAAGGAGTTAAATTTGCTGTCTCGGAATATAATAATGATCATAACGATAGAATTGGATTACTTATAAAAAATACAGGGAGAAGCAAATCGAAGATTGATTCGATAAAAAATGAGGTTGACAGCTTATCCTCACTAAAGGTAATTATTGGTCCCGTTTATAGTGACGAAGTAAAAGAAACACTCGAAGCTTTTAAAAATAGCAATATTCCGATTATTTCTCCGACTGCTACGGATGATGGTTTAACGGAGATGTATCCAGATTTTTTCCAGGCGAACCCAACCTTCACAATTCGCGGAAAGATAATGGCTGAATATATTTATTACGTAGAGAACAAAAGACGAATGGCGATTCTGAATTCAGATGAAAGCTATGCAAAAGTGCTTGCCGATTCTTTTCAAAAGGAGTTTGAAAAATTAGGCGGAAAAATTTTAGTAAGGCAAACGTTTAAACCCGGCACTATAGATTTTTCACGGCAAGTTGCAAAGATTGCCGAGGATTCTACAAAGCTGCAGGGAATTTATCTCCCGTTGACTGATAATAGAGACGTTTCCTCAATCCTTTCTCAATTTTTATCATCAAATTTAGATCTGAATATTTACGGAAATCAGGATTGGCTTCTTGCAAAAGGCTTTGAATCTTTTTCAGCCTTAAGCGATAAGCTCATTTTTGCTTCAGATTATTTTTTAGATTATACCGACTCTACCTTCCAGCAGTTTAGTAAGAAGTTTGTCGACCAAACCGGTTTAGACGTTAGTAGGAATGTACTTTACGGATATGATATCTCAAAATATATTTTAAGCTTTATAGCTGAACAAAATATCAGTAGAAATAGTCTAAAAGCTAAACTTGAATCGGGAATTATTTTTAGAGGATTCCACAATAATATTTATTTTGATAGCGAGCGAATAAATAAATTCCTAAATATTATTCGCTATAAAAACGGTAAATTTGAATTGATAGATAAATTTAAAATGGGTAAATAGAAGGAAGAGGGAGATATTTTTACAGTTAAAGAACTTCCAGTTGATGATCGCCCGCGTGAAAAATTAGTATTTCGCGGCGCACAAAACTTGACTGATGCCGAGCTTCTTGCAATATTATTGCGGACAGGGAAAGTAGGTAAATCAGTTCTGACTCTTGCCCAGGAACTTCTAAACCGGAATGGAAGTCTTGCTATGCTTGCATCGAAATCAATTTCAAATTTAACGAGTATTGTCGGAATCGGCAAGGACAAAGCGGCCACGCTTCAAGCGGCATTTGAAATTAGCAGACGTATACAATCACAATCTAAATGGTTTTCCGAAAATAAAATAACCTCGCCTAAAGAAGTTGCAGATGTCTTTATTCCGTTGCTTATTGATGACTTAAAAGAAAAATTTATTGTTGTCTGTTTGAATACGGCAAACAAAATTATCAGGTACGAAGTTATTTCGGTGGGTAATCTAAACTCCAGCATTGTTCATCCAAGAGAAATCTTTAAGGTTGCAATTGAAAATAATTCGGCAAGTATAATATTGATTCACAATCATCCAAGCGGTAACCCCGAGCCGAGTAACGAAGATATTCAGATAACTAAAAAAATAGTTGAGTCGGGAAAAATTTTGGATATCCCTGTATTTGATCACATAATTATTGCCGGAACTAGCCATTCAAGTTTTGTCGAAAAACACCTATTGTAACCTAACGCAAAATTAATATGGAAAATATGGAATATAATTGTCAATATGTTTAATTTAAAAAAGAAATTATTTTAAAATTAATGTAATTTTCTAAAATTTTTAGCATATTTGAAGTAGACCTTGGTACAAATAGATAAATTAAACAACTTTCTAAACTAATAATCATTGGAGGTTATAATATGAAAATAGCAAAGGTTCTAAGAAACACTGCTATTATAGCTGCTTTTGGAATAACAACGGCAGTTTTAAGCGGATGCGGAGGCGTTAGCGAAGCTGAAATGGCTCAGCTAAACAACCTGCAAAGTGAAGTTAACTCATTACAATCACAGGCTAATTCCCTGAAGGACGAAAGAGCTAGCTTGGAAAAAGAAATCGCGGCGAAGAACGATAAACTCGCGCAGTGCAATAAGGAAAAAGAAGAGACTAAGGCAAACTTAGAAAAAATGTCTTCTAATAAATAACTGAAAATTAAATTTAACCGGAGGAAACATTATGAAATTAAGTAAAAGTTTTATTGGAATGCTTGCTCTCTTGTTTTTCTTATCGATTGCTACTTATGCGCAAGAAGAAAAGAAGATGACAAAAGACGAATGGCAAGCTGAAATAACCCGTCTTACAACCGAAAAACAAAGTCTTCAAACCGAAGATAGCACTTTAACGGCTGATATCGCTAACCTAAAAGATCAATCTTCAAAAATTCAAGGCTACGATAATTGTATGGAAGAACTTTATCAAATGATTGGCGCTACAAAAGCAGACGTTGATAATTTTAGAAGTGCCGTAGCTGAATTAAATGGAAAAATTGAAAGACACGAAGGACCTAAAGCTGATAGGCAAAAAGATCTTGATGCTTTGAAAGTAAATAAAATTAGCGCTCTTCCTGAATTTTATGATCAGGTTCACAATCAAATGCAAGCCTCCCTTGATGCTTGGGTTGAAGCTCCAAAAGAAATTACCTACACTGTTGTAAAAGGCGATTGCTTGTGGAATATCGCTAAGAAAAAAGATATTTATGATAATGCTTTTGCTTGGCCAAATATCTACAAAGCTAACCGCGATGAAATTAAAAATCCAAATTTGATTTTCCCAAAACAGAATTTCAAGATTCCTAAATTGACCCAGGAAGAAATGGATAAATACGAAAAAATTAAAACGAACTATAAACCGGCTCCGGCTAAATAAGGTCACTTAATTGTCCCTATCTTTTTTTCGTTTTGAAAAGCCCTTGTTATCTTTTGATGATAAGGGCTTTTTATATTTATTGGTGAAACTATGACTGCTGTTGAAAAAAAATTTACTTTAGAAAATGCTGATATGCTCTCTTTGCTGGGAATGAATGACAGCAATCTTAGATTGATAGAAGATAAATTTAATGCGTCAATTGTTGTGCGCGGCGAAAATTTCGTGGTCAAAGGCGTACTCGAAGAAGTTGAAGTGGTTGAAAAAATTATTAAAGAAATGGTATATGTATTAAACACCAGCGGTACTCTTCGTCCCACCGATGTAGAAGCCATTCTTGATCTTACACTGCACGGAAAAGAGATTATCAGCGAAAAGGAAATTGATTCTGTTGTACTTTATACTAAAAATGATGCGATAAAAGCGAAGACACCAGGACAATTAAATTATCTTCAAACTGCTATGAAAAATGATATCTGTTTTGCAATTGGTCCAGCTGGTACCGGCAAAACTTATTTAGCAGTTGCACTTGCTGTTTCTGCTTTGAAAAAAGGGAATATCAATAAAATTGTTTTAGCGCGCCCTGCAGTTGAAGCAGGGGAAAGCCTTGGATTTTTACCAGGCGATTTTAGAGAAAAGATTGACCCATATCTCCGTCCATTATATGATGCGCTTGATGATATGATGCCATCTGAAAAATTAAAAGGTTATCTAGAAAAAGGTATTGTCGAAATTGTGCCTCTTGCATATATGCGCGGTAGAACTCTGAATAATGCTTTTGTAATTTTAGATGAAGCGCAAAACGCTACGGCAACTCAAATGAAAATGTTTCTTACCCGGCTTGGCGTAAACTCTAAAGCTATAATTACCGGCGATATTACTCAAATTGACCTACCGCCTAAATCTGTCAGCGGTTTGATTGAAGCAAAAGATATTCTCAAAAATATTGAAGGTGTCGGATTTGTTTATTTTGATAAATCGGATGTTGTGAGACACAAGCTTGTAAAGGATATTATTAATGCCTATGAAAAATTCAAAAATGGGGATAATAAAGAAAGCTCTAAAGCTGAATAAATAATTTTAAGATTTCAAATGGTGTAAATTTATTTTTTCCAAGAATCTTAGTTCCCATTTAATATTTATATATCTCATCAAGAAATCTAATCCCGGAATCTTTACTTAAATCCTTTTTTACTTTCATTCCAATATTTGTCCATTTCCTTAAGATTTGATTCATGAATTTTTCTCCCACTTTCATTTACCTTATCTTCAATGTAATTAAACCTTCTTACAAATTTCTTAATTGAATTCCGCAAAGCATATTCGGGGTTTATCCCTAAAAACCTGGAATAATTTACCATTGCAAAAAACACATCACCGACTTCATTCTCCAATTCTTCTCGTGTCTCTTCTTTTTCTGACTTATGCATCTCTCCAATTTCTTCAATTACCTTTTCCCAAACTTGCTCTTTCTTATCCCAATCAAAGCCAACTTTAGAAGCTTTCTCTTGAATTCTGTATGCTCTTTGCAATGCGGGAAGATTTTCCGGAACTCCCTCAAGAACAGAATTACGTCCTTCACTAAGTTTTATCGTTTCCCAATTTCGTTTAACATCTTCCGCGCTCATGGCTTCAACATTTCCAAAAACATGAGGATGGCGTCGTATTAGCTTTGACTGTATAGAATCAATTACATCTTCAAGCTTAAACTTATTTCCTTCTTCCGCAATAACGGAATGAAAAATTACATGAAGGAGTAGATCGCCTAATTCAATCTTCAACTCATCAAAATCTTTATTATCGATTGACTCAACTACTTCATAAGCTTCTTCGATAGTTGCCGCTTTAATCGAATCATTTGTTTGTTCACGATCCCACGGGCATTCCACTCTTAGTCTTCTAATAATGTTTACCAAATCACTAAATCTATTTTCATTCATTCGGTTAATTCCTTAAAATTGTATTGCTAAATTAATTCGCTATTGCCAGTCGGCATTCAGTTTGTGCGATTGAAATCAAAACGCAAGATAATAAAAATCTTAAACTTTAACATTGCCATTAAAACTAAAAGGAGTATATATGATAGAAAATAAAATTGAAGAATTAGGCTTAAAACTTCCCGACGCGCCCAAACCTTTGGCTGCATATATTCCTGCTTTAGTCGTGGATAAGCTTATCTTCACGGCGGGCCAGTTGCCATTGGAAAAAGGTATATTAAATTTTAAAGGGAAATTAGGAGCAGAAGTCAGTGATGAAGAAGGTCGTAAAGCTGCCGAAATTTGTGCGCTTAATTGTTTAAGCGTTATAAAAAGCGTCATTGATGACCTTGACCGTATAGAACAGGTAGTAAAGCTAACTGTATTTGTAAACAGCGCTAATGGTTTTATCGGACAACCTAAAATTGCTAACGGGGCATCAGAATTAATTGGTAAAATATTTGGCGAAAAGGGGAAGCATGTTAGAAGCGCCGTCGGCGTAAATGAGCTACCGTTAAATTCGCCTGTAGAAATTGAAATGATTGTAAGAGTAAAATAATATTTAATGATTCATTTTAACATAATGAGGTAGTTATGAAAACAATATTCGCAAATACTTTCTTTATAATAATTATCCTTAGTACGATTGTTTTTCCTCAGAAAAGTGCTTTTACAATTTCTGATCTTTACAAGATTAGAAACGTTGGGGCGCCGGTAATATCATATGACGGAAAAATGATTGCATTTACTATTACTGATAATGATCTTCCGAAAGGAACATCTACAACCAAAATTTCCGTAATGAATGAAGACGGGTCGAATTTAAAGAGTATTCCCGATACAAGTAAGAATATTTATGAACCTGTTTGGACTAAGAACGGCGATCTGGATTATGTTGCTGTAAAAAATGGTACTCCCCAGCTATTTCAATATTCATTTGTCGATAATAAAACAACTCAGATTACTGATTTATCCACCGGGGTTGATGCCCCAGTTGTTTCTCCAGACGGAAATTTAGTGGCGTTCTCAACGGATGTATATCCTTCTTGCGGAGCTAATGACAACTGTAACAAAGAAATTGATTCAACATCTGCGCATGGTCCTATTCAGGCATATCTTGCAGATCATCTTCTTTTTAGGCATTGGACACAATATTCAGCAGGGAAGTATACTCATATTTTTATTTATAATGTTGAAGATAAGACTTATACAGATGTTACCCCGGGAAAATTTGTATCTCCCACATTTATGCTTGGCGGAGGTGTCGGATATAATTTTTCACCGGACAGTAAACAACTGTGCTTCGTCTCTAATCACGATCCGCATCCAGAAGCATCAACTAATGCAGACCTTTGGATAGTTCCGGTTACAGGCGGTGATGCGATAAATATTACTAAAGAAAATAAGGCTTGGGACGGTTGGCCTATTTATTCTCCGGACGGAAGATATATTGCTTATCGTACTCAATTAGTTCCCGGTTATGAATCTGATAGATTTAGACTAGCTATTTATGATAGACAAACTAAGAAGTCTAGAATACTAACCGACAGTTTTGACAATTGGGTTGATGATTTTAGATGGAGTCCTGATTCAAAAGAAATATATTTTATGGGAGAAGTAGAAGGCTACGAACCAATTTATAAAGTTGATTTAGCTTCGGATAAAATTACTAATATAACTGGTAATCAAGCTATCGGTGGTTTTGAGATAGCAAATGAAGGTAAAGATATTGTTTTCGCAGCTTCCTCAGTAGCAAAGCCAAGAGAGTTATATAGAATAAATTTAGGTGATAGAAAGATAGAACAGATAACTGATTTCAATAAGAAATTTTTAGAAGATGTTGATGTTCGTCCCGTTGAAAAGATGTGGGTTGAAGGAACGGGAGGAAAGAAGGTTGAAGTATTCATAGTAAAGCCGCATGATTTTGACCCTAATAAGAAATACCCTTTGATTTTAAATGTTCACGGGGGACCTCAGATGCAATGGATGGATTCGTTCAGAGGTGACTGGCAGGTTTATCCGGGTTCAGGTTATGTAGTAGCATTTCCAAATCCGCATGGCTCTACAGGTTATGGAGAAGCATACACTGCAGAGATCTCAGGTGATTGGGGAGGTAAAGTTTTTGAAGATTTAATGAAAGTTACCGATGCCCTTGAGAAGCTTCCTTATGTTGATAAAAACAAGATGGGCGCTATGGGTTGGTCTTACGGCGGTTATATGATGGATTGGTTCCAGGCTAAAACCAAGCGCTTCAAATGCTTGGCATCTATGATGGGTGTTTATGACTTAACTTCAATGTGGGGAAGCACTGAAGAACTTTGGTTTGTTAACCACGATTTAAATGGGCAACCGTGGAATTCTGAAGATTATACTAAGTTTTCACCCTCTCATTATGCAAAAAATTTTTCTACACCTACTTTAATTTTTACTGGGCAAAAAGATTTTCGTGTCCCCTACAACCAAAGCATTGAATATTTTACAACACTCCAAACTTTAGGTGTCCCTTCGCGTTTAATCATATTTAAAAATGATGGACACTGGCCAGATAATATTAAATCAATGCCTCTTTATTATGACGCACACCTGGATTGGTTTCACAAATATCTCGGAGGTTTACCTGCTCCCTACAACGTAAAAGAAATGATAAGAAATTTAAGTTTTAAGAATAATTCTAAATAAAAATTGAAAGGCTTTAGAGTTGTCTCTCCCGATAACTCTAAAGCTTAATTTTATGCATTGGTTCAAAACTGCTACTTGAATAATGATTATAAATATTGAATTGATTGGTCGATTGTTGTCTGTTTGGTATTTGATGACGGATTTCGTTTTGTAAATTAATAGACATTCTATTTCCAGCCGGTTTTAGTTCAACTTGATTCATTATAACAAATCGGTTGTTGTTTTGTTTAAGTTCCTCGGCAATTTTTTTCTCAACTTCAATTTGGATTTTATTTTCCGAAACAAGTGTCGGGCGCATATAAGGTTTTACTTTTGAACTGCTTCTAAACTTATAGATAGCATAAGAAGTAGCAACCATAATTAAAGAAAAAAGTGCGAATAGTTTCAAAGAAAAAATTATTATTTCAAGTAAATCCATTTTATTTTGTCCAATTTTTTCTACTTAAGACTCAATTTTTATACCAGCGAATATATTCAATAATCCCAACTTCTATTTCTTTAAAGTTCCTTAATTGAGATATTTTTTCATTTTGAGACTTTTTAGGTATGAAAAGATTATTTGTGGTAATATTTGTAGCCGAATTTTAGCTAATTATAGTTATCTTTACATATGGTTTTAATTGCCTTCTAAATATTTGATTTTGGCAGTTAAATATATTTATTAAAACAGTTTAATTTGATTTTATTTTGAATGTTTGATAAATTTAATGTCTGGATAAAAAACATAATAAATATTTGATAGGAAGAAGAACAATGACTAAAGCTGATATAGTTGATAAAGTTGCGGCAGGAACGGGTCTTACTAAATTGGAAACCGAAGCAATAATTGAAGGTTTTTTTACAACGGTGATTGACTATTTAAAGGAAGGAAAAGGGATTGAAATAAGAGGATTTGGAAGCTACAAAGTAAAAAAGAAAAATGCCCGCCAAGCTCGTAATCCCAAGAGTGGTGCATCGGTATTTGTACCGGAGCATTATGTCCCGACATTTAAGTTTTCAAAAGACTTTAAGGAACTAGTTGATAAGGGTATGAAAGAGAAAAAATAAGAATGCATAAGTTTTGTCCGAGTTGTGGCGTAAAATTAGAAAGAGAATTTAAATTTTGTCCTGAATGCGGCTTTGAGTTGATTAAATTAAGTCAGCAAGTCGATGAAAATGGCCTAACTAAAAACTTCTCAAAAGGATCTGATGAATTATCTGGAAATGTAATAATTTGTGAGATATGCGGAGAAGAAAACAATCCTACTAATTTGATTTGTACTGGTTGCGGCGCAAAACTAAATAATCCAAATGTTCCGTCGGGGAATGCGGTTAAAAAGGAAGAACTTGCTGCGGCAAATAAACTTAGCAAATCAAAAAAACAAAATTACAAACAGACAAATAAGGTTAATCTACCAAATAAGAAAATCTCAGCCCCAAATCAAAATCTAAAAAAATTAAATAAAGCAAGAGTCATTACTATTATTGCAATCGGACTTGGAATTTCTCTTCTGATTTTAATTTTTTCAGGTGCACTGGACTTTATCATTTCGCCAACTCCTAAGGCTCCTCAGAATGTAGCTCAAGATCAAAGTTCTGGTGTTGATTTGAGCAGTATCCAGAAAATAAATGATCTTGAACAAGTTGTTAAAGAAAACCCACAAGACACTTCGGCAATCCTGAGTTTAGCGCATGCAAAAAACGATGCAAATTTATTTGACCAGGCTATAGTCAATTACAAACAATATTTAGCACTTGTTCCTAAAGACCCTGATGCAAGAATTGACATGGGCATCTGTTATTATAATTTAAAAGATTATGATACTGCAATAAAAGAAATGGAACAAGCAATCAAGTATGACCCTAAACATCAAATCGGCTATCTTGACTTAGGTATAGTCAGTTTAACAAAAGGCGATCTTGCAGAATCAAAAAAATGGCTTCAAAAAGCAGTTGCTTTAGATCCTGGTTCAGATTATGGAAAAAAAGCGGAAGAATTATTACAATCACATAGTACAAATCAAGGAGGTAACTAATGCCTTGCGGAAGAAAACGTAAGCGGCATAAAATGTCCACTCATAAAAGAAAAAAACGATTGAGAAAAAATCGTCATAAGAAAAAGTTAAGATAAACTGGTTCAAAAAAATCCTTCTAAATCTTTTTCTAAGAAAGCCATCTTAGCTCAGTTGGTAGAGCAGCTCATTCGTAATGAGCAGGTCGTCGGTTCAAGTCCGACAGATGGCTCGTTTTTGGGAAATTTGCACTTTTTCCCCGAAACATTTCTAACAAATTACCTAAATAGACCCAATTTTCCCTTATTTTCCGTATACAACTATAGAAAACACTATAGCAGACATACCACCTTGAATTGCTTCCTGCTTTATTTTTTTAAAAATTTTATTTAAATGCATACCCTAATGAAATTGAAATCGTACTCAGATAAGCGCCTGTATAAATTTCAGTAATACTTTTTGCGTAGCGCACATCTAATAGAAATCGTTTATAAGAAAAAGTAACTCCTGCTAAAAGACTATGACCCAAAAAAGATGGCATGTCCCCTAATGTAACTGGATAAAAGGGGTAATTTATTATGTTATACGAATAGTTAGGATTTGAATGTCAAATACTTTTTGTAACATCCACAATATCGAAAGATAAAATACCGCCGCCGTACAACTGCGCTTGTATGTTTTGCGTTAGTAAATAATGCAGCTTAACTATGTGGGGCAGTTCTAAAAAATACCCATACATTTCCCGGTCACTTATGTCCCATATTTCCAGCGGATAGACCTCTGAGTATTTAACCTTGTTATATATGAATACTCCTTTTACTGAGATATTTGTTTCCAATCCGATAGAGAAATAATAGCTACGAGTTGTATCTCTCGCTATATTCCAATCCTTAAAGTAGCCAACATTTGGGCCTACAAAAACACTATGTGCAGTGCCCCCGTTATTAGCATTTCTTCCGTAATAATTGGAGAAATTAACACCACCTTTAAAGCCCGACTGCGCAAATGAATAATTGGACAGAATACTGAGGAATAAAAAGACTAGTAAAGCGTTTCTCAATTTTATCCTTGTTAAATCAAAATTTATTTAAAGTACATAGGTGATTAAGAATAATGTTGTACTCCATTTCTTGAATAGCTTTAATTTAAGGTAGATAATATTAGTTAAAAATATTATTAATCCCAATTAATCTCTATAATTTCCCTTCAGCAATTGAGATCCATAAAATATTTTTCAAAAGAGCTTTCATATCTAAATAGTGAAATAATTTCTTTGATTAATGGAGAAACTAAGTAAGTTACAAATATTTTTAAATTGTCTAGAAAATGTAACCGAGACTTAGAAGTAAATTAATGCCGGCTTGAAACAGGATTCTAATTTTATTTTACAATTGCAATGTGTCTTTGAGATAAAAATATTTTTGGTTAGTTCATGAAGAAACATTTATTAAAAATCTAGCGCAAGCATAGTAGCATGGAAAGTTCTGTTTGGCCTGAAACATATGCAGAAAAAAAAGTGGGAAACAGTAAGAATTTTCTTGACTTTAGAGAATAAATTTCCTTAATTTTGGGGAGTAGTGGGGAAAAGTGGTTAATTCATTAAAAAGTAGGAAAGTTTGTTGTTTAAAGGTCAATTTACATATTCTATCGATGCAAAAGGAAGGGTCAGCATTCCTTCAAAGCTAAGGAAGTTTTTCACTTCTGAAGCAAACGATACCGTGGTAATGACAAAAGACACGGTTCAGTGCATTGATGTTTATCCACTAGATATCTGGCAGAAGTTTGAAGAACGTTTAGATAAATTAAATACTTTCACACCTAAAGATTCAAGATTTATAAGAATCCTTTTACAAAACGCTTCCGAAGATACGCTTGATTCACAATCAAGAATCTTAATACCACAGCACCTATTAGAATACGCAAAAATCGAAAAAGAAGTATTGATACTTGGAGTTCACACAAGAATCGAAATATGGAATCCAAAGATTTATGCTGAATACTTGGAAGAATCTCCCGAAACGTACGAACAAATTGCAGCACAAGTAATGGCAAAATGATGGAAACTCATCATACGCCAGTACTTTTAAAAGAGAGTTTAGATTTCTTAGTAACGGGTAAGCGAGGTTTTTATTTTGATGCAACTTTAGGTTTCGGTGGTCACACACAAGAGATACTGAAAAAAATAGATTCCGAATCGATTTTAGTTGCAACAGATATAGATGCAGATGCTTTTAAGTATTCTAAAGAAAAATTTGAAAATGAAAAAAGAATTAAGCTTTACAATTTTAATTTTTCACAAGTAGATATAATTGCGAAGATAGAATCAATAAAAACATACGAAGGAATTTTTGCTGACTTAGGAGTCTCTTCATTCCAACTAGATAATGTTGATTCCGGGTTCACATATAGAACCGAGGCAAAGCTTGATTTGAGGATGGATAAGAAAATAGTTGTCAATGCTGCTGATGTAGTAAACTCATTTGCAGAAGAAGATCTGACAAAGATATTTTTTGATTTTGGGGAGGAGAGAAACTCAAAATTAATAGCTAGGAAAATTTGCGAAAGAAGAAAAGAAAAGAAAATCATAACAACGCTGGATCTAAGTGAAATTATTTCCTCGGTAACTCCATTTAGATTCAGAGTTAAGACTTATTCGAAGATATTTCAAGCGTTGAGGATTTACGTAAACGATGAGCTTGAGACGTTGAGGGTGTTCTTAAATAAATCGGTTGATCTTTTAACTCCAGGCGGAAGAATAGTAATCTTGTCATATCATTCGCTGGAGGATAGAATCGTAAAGGACATTTTTAAGTATGAAACGCTTGATTGTATTTGTCCCAAAGATTTTCCGGTTTGTCAATGCGGAAAAGTACCTAGGCTTAAGATTTTGACTAAGAAACCCATTACTCCGTCTGAAGAAGAGATTAGGACAAATATAAGATCCAGAAGTGCAAAACTTAGAGCGGCAGAAAGAATATGAAAAAAAGTGTTAAGCCCTTACTTGTTTTTTATCTTTCGATTTTTATAATGTCCGCATTTTTAATTTTAGGATATATCGGTTTCAAACTTGAGTGTGAAAAATTAATACGAGAAAAGGTTGAGACCGAAAAAAGTCTAGCCGATATAAAGAATTTGAAAGTAAACCTGATTGCGGAAAACCAGGCACTTTCCTCAGAAGAAAGAATAGTAAATATAGCGCAGAGTGAGCTTGGCATGGTAAAAAGAACCGAGCCGGCGTTGGTATTAACAGTAAGTAAAGCAAAGATAGAGCAAATTTCTTCGGAGATTCAAAAGAAATATGAATAACTCAAGAGCGATTTGGATCATAATTTTTGTTTTTATTGTATTTGCGACTCTAGTAGCAAGGCTGTTTGATATACAAATAATACGAAGCGACGAGTTAAAATATTACGCAAAACGGCAACAGACTACAGTAGAAAAAATTAGGGCAGATCGCGGTTTAATTTATGACAGGAACAATGTTCTTCTTGCTTATAATCGGAATGATGTTTCGTTTTACTTAGATCTACGAATGGTATCAGGCAAGAACAAGAAAGTAATTGCGAAGAAATTTGCATCAGTCTTTGGAGAATCCGTAAGTCATTATAACAAATTAATGAGCGCATCAGGGAAAACTATTTGTATAGAGAAAAAGGCACCGAGTGAAGAAGCTAATCTACTTAAAAATTTTAAGATAGCCGGTCTTTTTCACAAAGAGGACCCAACGCGAGTATATTATTATAAAGACCTTGCATCATATATACTTGGTTATGTAGGAAATGATTATCATGGAATTGACGGAGTTGGGAAATATTATGACAATATTCTTTCGGGACAAGACGGAAGCATGATGGTTTTACGCGATGCTATCGGAGACATGATAACAGTTGAAGAAAAGGAAACCAAGCCTGCAGTTCCCGGAGTAAGTCTAGTTCTGACTATTGATAAAAATTACCAGCAAATACTTGAAGAGGAATTAAACGACGGAGTTAAGAAATACGGCGGTAAATCTGCGGTCGGAATTATAATGGATCCGAACACGGGTGAAATTTTAGCTTTAGCAAATTCGGGAGGTTTTGATCCAAATGATTATTGGGCTTACAGCGATACTGCAAGAAGGGACAGAGCTATAACCGATACATATGAGCCAGGTTCGACATTTAAATCTTTTTCCATGGCGGCTTTACTCGATCAAAATCTTGTAAATGAAAATGACATGGTATTTGCGGAGAATGGAAAATATAAATTTGAAAATGTATTTATTACTGATGCACATAAAAGCGGATGGCTTTCGGCTCGTCAGGTAATAGAGGAATCTAGTAATATTGGAATGTCGAAGTTAACTCAGAAAATTGACAATGATACATTTTATAAGTACCTCCGCGGATTCGGATTTGGAAACTATACTTCAATTGATTTGCCGGGTGAAGTAAGCGGAATGCTACGAAAGCCAAACGTATGGACTCCTGTATCAAAAGCATTTTTATCTTTTGGATATGGGCTTTCAGTAACACCGATTCAAATTGCAACAGCTTATTGCGCATTGGTTAACGGCGGGATATTGTATCAGCCTCAGATTGTAAAAAAAGAAATTAAGAGAGACGGAACAATAGTAGAACAAGACAATCCTATTCAGGTACGAAGAGTAATCTCAGCGGCTACATCTGCAAGAATCAGGCAGCTTCTTATAGATGTTGTAAAAGAAGGTACGGGAACCGAAGCAAGTCTTGAAAATATTACTATTGGCGGCAAGACAGGTACTTCTCAAAAATTAATTGATGGGCATTATTCTAAAGAATTTTACAACTCCTCCTTTGTAGGTTTTTTCCCTGCGGAGAATCCAAAAATAGTATGTCTAATATTAGTGAACTCGCCAACGGTAGGAAGATATGGCGGTTTAGTAGCAGCACCAATTTTTAAGAATGTTGCCGAAAGAATAATTAGCATGAATCCAGGTAATTTTGAAAATTACCAATCGCCAAATCAGCCCGAGGGACAGGACTTTAAGATTGTAAATGCCGGAAACACAAGTAACAAGCCGGCACTAAGCCAGGACAAAGAATTATCGAATACTATTAATCAAAGTAATAATGTTGACATAAAATCAGGTTTGATGCCTGATTTATCGAACTATTCATTGAGAGAAGCAATTTCAGTAATATCAAGACTAGGGCTGAAATGCAAAATTAATGGTTCAGGAAAAGTTGTCTCACAAAGTATTACTCCGGGCGTGAATATTCATAAGGGTGCGTTGTGTGTTGTTGTCTGTAAAGAACCTGATTTAGTGGGGGCATCAGTATACTAATGGAATTAACAAAACTACTAGACAGCATAAAAGTAATTCAAGTTACCGGCGAGGTTCAGAGGAAAGATGTGTCCGGTATATTTTACGATTCAAGAAGAGTGGTGAAGAATTCCATATTTGCTGCAATAAAAGGATATAATACTGATGGTCATAAGTTTATTCTTGACGCAATAAATAAAGGTGCTATTGCGATAATATTGGAAGATGACCGAAGTGTACCCGACGAAATATTTACACATGAAAAGATAGCTAAAATATTAGTTTCTAACAGCCGCATTGCGTTAGCCGAGGTCTCAAATTCATTTTATAAGGAGCCTTCGAAAAAAATAGGACTCATAGGAATTACAGGAACAAACGGTAAAACAACCACTTCATATTTCATAAAGAGCATATTAGAGACTGCCGGGCATAAAACAGGATTGGTCGGAACAATTTCGAATTACATAGGAGAGAAAGAGATTCAGTCAACTTTAACTACGCCTGAATCAAACGACTTGAACAGTTTATTCCTTGAAATGTATGGTGAAGGATGCTCACACGCAATCATGGAGGTATCTTCTCATTCATTGGTATTAGATAGAGTATATGGTTTAAATTTTGCGGCAGCAGTTTTTACAAATATCACTTCCGATCATCTTGATTTCCACAAGACATTTGAGAATTATTTTGATGCTAAGAAAATTCTATTCGATTCATTATCGCAGTCAGCCATTGGGGTTTATAATTCGGACGATAAGAATAGTTTAGCCCTGGTAAAAGATTCTAAAGCAAAAGTTTATTCTTATGGAGCCGCATCCAATTCAGATTATAAATTAAGAGATATTCAATTCAACTTAGAGGGGACTACATTTTCGATTGAATATAAGGGTGAAAAATTTAATGGAACAACATCACTGGTAGGTGAATTTAATGCTTACAATGCTTGTGCTGCATTTGCAGTTACAACCTTAATAGGAATTGACCCAGTTGTTGCATTGAAAGGGATTGAGAATACAAAGCAAGTACCCGGAAGATTTGAAGTAATCGGCAGTGGAAATAAAAAGGTTATAGTAGATTACTCACATACGGCAGATAGTTTGGAGAAAGCGCTTCTTGCAATTAAAAAGATTGTTAATGAAGAGATTCCCGTGTATACAGTTTTTGGCTGCGGTGGGAATAGAGACAAGACGAAAAGACCGATAATGGGCAAAATCGCAGCGGAATTGAGTAAAGGAATCTTTATAACTTCTGATAATCCGCGATTTGAAGATCCGGGTATGATTATCGAAGAAATTAAAAAGGGAATAGAGACACACAATTATTTAGTAATTGAAAACAGAGAAGAGGCAATAAAGAAAGCTATTCAAAGTTCAGAAGAAAATGCAGTTATATTAATTGCCGGCAAAGGGCATGAGACTTATCAGGAGATTAAAGGAGTTAGGAATCATTTTTCCGATAAAGAAATTGCGGAGAAATATTTGAGATTATGAAGAAATTAAACCTAACTCTCAATGATTTTTTTGAATTGCCAACTGCAATTATATATAATGCGGAGAAGCTTAATCCTGTAACTTCAGTGTCTATTGATTCAAGAAATGTTTTAAAAAATTCTCTCTTCGTAGCTATTAAGGGAGATAATCTAGATGGTCATAAATTCGTTAAACAAGCAATAAAAAATGGATCATCAGTTATTATAATTGATGAAAAGTACTACAAAGAATTCATTGATTTAAAGATACCATTTATTACAGTAAAGGATACCACAGAGGCATTAGGAAGATTAGCTAAAGTTTGGAGAAACAAACTAAGAGCAAAAGTAATCGGTATTACAGGGAGTAATGGAAAGACGTCGACAAAAGAAATGCTTTCGGAGTTGTTAAGTCAGAAGTATATTGTGAATAAAACGGTAGCAAATCACAATAATCACCTCGGTGTACCGATGACTATTTTCAGTACGAATCAAAAGCATGATATTTTAGTTGCTGAGCTAGGAACAAACCATTTCGGTGAAATAAAATATACTGCAGAAATTTTACAGCCGGACTTTGCTTTGATTACTAACATCGGAGATTCGCATCTTGAGTTCTTAAAGAATCGAAAAGGAGTATTGAAAGAAAAATCATTTTTGTTTAATATTACAGAAGCAAGGGGCGGTACTTTAATCATCAACAACGATGATAAATTATTAAAGGAGACGGGGAAAAGATTCAAGAAGAAACTTTCATATTCATTATCAAGTTCAAACTCTGACGTAAAAGGGAAGATAATTGACTATGCTGAGAATGGAAGGCCTATCATAGCAGTTGAATATAACAATCGTAAAATGATTTTTGAAATTCCATTATATGGTGAAAATAATGCAAAGAATTTTATTGCTTCTTTTGCATTAGCCATAAAATTAGGATTAAGTAAGGCTCAAATTTCAGCCGGCATTAAGGGAATGAAACCTGCAGATAAAAGATTAAATGTTAAAGAATTATGGGACTCCATTTTAATTGACGATACTTACAATGCAAACCCAGAATCCATGAAGGCAGCATTTTGTTTAATGTCGAAAATGAGCTCGTATGAGAACAAAGTAGCAATTTTAGGTGATATGTTTGAGCTAGGAGAGTCTTCAGCTATACTTCACAAGAAATTAGCAAGTTCAATTAAAACAAATAAAATTGGCAGCGTTTATACTATTGGCTCGTTAATGAAGAATCTGAACGTGTCGTTAAAAAACAAAGGGATAAGAGTTAAACATTTCAATGAAAGAAATTCATTAAAGGAATTTTTACGGCTAAATGCTTTTGCAAATAGCGTAATTCTAGTGAAGGGTTCAAGGGGAATGAAGATGGAAGAATTTGTTCAAATACTTGAAAACAGGACTAATAGATAATGTTATACTACTTATTTGAATATATAAACAAAGTTTTCAGCCCTCCGGGGTTTAAGATCTTCCGATTTTTATCTTTTAGAATGGCATTAGCGGCAATAACCGGGTTAATACTTTCGCTTTATTTAGGGCCGAAGATAATAAAATTACTTCAAAAGCATCAGATTGGCGAAGCTAAAAAGGCAGATGGTCCAAAGTTTCATTGGTCAAAAGCCGGAACACCTACAATGGGCGGAATAATAATTATACTTTCTGTAATTGTCCCAGTGCTTTTATGGGCAGATATAAAAAGCATTTATATAATATTGATTTTAGCAGGAACAATTTGGCTAAGCGCTGTAGGATTTTTAGACGATTATTTGAAGGTCATTAAAAAATTGCCTAATGGATTGATAGCGAGATATAAATTACTTGGTCAAGTATTAATTGGATTAATTGTCGGCTCGGTTATTTATTTTTCGCCTCAGTTTGCCGGGGTTCATTCAGTAACGACGGTTCCATTTCTAAAGAATGTAAATTTTGATTTTTCAATTCTATATATCCCGGTTGTAATATTTATAGTAACTGCAACATCAAACGCAGTTAATTTAACCGATGGTTTAGATGGTTTAGCTATTGGAGTAACAATTATTGTAATGTTAGCTCTAGTTTTCATGAGCTATGTTTCAGGCAACGCAATCTATTCAAATTATCTAAACATTATTTATTTGCCAGGTTCGGGTGAATTAACAGTTTATATAGCTGCGCTTATAGGCGCCTCTTTGGGATTTCTATGGTTCAACTCCTACCCAGCGCAAGTATTTATGGGTGATACAGGTTCACTAGCATTAGGCGGTGCTTTTGGAATATTAGCTGTGTTAATAAAGAAGGAATTGCTTATCCCGATATTGGGAGGCGTATTTTTTATGGAAACAATTTCAGTAATCGTTCAAAGATTATATTTCAAGTACACAAAGAAAAAATACGGCGAAGGTAGACGAGTTTTTAAAATGGCTCCAATGCATCATCATTTTGAAATGCTCGGCTGGCCTGAACCAAAGATAGTTATTCGATTTTATATAATTGCAATAATTTTAGCCATTGTAAGTTTAGCTTCGTTTAAGATTAGATAATGGAAATAAAAGATAAAAAAATATCGATTATTGGTGCAGTTAAAAGCGGTGTTGGTGCTGCAAAGCTAATAAAACGTCTTGGCGGAATTCCATTCGTAAGTGATTCCGGAAATGCAGATAAATTAGAAGACTCAATTAAGGTTTTGAAAGAAAATGAGATTGAGTATGAAGTCGGCAGTCATACAGAAAAAATATTCCAGTGCGATCTTTTAGTAATTAGCCCAGGAGTTCCGACAAATTCAGCTATCATTCAGAAAGCCACTGAAAGAAAAATTAAGATTATTAGTGAAATTGAATTAGCTTATAATTTTTGTAAAGGTAAGATAGTAGCCATTACGGGTACAAATGGAAAGACAACGACAACAAGCTTAACCGGGCATATTTTTAAGGAATGCGGATTCAAAACTTATGTTGCTGGAAATATAGGTGAAGCTTTCTCTGAGATAGCTCTTGATGTAAATGAAAATGAAATTGTAGTACTTGAAGTTTCAAGTTTCCAACTAGATTTTATAGATGGATTCAGGCCCAAGATCGCGATGATATTAAACATTACGCCAGATCATTTAAATAGATATGATTATAAGCTGCAAAATTATATCGCCGCAAAGCTTAGGATTTATCTAAATCAAAACAGCAATGATTTTCTGATATTAAACAGAGACAGCGAGTCTTTGATAAAGTCACTATCGAAACACCAAAGCCATGATCTTTATTTCTCAACTTCAACTAAAGAAGATAACGGAAGTTATTTGAAAGATGGGAAAATATTGTTTTATGAAAATAAAGAACTAGTATTTACATGTAAAACTTCTGAGGTTAACTTAAAAGGCGAACACAATTATGCCAATGCTATGGCTGCAATAATGGCTGCAAAAATATTTGGTGCAGACAATCAAAAAATAATAGCAGCTCTAGGGTCATTCCCGGGAGTGGATCACAGACTTGAAATGGTAAGAGAACTTGCGGGAGTAAAGTATATAAACGATTCTAAGGCAACTAACATTGATGCTGTATGGTATGCTTTGCGCAGCTTTGATGAGCCGATTTTTTTGATACTTGGCGGACTCGATAAAGGAAACGATTATGATCAGATTAAGGATATAATTATTGAAAAAGTAAAAAAAATTTATGCCATAGGAGCCTCGGCAGAAAAGATTTTTAATTTTTTTCACAGCATGGTGAAGGTTGAAATAATGAAATCACTTGAGGATGCAATTTTGGAAGCTAGCCGCGAAGCCAGAGCGGATGAAATTGTTTTGCTTTCGCCTGCTTGTGCAAGTTTTGATATGTTTCGGAGCTATGAGCACAGGGGTGAAGTATTTAAAGAAGCGGTAAACAAATTATAAATGAAAAAGTTAGCCATCATAATATTTTTTGACGCGTTTATTTTAATGCTGCTCGGATTAATTATTGTTATGAGCGCAAGCAGCACTTATAGCGAATTTAAATTCGATAGTCTCTTCCATTTATTCAATTACCATTTTGCAAAAGTAATAATTGGTATTGCGAGCCTCATTTTCTTTAGCGCAGTTCCTTATGAAATTTATAGGAAGTTTAGCAAGCCGGCGATTATTGCGATAACTTTTTTATTGTTGCTGACTTTGTTTATTGCGCCTGAAATTAAAGGCGCCGGGCGCTGGATAAATTTAGGCTTCTTTACTTTTCAACCGGCAGATATTGCAAAACTAATTCTAATTATTCACTTAGCGGTTTTGCTTGAAGATAAAAAAGATTTGTTGAAAAATTACAAAGAAGGATTTTTATATTTATTATTTTGGGTGCTGGTTATTTCTGGATTAGTTCTCGCGCAGCCAAATGTTAGTAACGGGGTGCTTTTAGTTTTTGTGTCCTTCATGCTTCTTTATGTTGGCGGAGCAAAATTTAGCCACCTCCTTTTTACAGCTCTTGGCTGTCTGCTGTTTGCAGGTATTACCGCAATGGCAATAGCACATTCAAGAGAAAGAATTTTAACTTTTATTCATGCGGCTCAGTACGGAGGCACTGCAAATATCCAAGTTAAACAAGCATTGCTCGGATTAGGGAGTGGAGGAATATTTGGTGTCGGCATGGGGCATAGCCTTCAAAGTAACCTATTCCTTCCGGAAGCTTATGGTGATTTTATCTTTGCAATCTTAGGCGAAGAATTAGGGTTTCTAGGATCGGTTATTGTACTTTGTTGTTATCTGATTTTGTTTCTTGCAGGAATTCTCGTTGCTAAAAAGGCTAAAGATAAATTTGGGCAGCTTCTTGCTTTTGGTATCACAATGTCCGTTACTATTTATGCGTTTGTAAATGTTGCAGTAGCAACAGGATTAGTCCCTACTACTGGTCTTCCGTTACCATTTATTAGCTACGGAGGTACATCTTTAATCTTTCTTTGCATCTCAGTCGGAATTTTAATCAACATTGCTTTTTCAAGTGCGGCGGTGAAAAAGCCGATTAATCAAAATATAAATGAAACTGTTCCGGCATGAGTACAGAAAATAAAAAATATAGATTTTTATTTGCCGGCGGTGGAACTGGTGGTCATTTATTTCCAGCAGTAGCTGTAGCCGAAAGGATTAAAATTAAATTGCCTAATGCACAAATAATGTTTGTTGGCACAAAATCCAAAATTGAAAGCAAAGTGATTCCGGAATTAGGATATAAATTCAAGTCAATTTGGATAAAAGGATTTTCGAGAAAAATTAATTTTGAGAATTTACTTTTCCCTCTGAAAGTAATTGTATCTGTCATTCAATCTATTTTTATCAATTTAAATTTTAAGCCTCAAGTTGCAATTGGCTCAGGCGGCTATGTTGCCGGTCCTGCAATATTTGCTTCATCATTATTTGGTGCAAAAATAATTTTACTTGAACAAAATAGTTATCCGGGAGTTACTTCTAAAATGTTGGAAAAATTTGCTGATGAGATCCATGTCGGTTTTGAAGACTCAAAAAAATATTTTAAGAATAAAGAAAAAATATTTTTTACTGGGAATCCGGTAAGAAAAAATTTAGGATCGATTAACAAAAATGATGCGTTGAAGGAATTTAATTTATCAGATTCAAAGAAGACTTTATTAATCGTTGGGGGAAGTTTAGGCGCAGGCTCAATAAATGATGCAGTCGCCGGTTCTTTGAAAAAACTTGAAGAAAATCAAATTCAGGTTATTTGGCAAACTGGGAAAAATTATTATGAAAAATATAGAATATTTACTTCACCCAATATTTTAGTGATGCCGTTCATAGTTAAGATGGATATAGCCTATTCTGCATGCGATTTAATGCTTGCAAGGGCTGGCGCTACAACTATCGCGGAATTACTCACCCTTGGTATTCCGTCAATTTTGGTACCTTCACCTAACGTTACTGAGAACCATCAATATTATAATGCAAAGTCCTTATCAGAAAAGAATGCTGCAATTTTGATGGAAGATAAAATTTTAAGCTCAAAATTAACAGATGAAGTGCTTTCAATCATTTTTAATCCAGAAAAACTATTACAATTAAAGATGAATGCTTTGTTATTAAGTAAACCAGACGCAGCCGAAGAAATAGCAGCACGTGCAATTAAATATGCGGTTGAAGTATGACAGAAACGGATAAAAATATTTTCAAGTACAATTTGTCGTTTTATTATCAGTCAACGATTATCTACTTTATAGTATTTATTTTATATGTAATTATTCGGGGAGAATTTGTCGAAGACTCATTTATTTTTATTGTTAAAGATCCGATAATTTATTTCTTTGGATTTATTGTGATTTTTTCATTGATTGGTTTGTTATACAATGTCTATAGAAAAAGATTTTTGGAAATTACTGATGAACAGATTTCATTTATTGAAAAATCAAGGTTGAAAACTTTTAAAACAGAAGATATTATTCAAATAAAAATTTCCAAAAGACGCGAAAGATTTAATAACAAAGTTTTTCGGCTTATAAGATTAAAAATTAAAAATAGACGAAGACCGATTATTATTAGACCTTCTGATTATGAAAATGAAGAAGCATTAATTAAAAAATTTCAAATGTTAAAAGAGAAACCCAGGAAATTATAAATGTTCAAGAATATTAAAAAAGTTCACTTTGTCGGTATCGGCGGCATAGGTATGAGTGGAATAGCAGAAATACTCTTAAACCAGGGTTTCGAAATATCTGGTTCGGATAGATCATTGTCAGATGTTACTGCCCGTCTCGGTAGCCTCGGAATCAAAGTTTATGAAGGGCATTCTCCGGAAAACCTGAAAGATGCGGATGTCCTTGTTTATTCATCTGCAGTAATGATAGACAACCCCGAAGTTCAAGCGGCGATTGAAAGAAAAATTCCAATTATTAAACGATCTGAAATGCTTGCAGAGTGTATGCGGATGAAATATGGAATTGGTATCGCCGGGACTCACGGAAAAACTACAACTACATCGATGGTTGGATTAACCTTAACTGAAGGCGGAATTGATCCTACAATTATCGTTGGCGGAAAATTAAGCGGACTTGGAGGCACTAACGCACGTTTAGGCGATGGAGAATTTATAGTTGTTGAAGCGGATGAATTCGATAGAACATTTTTAAAACTTACACCAACCATTGCAGCGATTACTACTTTAGAAAGCGAGCATCTAGATACATATAAAGATTTGGACGATATAAAATCCGCATTCATTGAGTTCGCTAATAAAGTTCCTTTTTACGGCTTTGTTGTTCTATGTATGGATGAACCTGCGCTTCAAGATATAATTCCTTATATAAATAAAAAGATTTTAACATACGGATTAACCACTCAAGCGGATATCCGGGCGACTGATATTTCTTTTAACGAATTTTCAAGCTCGTACTCTGTAAAATATAAGGGTGAAGATTTAGGAAAACTTACTTTGAAAATTCCGGGTGTCCATAATATCAAAAACTCTCTTGTTGCAATTTGTATTGCAAAGGAGCTTGGGATCGGTTTTGATGTAATTAAGAAAGCTCTAGAATCATTCTCCGGTGTTTACAGAAGGTTCGAAATAAAATATAACAAAGAAATTTTAGTGATTGACGATTATGCACACCATCCAACCGAAACTAGCGCAACTTTAGCCGGAATTAGAAATGGCTGGGATCGAAGGTTAATTGCAGTTTTTCAACCGCACCTTTATACGCGGACAAGAGATTTTTATCATGAGTTTGGAAGGTCGTTTCTTAACTCGGATATTTTTATCTGCACTGATGTTTATCCTGCTCGTGAAGAACCAATTGATGGAATCAGCGGCGAGCTTATTACCGAATCAGCTAAAAAGTTTGGACATAAAAATGTTATCTATATTAAGGATAAAAATGATATCCCCCAAAAGTTAATTGAACTGAAAAAAGACGGTGATATATTTGTTACTATGGGCGCCGGGGATATTTGGAAGTACGGAGAAAAATTTGTTGAACTTGTTAAAGCATTGTAAAAATGTTAGAAAAAAAAGTAAAATATTGAGCACTTTATTTCTCATTGTATTAATTTCATGTTTAATATTTTTGATCTTTTCTACTAATAAAAAAAATAATAAAGATGAGGTCAAAATGATTGAGGTACGTGGTAATAAACTTCTTTCAGAAAGTGATTATCTGAAATACACTAAGCTTAATGATCTTTCTATTTATAATGATTTAACGCTACCGGCTATTAAAGAGCGTTTTGAAAAGCATCCTTACCTTGACAATGTCGATGTTGAATATGCCGGCAATGGATTGGTAAAAGTTTTTGTAACTGAAAAAATAATAATGGCAGTTATAATCAATAATGGCGAACCGTATTTTATAACTGAGAAATTTCAAATTTTGCCAATGTTGAATGATACTAAATTTGTTGATCTGCCGGTTATCAGCAATGCGAATGTCCAAAATAATTTTATAGCACTTTCTTATCACGAATCAGATGACATTGTTGAAGCTTTTAAAATTATTGAAGCGGCCAAATTATCAAGTATAGAATTATCTAAGAAGCTTTCGGAAATTGATCTTAGAAACGGAAGCGAAATAATATTGTCATTTTCCGGCATTAAACCTCCGGTTATTTTCGGCAAGGGCGATGAAGCAAAAAAAATGGTTTATTTAGAAATAATGATGAAGGGAATGCTTAACGGAAATAATCTTGTTGATAATAGTGATTATATTGATTTAAGATTTGCAAATGAAATTTTCCTTGGTAAAGCTGAAGAAACAGGTCTAAGTGAATGAAAAAAAATATTCTTGCAGGGTTGGATTTAGGAACGACTAAAGTTTGTGCGGTAATTGCCGAACGGATTGAAGACAGCAATCGTATAAATATTTTAGGATTCGGAGTTGCTCCGTCAGAAGGTTTACATAAAGGTCTTGTTGCAAACATAGGTAAAACTGCTGAAGCTATAAGAGAAGCTGTTTCTATTGCTTCAAACAGAGCAGGTATAGAAATAAACATCGTTAATGTAGGGGTCGCCGGAGAACACATTACCAGCATTCGACATAGAAATTACGTCACCATTAGCGGTGAAGATAAGGAGATTACAAAAGCTGACCTTGAAAGACTTGAAGCCGATGTAAGAACAATTAGAATTCCATCTGACCGGCAGATATTGCATATTATCCCGGAAGAATTTATGGTCGATTATCAAGGCGGTATTGAAAATCCAATAGGAATGTCAGGCTCGAGACTAGAGGCTACTAATCATATCGTGCTTGCTTCAATACCGGCAATACAAAATATAAAAAAATCTGTTGAACGTGCCGGACTTCAAGTTCAAGATTACATTCTGCAACCCATAGCATCAAGTTCATCTGTTCTTGAAGAAAGTGAGAAAGATTTAGGAGTTGCTTTAATAGATATCGGTGGAGGAACCACGGACATCGCAATATTTCACAATAAAGCAATTAAGCATACAAAAGTTATCGGCGTTGCCGGAAATCAAGTAACGAATGACATCCGTGAGTCGCTTGGAGTAATCACGGAAGAAGCCGAAAAATTAAAAAAGGATTACGGTTATGCAACTGAAAACGCTATTATCAAAGATGAAGATATTTTGATCCGCGGTGTTGGTGCAAGAGGAAATGCAAAAATTCCCATTAGCCTGTTAACACAAATAATCAGCCTCAGAATGCGAGAACTTTTTGCATTGGTTGACAATGAAATTAGAAGCGCAGGGTTCAAAAATAAAATCAAAGCCGGAATAGTTTTAACTGGTGGCGGCTCGCTTTTGAAAGGATGTACTGAATTAGCAGAAGAGGTATTCGGACTTCCGACACGCATCGGCGTACCTCAGGAATTAGGCACTGGATTGTCAAATGAAATTGAAAGTCCGGAGTTTGCAACAGTCGCAGGTTTAATAAGAGGAATCCCTGGTGGGAAATCAAGCGAATATCAAGTCCTGATTAAACCAAAAAAGGCTCAAGGAAAAAATAAATTTACAGGAATGTTTAAAAGAGTACAACAATTTTTTGATGAATTATAAACTTCAAATAAGGAGGTCACAATGACGCGATTTGCCACACTTGATAAAAGCAGGTCTATGTCCGCAATATTAAAAGTTGTAGGAGTTGGCGGCGGTGGTTGCAATGCTATTGAAAGCATGATTAAAAGAGGGCTTGTCGGAGTTGAATATATTGCTGTTAATACTGACGCTCAAGTTCTAAACAGTAGCAGCGCAACGCACAAAATACAAGTCGGAACTAACATTACTCGCGGACTTGGTGCAGGTGCAGATCCCAATGTAGGTAAAAAATCTCTTGAAGAAGATAGAGAAAAACTTGCCGAAGTTCTTTCAGGAAGTGATATGGTTTTTGTTACTGCCGGTATGGGCGGCGGTACCGGAACCGGGGGTGCCCCCGTAGTCGCCTCAATTGCTAAAAGTATTGGCTCGCTCGTTGTCGGAATTGTTACTAAACCTTTCCGCTGGGAAGGTAAAAAGAGAATGTTAAATGCCGAACAAGGAATCCAAGAATTAAAGCAACATGTCGATAGCTTGATAATCATTCCTAATGAAAGGCTCTTAAGTATTCTTGATAAAAGCATAAATGCATTTGCAGCATTTGATAAACCAAACGAAGTTTTGTATGAAGCAACCCGCGGTATTGCCGATATAATAACTATCGAAGGATTAATTAATGTTGATTTTGCTGATGTTCGTGCCGTAATGAATCAAAGCGGAGAAGCTTTAATGGGGTGCGGAATTGCGAGTGGAGAAAATCGCGCCATTGAAGCTGCACAAAAAGCAATTTCCAGTCCTTTATTAGAAGGTGTTAATATTAAAGGCGCTAAAAGCGTCCTATTAAATGTTACTGGCTCAAGCAATCTTACCATGCAGGAAATTAACGAAGGAAATAACGTTATTTTTGAAGCAGCAGGCGAAGAATCAAATGTAATTTTCGGCTGCGTAAGAAAAGAAGAGATGAATGACTATGTGTCATACACGGTTATTGCTACCGGGTTTGAAAGCGCACGCCAAAATTTTAATGCAAAAACAAATAAGAATTCTCAAGAGAAATATAAAAATCAGGAATCTGTCCGAGGCGGTTTTAATTTCTTAGAAAACTCCGAAGTAGATCAAAATGACTTGGATGTACCAACCTTCTTCAGAGTCAAAAGCCCAAAATCTTCTGTTGATGATAAGGACAAAGATAAAACTAAAGATGAAGAAACGCCCAAAAGCGGATTTAACTTTGATGCCTCAAGGTACAACTGGGCTAAAGATAAAACAAATAAAGTGAATTCTGAAAATAAAGATGATGATGAAGATAGTTCTTCTTTTTTAAGAATGATTATGGATTAAGATTCAGATAGTTCGTCGATATATTGTACAGGAATGCTTAAGGGAAGATTTTAATAGATTACTTCAAGTTGACAAATTGAGTTGGAAAATTTAATTCAGCATCCTTGATTAATTTTATCACTGCTTGAAGATCGTCTATCTTTGTAGCTTGGACTCTTATTTTTTCATCTTGAATTTGCGCGGTAACCTTAAGTTTTGATTCTTTAATCATTTTTGTAATTATTTTCGAATTGTCCCCTGAAATACCGCTTTGTAGTGCTATTTCTGATTTTAACCTACCGTTTGCTGCTGGCTCCGGCTCCTCAATTTTCAGAGCTTTTACTGAGATACCCCTTCTAATAAACCTGGTTTGAAGAATATCAATACTAGCTTTTAACGAATAATCATCCTTGGTGTTAATCGAAATAAGTTTCTCTTTTTTATTAAGTTCAATTTCAGTGTTAGAATCTTTTAAGTCATAACGCTGATGAATTTCCTTAATTGCTTGGTTAACCGCATTATCAGCTTCTTGCAGGTCAATCTCAGAAACTATATCAAAAGAATGATTTTGTGCCATAATATTTTAGTCTAAATTTGTTGGGGTGCCCGGATTCGAACCGGGGACCTTCCCGATTGAATCGGGACGCGTTAACTGTTATTAATGAACCACTCAAGATATTTTCTGCTTTTCATTTTCTTGAGTTTATATTCAAGTTTAATAGCATCTGATTTAAGAATAAATTCTTTCATGAAGATTAGTTTCCATGGAACACCAGCTTTGGTAGAAGCTGATTGTCTTGAATTATGTTCGTCTAACCTTCGCAGAATGTTATTAGTGCTGCCAATATAATATTTGTTCACTGTTTGGCTAAATAAAATATAAGTACAAAAGCTCATGTCGGGGTGCCCGGATTCGAACCGGGGACCTCTTCGTCCCGAACGAAGCGCGCTAACCGGGCTGCGCTACACCCCGAAAACATATTTTGAAATAAAAATTGATAAATAAAAAGAACAAACTGAACACTTTATAATTTTCAGATAAATTAAAATTCCATAAACCGGGGACCTTCCCGATTGAATCGGGACGCGCTAACCGGGCTGCGCTACACCCCGTGTTTGTGAAAGTAATAGTTAATTTAAATTAATTATTTTTTTGCAAAAACAAAGATAGATTGTTTTAAATAAAATGCCAAGTAACCTTAACACTTGATTTTAACTCCTAAAAGATTAATTTTATACAAGTTATTCTAATAAGTTGCAAGTTATTATATTGTAACATTTTATTCGTACAATTATTGAAGGGTTAAAAATGAAAAAGTATTTTCTTGTGATGTTGTTTTCTTTCTCTATCCTGCTTGCCGACAATTTATTTGCTCAGCAAACGACTTCAAAATATGATTGGTTAGCTCAAAATAGTTGGAACTTTGGGTTTGGCTTTACTTATCCAAGATATATTAGTTTTAACTCATACTCTAATGATAAATTGGGTACTCAATTTGGAGGATACCTGTCCCTCCAAAGAAACTTTACCGAACATGTCGGCTTAAGGTTAGAGGGCAATTATATTTTTCTCAAAGATACAAGAGATGATATTAAAAATAATGTTCTTGAAGCTAATTTTGATTTGATTTATTATCTTGTGCCCGCCGAGTATATTTCACCTTATCTCGGAGTAGGAATTGGTGGATTCTCGAATTCAATTACAGGCTCACGTATAGCAAATCTAAATAAAAATCATATCGATTATCAAATGAATCTTTTGTTTGGAGCTGAGTGGGGACTTAGCCCGGATTGGAAGATAAAAACCGAGATTGATTATCATACACCTTCCACAAACTCATTTGACGGAGTTTATGGAACAATTGGGAATGGGCTATTAGGCGGTAATTTGGATTCATATATGACATTTGACATAGGTGCTGTTTATTATTTTGGTAAAGGACCTCAATCTCACTTGTCTGATATGTATGATGGCGTAGGCGTTGTTGATTATGGAAAAATAGAAGATATAGTTAAAAAATATCAAACCCAACCTACGGAAGTTGATTACAATAGGATCGAAGATATAGTTAAGAAGAATACTCCTGCTGTTGTAAGCAACGCCCCTGCTCCAACTAATTGGGTGCTGATTGGAGTTAATTTTGATTTTAATAGAGCTACACTCAAACCCGAATCAATGCCGATTCTTTATAACGCTGCAGAAACATTGCTACAAAACCCGGGTGTAAATGTTGAAATTCAAGGATATACCGACAATATCGGTTCCGATAAATACAATAAAAAGTTGTCGCTTAAAAGAGCCGAAGCGGTGAAGCAATTCTTGGTTGCTAAAGGTGTTGATGCAAGTAGATTGACTACTGCCGGATTGGGTGAAGAAAATCCGATTGTTTCAAATAAGACTGCTGAAGGCAGGGCTCTAAACAGAAGAATTGAGTTTAAGGTCATTAAATAATTTTTGAATAAAATAATATTTTTAAGGGATCTCAAATTTTGAGATCCCTAAATATTTATTTAATTAAGCCCACCTCTAATAACGCACATGTCAAACCAAGTAGAATAATGGAATATTTGGGTATTTCCCACTATTATACCATTCCATTCATCCCTCATCCTTCTTCTACCTAACACTTTTGTCAATTTTGTCACACCTTAGTCTTTTTCCCTTATATTTTTCCCATTTCTACCAGGCTTCTAACAAGCCTATGACAAGCCTCCACCAGGCCTATAATTCTTATCTAAAAATTGCAGAAAAAATAGTATGACAAAATGGCCGATACTTATTCACCTAAGTAAAACTTTGGACAGATTTTTCATTGTAAAGCACTAAATGCTGCGTTCAATAAAAATGAAGGATAATTAATGACTTTTAGAAAGCTATTTGGAAAGTTTTATCAAACTGGGGTATCAAAAAATATAGTTTAGAGATTGCGATTCCTCAAGTAATATTAAGCTTTACTTTTAGATTTATTATGTTTAATTTTATTAAAGAAATGAAAATTAACCTTTAACTCTGTCCCGAGAGATAGAAAAGGATGAAGATGAAATTAAATAAAAAAATTATAAGGTAACCTCCAAGGAAAACTTTTCCACGGAGGATTTTTTTTATATGAATATAAAATCAAAATTAGTCGATCAAAATGGGCTTGAGAGAATTGTAACCAGAATAGCACATGAGATTCTTGAACGTAATAAAGGCTCCAAAAATCTTGTGCTGATGGGTATGAGAACTCGCGGGGAATATCTTGCCAAGAGGCTATTTGAAAAGATCAAAGAAATCGAAAAGATAGAGCTTCCTTTTGGTATTTTGGACGTTACGTTATACCGCGATGATTTTAGAGTCCGGCTTAAGCAGCCCGAAGTATCGGTATCAAATATTACTTTCAACATAAATGAAAAAGATATCATCCTTGTTGATGATGTGCTTTTCACTGGACGTACAGTTAGATCAGCACTAAATGCTATAATGGATATGGGCAGACCTAACACGATCCAACTTTTTGTCTTAGTAGATCGCGGGCATCGTGAACTTCCGATTCGTGCAGATTATGTTGGGAAAAATATCCCTACTTCTATTAACGAAGAAGTAAAAGTCAAAATGTCGGAAGTTGACGGCGAAGATGCAATTTATTTAATGGAAATGGAAAACAATTAAACAAATGAGAAATGATTATGCCTTTATCTAACAGACATTTGTTAGGCCTACAAGGGGTTCCAAAAGAAGATATTCAATTAATTCTAGACACTGCATCTACATTTAGGGAAGTGTTGGAAAGACCAATTAAAAGGGTTCCTACACTACAAGGAAAAACAGTTGTTAATCTTTTTTATGAAAGCTCCACAAGGACAAGAATTTCATTTGAGCTAGCGGAAAAGAGATTGTCGGCAGATTCAATAAATTTTGCTATCTCCTCTAGTAGCGTTAGCAAAGGAGAATCGTTTAAAGATACAATAAAAAATATTGAGGCGATGAAAGTCGATATGGTTGTTGTTAGGCATTCCGCTGCGGGGACGCCTCTTTATTTGACTAAAATCTCAGATGCTAATATTATTAATGCTGGCGATGGAATACACGAACATCCGACTCAAGGATTGCTAGATATGTATTCCATTAGAGAAAAACTTAGAAAAATTGAAGGACTGAAAGTGTGCATTGTTGGTGATGTCGCCCATAGCAGAGTCGCATTATCTAATATCTATGGTTTAAAAACAATGGGTGCAGAAGTCTCTGTATGCGGTCCTTCTACAATGATTCCTAAAAATATTGAGGACCTCGGGGTCAAAGTAATTTATAATATTGACGAGGCTATTCAGGAAAATGATGTCTTAAATGTTTTGCGTATTCAACTTGAAAGAAAAGCACGGGAATATTTCCCTTCTATCAGAGAATATGCAAAATATTTTGGAATTACTGAGGAACGCCTGGAAAAAAACGGTAAGGATATTTTAATTCTTCACCCCGGTCCAATCAACCGCGGCGTTGAGCTATCCTCCGGCGTAGCCGACGGGTTGAATCAAATAATATTGAAGCAAGTTACTAATGGCGTAGCAGTTAGAATGGCTGTTTTATACTTACTTGGAACTTTGAATTAGCGGAGTAAAAATGAAAGTTATCCTAAAAAATGTTTCACTTTTTCATCCGGTACAAAAAATTGATGAAAAGGGAATAGATATTCTTCTTACTGATGGTGTTATTTCAAAAATCGGTAAAATAAATCCTGAAGAAATTTCCGGTGCTAAGGTTTTTGATCTTTCAAACAAACACATCGTGCCTGGTTTTTTTGATATGCATGTCCATTTAAGAGAGCCGGGAAGGGAAGATGAAGAAACAGTGCAATCGGGCTGTAATGCCGCTGCTAACGGCGGTTTTACCGGAATTGCTTGCATGCCGAATACTGAGCCGGCAATCGATTCCGCCGAGGTGGTAAGTTTTATTAAGAAGCAATCAAAAGATCACCTAGTTGATGTCGAAGTTATCGGAGCTGCAACTTTGGGTCGTAAGGGAGAATATATTTCCCCTATGGCTGAACTTTATGAAGCTGGCGTCGTTGGCTTTTCGGATGACGGTGTCGCAATAAAAACTTCAGGAATTTTGAAACGGGCTTTTGAATATTCTAAAATGTATAATGTCCCAATCATAGAACACTGCGAAGATGAGACTTTATCAGGCGGAGCTATGAATGAAGGTCTCAACTCAACTATGCTTGGTTTGCCACCTATTCCATCTGTAGCTGAAGAATTAATTGTAATTAGAGATATCTTGCTTGCGGAATATACCGGCGGAAAAATTCATATTGCTCATTTAAGCACGAAAAAATCAGTCGAAATGGTCCGCGAAGCAAAACAAAAAGGAATTTCTGTAACTTCCGAGGTTACGCCTCATCATTTTACTTTGATCGACGACTCGCTAAAAACTTATGATACAAATTTCAAGATGAATCCACCATTAAGGACTAAAGCCGATGTTGATGAAATACTTCTTGGGTTAAAGGACGGAACGATTGATTGTATTGCAAGTGACCACGCACCTCATTCCGCCGAAGAAAAGGAAGCAGAGTTTGAACATGCACCTAATGGAATTACGGGACTGGAAACTCAAGTAGGATTGGCATTAACAGAATTATATCACAAAAAAATAATTACCCTCGGACAACTTATTGAAAAAATGTCCATCAATCCAAGGAAAATATTAAATCTGCCGGTTCCGAATTTTGAAGTAGGACAAATAGCGAATTTTACAATTCTTGATTTAACTGAAATCTTTACTTTTGACATTAATAGATCAAAAAGCAAATCTAAAAATTCTCCGTTCGATAAAAGACTACTTACTGGAAAAGCACTGGGAGTAATTAACAAATCAAAAATGTTTTACCAGGATGAATTCTTGAATTTATGAGCACATTTCAAAAAATATTTTAGTACAAGATGTTCATTATAGTATACAAATAATAAGCAATTCTTTCTTTTTTTGAGTAAACTTAACCAATTTGTTTGGCATCTATTTTGATTTTAATGTGTATAACAATTTCTTAAGGTATCCAAATGAGAAAAATTATATTATTTACATCCGCATTCTTATCAATTTCTATTCTTGCTTCTTGTAATAAGGTTAATCCAGTAATGAATAACCAGCCACCTTCACCTCCCACTGGTGTTCAGGTTATAAACGGAGATAATACAGTGGAAATTACCTGGAATAAGAATCCGGAAAGCGATATTGCCGGGTATAATATTTATTATGCCCTGAGTTATAATGGAAAGTACACCCTAATTGGTACAACAAAAAATAATTATTATGATGATAACGGTGCTCAAAACAGCATCACAATTTATTACGCCGTTACTGCCTATGATTTTAATGGAAATGAAAGCGCATTAAGCCCCGATAACGTAAGCGCTACTCCGCGTCCAGAAGGTTTTAATGAGACAGTTTTCGATTATAGGAACTTCCCTAATACCGGTGGATTTTCATTTACAACCTTTAGTGATGTGGCATATAATGATTCTACAGCCGATTTCTTTTTTGAAAATTATAATGGAAACTTTTATATAGATGTTTGGACTGATTCCGATATTCAGGATATGGGACCGACTAATAATATTTATGATATTAGCTATGCTCCTACTTCTGGTTGGTCCCCGACAAAAGATGCTGCCGCTATTGTTGGGCATACCTATGTAATTTGGACTTGGGACAATCACTATGCAAAAATTCGAGTTAGCAACATAACTAATGAGAGAATGGTTTTTGATTGGGCTTTCCAAGCGGTAGCTAAAAATAATCAGCTTAAACGTTCAAATATTTCCAAAGTAAGAGGCACGTTGGAAGAGTCCAAATTAAATAGGCGTTAAAGTAACAGAGTCGAAGAATTACTTTTTTACTCTTGGAGCTTCAATTAATTCCAAAGTAGACTTATTTAATTTAATTACTTAAATTTGCTCAAAATAAATGATAAGAATAAGATTTCAAATATTATTAATATTTTTTACTCTTGGGATTGTTAGCTCACTGATGATTGCTCAGGAAAATAAACTAAATGATAAAGCTGAAGGAATCTATAATCAAAATCCTGCTTTTATTTTCAGTGAAATTGAAAATGGAATTTCTGCAGGAAAAGTGAGAATGATTTCAAAATATCTAAGCGCTCAAACTTATATAAATTTATTTAACGGCATAACAGGATATTACAGTTCAAATCAAGCATATTATGTCCTTGTAGATTTTTTCAAATTATACCGGGTTACTTATTTTAATTTCGATAATGTTCATACTGACGAAGGCAATCCTTTTGCTACTGGAACATATAAATATCTTTTTAGAGGAAAGCATGAAACTTCGGAAGTTTATGTCTCCTTAAAGCATGTCGGCAAAAGATGGAAAATTACTCAGATAACTATTAACTGATGTATCAAAAACTTTTCAATAAAATTAAAGGCGATAGAATATATTTTGCTATCGTCTTTTTTATTTTAATTTTGATTTTTACTTCTGGTATCATTACACCTATTCTTGTAAAAAATCTTGAAGATAATTGGGAAAAAATATTATCCGGCAAGATTCTAAAAATTCAAAATTCAGTAACCTATCTTTATAAGCAAAAAGAAAATAATCTAGTAACTCTTGAAAAAAAATTTAAGTCGGAATTACGAAGCACTCTCAATCCTCAAAATTCATCCTATGCCTCTCTGCTTAAACTTGTAAATATGGATCGATATAAAAAATTATCCATTGAAGTCCTTGCACCAAACGGAAAACTGATTGCATGGAATAACCAGATTGCAGTTCCGCAAATTGATATTTTACCTCTGTCTTATCCCGCCGGCGAAGCACATTTTTATTCAACGGAACTAATTACTTATTTAACTGTTACCGATACAATCTTCATTGACAGCGATCAATTTTATTTTGTTGTCAGCGATCCCATTGAAAAACATTTTTCTTTGCAAAATCCATACTTTGAGAACATTAATTTTACAAAAGAAATATCAGCAAAATATTTAACTCAATTTGATATTGCCTTCAACCCCTTTGAAGAAAAAACTAATGATGGAAGGAAATATTCGTTTGATTTGACTAATAATAACGGTGATAAAATTGGCTTGGTAACTTTCTATAAGCCTGCTTTAAATATTGCTGTGAGCACATTATATGAAACAGTAAACACAATTCAATCAATATTAATGTCGCTTGGATTCTTGTTTGTAGGGTTAGGATTCAGAAAGGACTTTTATAATCTTAAGTATAGAGTGTCTAAATTTATACTTCTGACTTTTTATTTGGTGACCTTTAGGTTATTACTTTTCTATACCGGTTTTCCAACCGGTTTGTTGGAAGGAAATCTCGTAGACCCGGCATATTTTTCTTCAACTTTTGGTGGAGGTATCGTAAAATCGCCGATTGAATTTTTGATATCGTCGTTATTCTTTTTATTAATAATTATCAAAGGATATCAATATTTCCAAAGTTATCTTCATTTTGGAATGAGCAAGATCTCACTACAGAAAAAATATTTCTGGATTTATCTTTTTCTAGTTTCTGTATTGTTCTTCTGGGCTATTAGAGGCTTAAGTGCCACAATTAAAAGTGTAATCTTTGATTCAACTCTAAGATACTTTAAGGAACCGAACTTAATCCCAAATCTTCCTTCAATAATCATGAACCTTAGTGCTCTTATTTTTGGAATCTCTGTTGTAGTAGTTTTGTGCGGTCTTCTTTTATACCTAACTTCTTTTTTTAATGAAAGCGATAGTAAGAAACAAAAGAAAGTGCTTCTTTATCTTTATTTCTATTTTCAAGTTTTTGGCGTGATTTTTTTGTTATATGAAAATGAACCACTAATTACTCCGGTTATAAGTTTCCTTTTTATTACCATTGTTTTTATCCTTACTTATCAAATTCATTTTGTTAAGGTTAGCGAAGGTTTCTATTATATATGTGTCGCAATCGCCGCATCCGTACTAACAATAACTTTGATGAATTATTTTAACATTGAATTAGAAAAACAATCGTTAAAAACTACTGCATTAGAAATTAACAGACCGAACGATAATCTTTTGCGTTTTTTAATTAAGGAAACTTTGTCTAATTCGGCGAAGAATCAAAAAATAATTGATAGCTTCAATAATGGCAGTACAAACTATAGTGCAGAAGCTTTCAAATTATGGGCAGAAAGTTCACTTCAAAAGGAATCCATAAATTCTTCGTTAGGGATTTATGATAAAAACTTAAACCCCCTTGGAAATTTTTCAATAGGGATTAATCCAAAATCTATTAATATCAAACAATTTATTAATGATAATACTACTATCCCGAAATTGGTTGAAATAAATCAACCCGGAGATACAGTAAAGAAGGTTGTATTAGGGATTATTCCGATTATGGATCGAGGAATAAAGGTGGGATACTTATCTGCTGTTATCGGCTATGATCTTAAAACTTTGTTTGTGAATGATATTCCCGATTTCTTAGAATCAAAAAACAACAATATCAATTCAGTTCTTGATATTGCAAATTTAAAGATATTTTTATTTAATGATTCAAAATTAGCTCAAGTTTACGGAGATATTTATCCCTCCCGGAATCAAATAAAACCTATACTTAGCGCTGATTTTAACGGTGATAACGAAGCATGGTTTAATCTCTCCTTAAATGGTCAGAATTTTTTTATTTTTGCCATCAAAACAAATCAAAACGGTGTCGAAAAAATTACAGCTGTTGCAGCAAGGGATAAAAAAATATCATGGGACCTATTTAATTTTTTCAAAATATTCTTGATCCATAGCATATTCATCATTGTATTTTCATTATTAGTTTTTGCAACAAACGTAAGGAAAATTAAATATACTTTCAGGACTCAACTTCTGATTGCTTTCTTATTTGTTTCAATAATTCCTGTTTTAATTCTTGCAATTTACAATCGTCAAATAATTGAAGATAAAAGGCGCTCGGCTATTCTTGACGAGCTGAACGAAAGAACTGTTTATCTTGAAAATAATATAAGAGAAGAGTTTCACGAAGGCAAAACAGCCAATTATATAATTGCATTTCAAAATGCGGCAAGAGACATGAATATTTCTTTCGCTATTTATGACGGCAACAATCAATTCTATAATTCACGGGATCAATTTTATAAAAGCGGTCTTTTCACGGACAGATTAAATCCTCAAGTATATTATGCACTAAATTATCTAAACTACCGGGAATATTTAACTCAAGAACGGATTGAGAATTTTGTTTATGATTCATATTATAAAATATTTAACCTCGGTGACAGACCCTTCATTATCGGTGTGAACGATGCCTTTAATAAAGTCCATTTATCATTCTCTGTCGTTGATCTAGATGTCTTTCTTTTCGGCGTCTATTCTTTTGCTACGTTGCTGATGATTATTCTAAGCACTGTGCTAGCAAATAAAATTTCCGAACCTATCAGGAGGCTTACTAAGGCAACCGACTCGGTAGCTCACGGTGATTTTAACGTTCAACTAAATTCAACTGAAAGAGGTGAAATCAAAGAGCTACTAACGGGATTTAATTCGATGACAAATGAACTTAAGAAGAACCAATCAGAACTCGCCGAACTTGAAAGAGAAAATGCTTGGAAGGAAATGGCTAAGCAAGTCGCGCATGAAATTAAAAATCCATTAACTCCAATGAAATTAGCAATACAACAATTAATCGTTTCTTATAAAGATAAAAACCCGAATTTTGATTCAATTTTTGAAAAAGTTTCTTCCACTATAATGAATCAAATAGAAAATCTTAGTTTGATTGCTTCTGAGTTTTCAAGATTTGCCAGAATGCCTAATCTTAATTTTGAAAAAATTGATTTAATAAATGTTATTAATGATACTACTAATCTTTTCGTTGAAGAAAAAATTAAAATAATTATTTCAAATGAAGTTGAGGAAGCAATGATTGAAAGTGATAAAACCCAACTTAGAAGAATGTTAATAAACTTAATAAGAAATTCGATTCAAGCAGGCGCAAAAAATATTATTATCAGAGTAGGCTCTTCTGAAACTAATTATGTCGTTCTCGTTAAAGATGACGGCAGCGGAATTCCCGAAGGAATCAAACATAAAATTTTTGAACCCAATTTTTCAACTAAAGATAAAGGAATGGGTCTTGGACTTAAATTGGCAAAAAGATTTCTTGAAAGTTCATCAGGTAGCATAAGTCTTGTTGATGGGATTGAATCAGGAACGGAATTCAAAATTATTCTTCCGGGACTAAAAGTATAAATAAAATATTTTTATGAATACATTAACAGATCATCAAATAAGAGCATTAAACTTTAAGAACCATATCTCCTTAACAGCAAATGCTGGTTCAGGTAAAACACTTGTTCTTGCAAGCCGTTATCTGGAAATTGCATTGAAAGAAAATATTTCGCTTCGAAATATTGCAGCTATTACTTTTACTGACAAAGCTGCCGGTGAGCTGTATAAAAAAATTGCAGGGGAGATAGAAAGAAAACTTTCCTACAGTAGTGACATACGGGAAAAAATAAGGCTTGAAGAAATTAGGCAACAACTTGTTTCGGCAAATATCTCTACTATCCATTCTTTTTGTATCGATATATTAAGGGAATATCCCGTCGAAGCTAAGCTTGACTCAAATTTTGTACCGGTGGATGAAAAGGTTTCATCAGAACTTATCGAATTAGCTATCGAAGAAGCAATTAAAAATGCATTAAATGTACCGGATGAAGAAATCAACATGAAATATCTGGTCAGGGTATTTGCTTCAAAAAAGAATTTTTCAAACCAAATTGTATCGCTAATTAAGCGTCGCAAAAACGTATTAACAATCACAAAAAATATTTATAGCCTGAAAGAAACAGAAATCTCAAAATTCTTTTTCGATTCATTTATGGAATATTCTGAAAAAATATTTATCAACAAAATTGAGAACGCTATCAATCTTATCCGGTCTATTAATAGTGTCGTTCTTGATGTAAATATCAAAAATGTTATTGCCTCATCCATAAATAATTTGTTGAACGATAATCTGTCACTGGAAAGATTCTGGGATAAATTATTAATGCTGTTGAAAATTAAAAACCTGGTAACTACAAAAACTGGCAGTGTAAAAATTAATGGTTACTTAGGCAAGCATTCTATCGAAAATCTTGGTAATGAAGTTAACCAAATAGAGGAGATATTTTCCGAACTTGAAATGATCATGCCGATTGATAATCATGAAGAAATAGAAAACGAACTTGCTCATTTTGGTAAAAAAGTTATTAACTTTTTCAATAATGCACTTAAAATATATTCCAACAGAAAAAAAGAAAATGGTTACTTGGACTATGAAGATATCCTTTTGTTTACTCAAGACATTTTGAAAATAAATTCTGTACGTAAAGCCTTGTCTGATAAGTTCAAATATTTACTTATCGATGAATATCAAGATACAAATGAAATCCAGTACAATATTTTCCTCCCGATTTTAGAAGATTTAAGGAAAGGAAATTTGTTTGTAGTTGGAGATGAAAAGCAGAGCATTTATATGTTTAGGGATGCTGAGTTGGAAGTATTTAATCGAACCAAAAAAAACATTAGGGAAATAGAAGGCGATGCTTCTTTGCTTTCATTACCGGATAGTTTTAGAATGGCCCCCGAATTATGCCTTTTTACAAATTCTCTTTTCAGGAAATTATTTAATAATCCAAATAGACTATTTAATGAGGTAGAACATTCGGATTTGGTTTGCGCTTTGAACGACGGCATTCAAGGGCATGTTGAAGTATTACTACCCAAAATAAATCCAGTCAAAGATCAAAATTTAATTATACCACAATTTTCTGAATCTGAAATCGTTACGAGAAAAATATTGCAGCTTGTTGGAAGCAACGATGAACAACTTAATATTAACTGGGGAGATATTGCTGTCCTTTGTAGAAAAAGAAAATCTTTTATCGAGCTTGAAAAAGTTTTTATTAAATATGGCGTTCCATTTCTAATCGTAGGCGGAAAAGAATTTTATAAACGACAGACTATTTACGACATATACAATTATTTTGCTTTTCTTCTTGATGAAGATAATGACGCTGCATTAACTGGTATTTTACGCTCTCCATTTCTTTCCTTTTCCGATTCGCAAATATTTGATATATCTCTTCAAAATGGAAAAACACTTTGGACAAAAGTAAAAAATTATATATCAGTAAATAAGCAATTCTTTAAAACATTCCAGCCAATTATGGAAATTAAAAATGGGTCCGGTAACTCCGATTTTATATCTCTCTTAAGAGAAATTTTAAATGGATCAAACTTCTTATCAGTCATTGCATCTAGACCTGACGGTGTACAAGAGTTAGCAAATATTCAAAAACTAATTCAGCTTACTAATAATTATGACTCACAAGGATATAAAACATTATATGATTATGTTACTTACCTAAAAGAATCAATCGAACAATCTCAAGAGGAAGCGCAAGCTTCCATAGCTGATGATGCAAATTCTGTTAAAATAATGACTTTGCATCAGGCAAAAGGTTTAGAATTTCCCGTAGTGATTTTATTCAATAGCGGAGATAGTCCAAAGAGTGATTCAACAAAAAGTAAATCAATCACCATTAGTAAAGATTTCGGATTACTTGCCAAACTTCCTTTGAACGAAAAATATTTTGATGAATATATTTCTGCGCCCATAATTGGAATTAACAATTTGATAAAGTACAAGAAGAATATTGCGGAAGTTAAAAGATTATTTTACGTGGGAGTAACAAGAGCAAAATATTATTTATTTATTTCAGCCACCCCGGTTAAGGATATGTCTTTTAGTAAAGAATCCTTTATGGGACTTCTGCAACAAGGCTTGGACATAAATTTTAATAGCGAAAACCATCTACTCGAATCTAATCTCACTTCCTTGATTTTTGACGGAGATCGGTTTAGTAATATTACTAAAACTCTTTCTCTAAATATTCCGGTAAAAAATGAAACAGATATTATTCTACCGGAAAATCCCGTAATAAGTACCGGCTTTGTTGCTAAGAATTTATTATTGGACATTATTGAAGATCATCCTTCGCAAGAAATAATTTCAGCCTCAAAATTTTCAATCTACTCTCAATGTCAAATGAAATATAGACTGACTTACAACTTCGGTCTGAGTGAGATTATGGAAAAAGTTCTTCATAGAAATTTGACTGCAAAAAAAAATGATTTTGAATTTGAATTCAAAAACAAAAATGAAGAGAATGAATATCAGAGCAATTATGACCTTTCAAAGATAAAAGGAAGCATAATCCATAAATTATTAGAAATTGAATCAATTCCTACAACTGTTGAAAAAAATTTCGAATTGATCATAAATGATGAAATAAAGCCTGGTAATATAGCAGCGCAACATGAGGCGGGATTTAAAAAAAATATAATCGAGCAGCTTTTGAGATTTTATTCATCTGATTCTTATAAACGGATTAAAGCATTCTCAAATTATAAAAATGAGTTTGAAATTTTTGTTGAAGAAGGGAAAAATATATTCTACGGTATTATCGACAAGATTATTTTTGATGATAATAAAATTATTATTATTGACTATAAAACTGACGACATATCGGAAAAGGAAATTCAGGAAAGATCAAAAATTTATTTAAATCAAATGAAATTTTATTCCTATATTGTAAGTAAATTATTTCCTGACTTTACAAAATTAGAGATGAAACTTTTATTTCTTGAGTTTCCGGCTCTATCTGTTGATAAAGAAATAAATGCATCTGATTTGAGCGAAATAAAAAATCAAATAAAATCAATGATTGAAAATTTACAGGGCGGTAATTTTGTTAAAAACGCAAATCACTGCAGCGAATGTAAATTTTCAATAAATTATTCTTACTGTATTAAAAAATAAAGTCTAATTAACAATATCCGGATAAAGTATGTTTAAAAATGTTCAGCAACTCAGAAATCTAGAAACGATAGAAAATGAATTAAAGAATAATACTTGTGGAATCCTTTCCTTTTATACACAAGAAGAGAAAATTGTTCAGCTTGCAGTTACATTTATTTACTTGGATAAAAATGTGTATATTTTCCCAACGAGTGAAGATGAGTTGTTCGATAAAATTCACATAGAAGTCAAATCAAGTTTCACTGTTCTCAGAAACATCAAACCTAAAAAACGAGTTGAGCTTGATAATTTGCCTACTTATGATTTCCTTTCAATCTCCATAAAAGGTTTCTTGAAACGGGTTGAAGAACAAAAATTGATGGATGATCTTGTAAAGAATTATTCGATGAAATATGTTAAAGAATTTAATGAAAGTACAGATCTTCCGGTCTTTAATAAAATATTTTTTATTGATACTGAAGAAATTCAGGCAGTTGAAGAAACAGGTGGATAGTCTTTTATTTGCTTAAATGAAATTTATTAATATTATTTATCGGAAGTTTTAATGCTAAATTATGTTTGGCTAGCTCTACTTTTTTTTGGTATTGGTACCGCAATCACTACAGACATAATTGATCAAAGCCAAAATAAATTTCAAAACGGAAACCCACTAATCGTAACATTAGAATTCCCCGGTGGATTTCAAAAAAATCAAGAAAAATCTTATCATACAATTCTAAGTATTAAAGCTGCTGACTTTTCTAATTTCTACAAAGAGAATATTTATCAAGATATTTCTATTCCTGCTATTGTTACCCATCATTCAAATGCTGCCAAAGATGTAATTAACTTTAAAATCTCAAGTACTGATCCAAAAATATGGCAGGAAATGGCTTCGGCGTCCGGGAATAATGAAGATCTTAACGGAAAAATAAAAATTGATTCCTTACTCTCTCCTTCTATTGCGAAGGCTCATATCGTCCTTGAGAATGTTTCGTTTCTAAAACTTAAAGATGTAACCTCGGCTGCTTTAGATTATGCCGGAAGTGCAGTAAGTATTTCGCTAGGCTTAATCGGTGTTATGGCGCTTTGGCTTGGAGTTATGAAGGTTGCTGAAGATGCGGGTTTGATTTCGATAATTGCAAGATGGTTAAAACCGGTTACTAAAAAATTATTTCCTGATGTTCCACCAGAACACCCCGCGATGGGTTCAATGATCATGAATATTTCTGCAAACATGTTAGGACTCGGAAATGCCGCTACACCTTTTGGTCTGAAGGCGATGGAAGAACTGAATGAACTTAATCCCGAAAAAGGAGTTGCTACAAATGCAATGTGCACTTTCCTTGCAATAAATACGGCTGGTATAACATTGATCCCTGCCACTGCAATTGCAATCCGGGCAGCTTCCGGAAGCTCTGAACCCGCAATAATAATTGGGACATCTTTATTTGCCTCTTTCTGTGCGACCATAGCTGGTGTTACTGCTGCAAAGATTTTAGAAAAATTTCCAATCAAAAAAAATGAATTTACCTTTTGGGCAAAGAGTAACTTAAAAAATATTTCTGCCATTGTCGGTTTCATCCTCCTTATACTCATAATTATTTTTTCCGGCATTGGCAAAGATATTCTTCAGCGATTAAGTTTCTTCTCTCCTGGCGCCGCAAGGAATATTTTACAAATATTTTCAACTCTGGCAATTCCTTTGCTAATAATAATATTTATCGGCTACGGCGCAATTAAGAAAGTTAGAGTCTATGAAAAATTTGTTGAAGGAGCTAAGGAAGGATTTACCATTGCAGTAAAAATTATTCCGTACCTGGTTGCGATGCTGGTTGCAATCGGAATTTTTAGAGCAGGAGGGGCGATGCAATGGCTAATAAATATTCTTCACCCGGTGACCGACTTAATCGGTCTTCCCGCCGAGGCTGTGCCTATGGCTTTTATGCGCCCTCTTTCAGGCAGCGGCTCACTAGGCATAATGGCTGAAATAATTTCAGTCCACGGCCCTGATTCATTCATAGGAATTTTAGTCTCAACTTTGTACGGAAGCTCAGAAACAACTTTTTATGTATTAGCTGTCTATTTTGGCGCTGTTAATATCAAGCGGATAAGGCATGCTCTTTCGGCAGGATTGATTGCAGATATTGTCGGAGTTCTTGCTGCTTTATTTATTGTTAGATTATTGTTTGGATAAATAAAAATATAGAAGAATATGAAAGTTTTTATAACGCAAGAAATTCCTGAAATAGCTTCAAAGCTTTTGAAAGCTAAAAATTTTGAAGTCTCCGTCTACCCCAAAAACAAACCAATTTCTAAAAACGAATTACTGAAGAGTATAAAAAATGTTGATGCTGTAATTTCTCTTTTAACAGATAAATTTGATGCGATAATACTTGATAAAATGTCAAATTGCAAAGTTATTGCTAACTACGCAGTCGGCTTTAATAATATTGATATCAAATACGCCAAGCAAAAGGGAATTACTGTTACTAATACGCCGGACGTTTTAACTGACGCAACTGCCGACCTTGCAATAGCCTTAACTCTGGCGTGTGCAAGAAGATTTGTTGAAGGAGTTGAGCTCGTACGCCTAAAAAAATTTAATGGTTGGTTACCAAAACTGTTGCTTGGCGTCGAACTGAAAAATAAAGTCTTCGGAATTCTCGGGGCAGGAAGAATTGGTACTGCAACTGCTATAAGAGCTAAGTCTTTCGGAACAAAGATAATTTATTTTTCTAATTCTCGAAATGTATTTTTGGAAAACAAAATTGCTGCAAAAAAAGTCTCTTTGGAATTTTTGTTAAAACATTCCGATATTATTTCAGTTCACCTTCCTCTTAATCCTAAAACCTTTCATCTGTTAGATAAGAAAAAATTATTATTACTAAAGGAGAAGGCAATCTTTATTAATACTGCTCGCGGTGATATTGTTGACGAAAAAGCCTTAATCAATATTCTTAAAAGGGAAAAAATATTCGCTGCAGGTTTAGATGTTTACGAAAATGAACCTGTACTAAATCCTGATCTTTATAAATTAAAAAATGTCGTTCTCCTTCCGCATCTCGGAAGCGCTACAATTGATGCCCGCAATAATATGGCTATACTTGCAGCAAAAAATGTCATTGCTGTTTTATCAGGGAAAAAACCTATTACTCCGGTCAATTAAAAATGTTTTTTTGAATTTGAGACGGAAATTAAATATGTTAGTCAAGTAAAGTAGCAATAACTACTAACGAAAGTGAAATCATATGAGAATAGGGATTCCCAAAGAAAATATTCAGGAAGAAAAACGAGTGGCATTAGCTCCGGCTGGCGTTGATTCATTAACAAGATCGGGGCATACAATTTATTTTCAAAGTGGTGCTGGTGAAGGGAGCAATTTTAGCGATGAAGAATACCGACAGGCAGGTGCAACAATTGTTTACAGCGCCGAAGAGGTTTACCGAAGAACTGAGCTAATTGCTAAAGTTACACCGCTATCTGATATCGAACTTAGTTTACTTCAGGAAAATCAAATCTTATTTTCTTTTCTTCATTTAGCTATCGGAAATAAAGCAACTATTGAAGATCTTTTGAAGAAAAACATAACTGCAATCGGATATGAACTTATTGAAAATGAATCGGGACTTCCGGTTTTACACTCAATGAGTGAAATTGCTGGGCAGCTTTCTATTCAAATTGCTGAACGATATCTTGAAAGCTATACAAAAGGCGGTCGAGGAATTTTGCTGGGAGGAATTACTGGTGTGGCTCCTGCTGCAGTCGTTATTCTCGGCGCTGGCGTCGTCGGAACAACAGCAGCCAGAGCAGCGCTTGGAAGAGGTGCTCAGGTTATTGTGTTGGATAAAGATCTTAATCGCTTAAGAAAAATTGATTCCACTTTTCATCAACAATTAACTACCGTGATGGCTAATCCATATACTATTTCAAGAGGTGTTAAGTTTGCTGATGTGCTTATAGGTGCTGTTTTAATAAAAGGTGAAAAAACTCCTCACCTGGTTTCCGAAGATATGGTAAAGCAAATGAAAAAAGGCGCTGTGATTATCGACGTCTCGATTGACCAGGGTGGCTGCATTGAAACAAGCCATATTAAAACCATCTCAGACCCAACTTATTATTTGCATGACGTAATTCACTACTGTGTCCCAAATATGCCTGCTCTTGTTTCAAAAACAGCAAGTTATGGTTTGAATAATGCTTCGCTGCCGTATATTCAAAATATTGCTGATAACGGTTTATCAAACGCATTGCTCGGAGATACAGGTTTAGCAAATGGCGTTTGCACTTATAAAGGATATGTTTCAAACGAAGCTGTGGCTAATATTTTTAATTTTGAATATAGACGGCTTAGAATATTTTCTACTAATTAGAAATTCTATTTTTAAATTAATCTAAGTAAGAGAATTATATGGTTTCAATCGAAGATTTCAAAACCACAAATTCTATACCGTTTAATATCCTTAAAACTTACACTCAGAAAATTGTTTCGGCTGACGAAGCGGTTAAGGTTATTAAGTCCGGTGATAAAATTTTGGCTCACTCTAATTGCGCATTCCCTACTGTCCTTATTGATGCTCTGGTTAGACGTAAAGATGGGCTTGAAAACGTTGAGATAATGCATGCACTGGCAGTTGGTAATATCTCTTACCTTGCTCCTGGGCTCGAAAAACATTTTAGGCACAATGCTTTCTTTATCGGAGCAAATACCCGGAATGCTGTTAGAGAGGGTCGCGCAGATTTTACTCCTATTTTCTTGTATGAAACTCCACTCCTTTTTTCTAAAGGAATTATAAAACTTGATGCGGCTTTCATACACGTCTCTCTCCCGGACGAACACGGCTTTTGTAGCTTCGGCGTTGAAGTTGGTTTAACTAAAACCGGCGCGGAGAAAGCTAAGGTTATTATTGCTCAAGTTAATAAAAATATGCCCAGAACTTTGGGAGATAGTTTTATCCATATCAATAAAATTAATTACGTCGTTGAAGTAAATGAAGAGATCTCGGAGCTTCCTCAAGGTGAAAGAGAAACTTCCCCGGAAATGACTGAAATAAATAAAAAAATTGCTTTCAATATTGCCGGACTTATCGAAGATGGCTCAACTTTACAAATGGGCATCGGAGCAATACCGGATTTTGTCCTTAAATATTTGTCGAACAGCAAAGCGCTCGGTATTCATTCGGAAATGTTTTCGGATGGCACAATTGAGTTAGTGGAAAAGGGGGTTATCACTAACGAAATGAAAACTTTGCACCCTGGAAAAATTGTTGCCGGTTTTGTCCTTGGCACAAAACGGTTATATAAATTTATTAATAATAACCCTATGATTGAATTCCATCCTCAAGAATATGTGAATGATCCTTTTGTGATTGCAAAAAACAATAAAATGATAGCTATTAATTCCGCAATTGAAGTTGACATAACTGGTCAAGTTTGTTCTGATTCAATAGGTCCAAAATTGTTTAGCGGCTTTGGCGGTCAGCTTGATTTTATTAGAGGCGCTTCCCGTTCCGAAGGAGGCAAGCCAATTATCGCATTGCCTTCAACAACAAAAGATTTTAAAATTTCTAGAATCGTTCCATTCCTTAATCAAGGCGCCGGAGTTATTACTGGACGTGGCGATGTTCATTATGTAGTTACTGAATACGGTCACGCTCAATTGTTCGGCAAAACGATAAGAGAAAGAGTTAAATCACTTATCAATATTGCCCACCCGAATTTTCGTGACGGGCTTTACGAATATGCTCGCAAAAATTATTATATCTAATTCTTTATTCCTTACTTTAGAATGAATTTCTATGATTGCTGTAATTGGTGACATTCACGGTTGTTTCCTAACACTTCAAAAGCTAGTGCAGAAAATAAAAACCGATTTCCCTAATATTAATATTTATAGCGTTGGCGATTTGGTTGATAGAGGAAATTTCAGTTATGAGGTCATTGATTTTTTCATCTCACAAAAACTGACTTTTACTGCCGGCAATCATGATCTCATGTTCTATTATTTTATGAAACACCCATCTAGTGAAATGGGTACCACATGGCTTTACAACGGTTATGAAAAAACGGTTGCCTCTTATGATGATCATTTCGAAAAATTATCCGAACATCTCGAGTGTATAATCAATTCCCCGGTTATTTTGGACTTAGAAGGCTGCCTTATTTCTCACGCTGGTATTTCTAAATATTACAAGAAATTTCTTAATGGAAATTTTAGCTTTTTAGAAAATGTTTTAAGAAATGATTTGGAAAAACTGCATGGAATAATTTGGACACGGGATGAGCTGCTAAATGTTGGTAAGCTTCAAGTTATCGGTCATTCAAGGGTAAATGATGTTACTTTCAAAAAGGAAAATAACGTAGTTTATATTGATACATCTGCATATTCGGGAAATAAACTAAGCGCTGTTATTATTGACGAAGGGAAAGTGGCTCACACAATTTCAATTTCTACCAATCCAAAGGATATTGAATGATTTTTTTGTTACTCAGAATTTTCTTAAAGAAATTTTTCATATTAAATAAACATCCGTCCAAAATAAATTGGAAATAAAATAGGCAATATTAATAGTATATCTGCAGCAGAAGAAAACTCCTGAATTCCGTACAAAAGAAATTTTCTCAGACACTAATAGACCAGCATCAGTTGTATAGTATTCTCTTTATGTTGGCTTATTGGAAATGCGTACTATCTTATAAAAATTAATTATAAAATACTTTTTAAACCAAAAAAATAACTTGACATTCCTTAAAAAACTTCTTATGATTGGTTTGTTTGGGCAACCAACAAATTATGTTACTGATAAATACTTTTGAGAAGTTTTAAACTAAATATTTTCGTTAACCATATTAAGTTTATTCTAACAACCAACAAATAATAAGGTCACTATTAAAATAAATATACTGCTTAGTCTAATATGAATTCAGATAACGTTAATATCATAACCGGTAATTCAAAAATTCTTAGAGGAATTAATAGGGCTATGATATTAAATATAATTCGAGAAATGCAACCAATCTCAAGAAGTAATATAGCAAAGCTAACAGGCTTAAATAAAAGTACTGTCTCCAGCATTATCTCTGAAATCCTCAACGAAGATTTAATATTTGAACAAGAAAGTGCAGACCAAAACGTAGGTCGTAATCCGATCAATTTATTTTTAAAGCTAAATAAATACCATGTGGGTGCTATCAATATTGACTCTTCCATTACACGCTATGCGGTTGCCGATATTGACGGAAGTATTAAGGGGGAAGCGACAATAGATACTGATTCAAAAAATCCGGAAAAATTTGTCGAGATTTGTATTATCGAACTCCTTAAGCTTTGCAATAAACTAAATTTAGATGGTCTTAAAGGATTAGGAGTAAACATTGCAGGCATAGTCGACTCTAAAAATTTAATCGTAAACTTCGCTCCAAATTTAGGTTGGGAAGATTTTAATATAGGGGAGGCAATCCGTAAAGTACTGCCAAACATTAAAAACATTTCTGTCGGAAATGATGCAAAGTCTTCGGCTCTCGCTGAGCTATGGTTTGGTAATCATAAAATAGATTTATCAAACTTTTATATGGCTTAACGGCAAAATGATATCAAATGCCGACAGTACTAAAGGAGTTTATCAACGGTTTAACTTTGACGTTTCTGATATTGTTAAGTCCGGCGAAAAGAATATACTTGCTGTCGAAGTATTCCCGCCAAAGCCCGGAGAATTCTCGGTAGGGTTTGTAGATTGGAATCCGGAAGCGCCAGATAATAATATGGGACTTTGGAGAGATGTGAAGTTAAAAATAAGCGGTGATGTCTCTATAAATTTTCCGTTTGTCAAAAGTAAAATAAATTTAAAAACTTTAAAAAGCGCAGAGCTAACCGTCTCAACAGAATTGTTGAATAATAGTAATAAAAAAGTTTCCGGAGTTTTAACTGGGGAAATTGGTAAGATAAGATTCTCAAAAAAAATTAATTTGGCACCTTCCGAAAAAAGCTTGATAACATTTACTCCGGAGGATTTCCCGGAGCTAAAAATAGAAAACCCACGGCTATGGTGGACTTATAATCTTGGGAAACCGGAACTATATAAGCTAAATATTAGATTTGATATTGACGGTAAAACATCGGACGTAAGCGAAACAAAATTTGGAATACGTGAAGTATCGGATTATATAAACGAAGAGGGTTTTCGCGGATATAAATTAAACGGGAAGAAAATTCTAATTCTTGGCGGAGGCTGGGTTGATAATCTTTTTTTAGATAGTGATAAAAAAAATATTAAAGCTCAAATTGAATATGTAAAACAAATGGGGTTAAATACAATTCGACTCGAAGGGATTTGGGGAGAAAATAGCAATCTATTTAATCTTTGTGATGAAAACGGTATTTTAATAATGGCTGGATGGAGTTGTCAATGGGAATGGGAAGTATATCTTGGCAGACCGGTCGATGATTTGGGCAGTATTCAATCGCCTGAAGATATAAAGATGATTGTGCAATCATGGGAAGATCAGGTAAAATGGCTTAGAAATCATCCAAGTATATTTTTATGGCTATACGGCAGTGATAGAATACCGCAGCCGGATCTCGAAAAAAAATATCAGACAATTCTTCATAAAGATGATCCAACGAGACCGTTCCTTGCATCGGCTGCAGAACATTTGAGTACGATTACCGGAAAAACCGCAGTGAAGATGAGGGGACCTTATGATTATGTTCCACCAGTATATTGGTGGAATGATAAACATAACGGAGGTGCTTTTGGTTTCAATACTGAGGTAGGTCCAGGTGCAGAAGTTCCTCCGCTGGAAAGTATTAAAAAGATGATGCCAATAGATCATCTTTGGCCTATCGATAGTGTGTGGGATTTTCATTGCGGAAAAAATATGTTCGACAATTTAAACAATTATAACGAAGCAATGGACAAGAGTCTAGGCATGCCAAGCAATTTAGGGGAATATTGTACCAAAGCTCAATTTATAAATTATGATAATACACGAGCTATGTTTGAGGCAAATGAAGCCAATAGATATAAATCAACGGGCGTAATTCACTGGATGCTTAACGCTGCTTGGCCTAAACTTTGGTGGCAATTATATGATTATTACTTAATGCCGGGAGGGGCATTTTTCGGGACAAAAAAAGCTTGCGAACCGGTGCATATTTTATTTAATTATGGAAACGGTAAAATAATAGCAGTTAACAATACAATTGAACCTCAAAACAATCTAATTGTAAAAGTTCGTGTCCTGAATTTCGATCTAACTGCGGAGTATTCTAAAGATGTTTCAATTACCCTTTCACCTGAAGAATCATATCAAGTATTACAAATACCGGCTCTCAGCAATTTAAGCAAAACATATTTCCTGGATCTGAAACTGTATGACGGACGAAAAATAGTAAGTTCAAATTTTTATTGTCTATCGACAAAACCAAACGAACTAGATACTGCTAAAACTACCTGGTGGATAACACCCTCTAAAGAATATGCTGACTTAACGGAACTTAACAAGTTGAAAACAGTCCATTTAACAGCAGACTCAAAATTTATTAACTTAAAAGGGAAAGATGAAGTTGAAACGGAACTTTTCAACAATACAGACAAATTAGCTTTTCAAATTGTGCTTTCTATTACTAAGGGAAAGAACGGTGAATCAGTCTTGCCAATCTTCTGGGAAGATAATTATTTTTCATTGCTTCCCGGAGAAAAAAGAATTATAAAAGGATACTTTTATAAGGAAGACTTAAAAGGGAAACGGCCAACAATAAAAGTAACTGGCTGGAATGTGAATTGAATTATGAATTCTTGGAATATCGGATAAGTGATAGTACAATGTAAAATCTGCTTTCCGGCAAGAAAGGTTGGAAAAATGAAAATACTGGATAATTCCATCACTCAATTACTCCAATATTCCTCTTAAAATATATATAATTATAAACGCTTATAATTAGTGGATTAGTAAAATGAAAAAAAAATATTACATCGTCGGTTTAATCTTTTTAACATTTTTCGTCATATCATTTATTACGAATATATTAGGCGCGCTTAACCCTGATGTAATACAAAGTTTCAATTTAAGCTTAACTCTTTCAGCGCTCCTTCCTTTTTCATTTTTTATAGCATACGGAGTAATGTCTATCCCTGCCGGAATGCTTGTTGAAAAATATAAAGAAAGGAAACTCATGGTTGCCGCATTTGCGGTAGCGTTTGCGGGTGCTCTAATGTTTTCTGTCTTTCCACATTACCTGGTTTTCATTATTTCATTATTTCTAATGGGAACTGGGATGGCAATGCTTCAAGTAGCAATCAATCCGCTTTTAAGGGTCTCGGGTGGTGAAGAGCATTTTGCTTTCAATTCGGTTTTAGCACAATTGATCTTTGGCGGGGCATCTTTTATTGCGCCTCTATTCCTGACATATTTAATTAGTAGCCTGCAGCAAAATAACGGGACAAACATTGTTAAATTAGTATTCTCAAATTTGGTTCCTGCAAATCTTTCCTGGACTTCCTTGTATTGGGTATTTGCAGTGATCTTTTTACTAATGATTATTATAATCTCATTATCAAAATTTCCGGTTGTTGAAAGAAAAGATGACGAGATAGCCGGCAGTTGGGGAGTGCATAAAGGATTATTCAAGCAGAAGACGGTTATATTATATTTCATAGGAATATTTGCTTATGTAGGAACGGAACAGGGAGTCTCATATTGGCTATCTAAATTCCTGTATACTTATCACAATTATGATCCGCTGACTGTAGGAGCATCTACTGTCGGTTGGTTTTGGGGAATGCTGTCAATAGGTTGTTTAGTTGGCTTGGTCTTGCTCAAGCTTTTTGATAGCAGAAAAATTTTATTAGTTGCAGTAATTTCTGCTGCAGTATTTTTATCAATTGCATTGTTTGGACCCGGTGAAATAGCTTTGTATGCCTTCCCGATGGTAGGCTTTTCTCTTTCGGTTATGTGGTCAATAGTTTTTTCCTTGGCATTAAATTCGGTCGCAAGCCATCATGGTTCGTTCTCCGGGATTCTCTGTACCGCAATAATCGGCGGAGCAATTATACAATTAATTATAGGTTGGCTGGGGGATATGTTCGGTCTAAGAACAGGAATGTTTTTTATTTATTTGACTTTAGGTTATTTGTTCAGCATCGGTATTTGGGCAAAACCGATTATTACTAATGAAACAATCAGTATGAAAAAGAAATTAAAGAATAAAAATATTTCACCGGCAAAAAATTAAAAATCTTAATAGTTGATAGAACAATAAAGGAAAATTGTAATGGGAATTTTGGGTATCGACTTAGGTGGAACCAACGTTCGTGCAGGTCTAGTCGAAAATAATTCATTAATAAAAGTCGAATCATTTCCGGTAAGCAAAAACGGAAGTGAATCAGATGTATTGAATGATATTTATAATTTGATCGATCATTATTCAAGCGAAGAAATATCGGGAATAGGAATCGGGGTCCCAAGCGTAGTGGATGTAGAAAAGGGAATTGTTTATGACGTGCAAAATATTTCGTCGTGGAAAGAGGTCTATTTAAAGGAATTATTAAAAAAGAGATATAATGTTCCGGTATATGTAAACAATGATGCGAATTGTTTTGCTATAGGAGAAAAATATTTTGGTAAGGCAAAAAATTATAAAGATATTGTCGGATTAATTATCGGCACAGGCTTAGGTGCAGGCATAATAACTAATGGGAAACTTTATACAGGCAAAAATTGCGGAGCCGGTGAGTTTGGAATGATCCCTTTCAAAAGAAATAATTATGAATATTACTGCAGCGGACAATATTTTGTGAATGAATTCAGAACAACGGGAGAAGAATTATTCCGGAGAGCAGAAAAAGGAGATCCTGAAGCGCTTGATGTTTTTTCCGGTTTTGGTGCAAATCTTGGTGAAGCAATAAAAGTTATAATGTATACGATTGATCCTGAAATAATTGTCTTAGGAGGCTCCGTTAGCAAATCATATAATTTATTTAAAGATGAAATGTTTAGATCAATAAATAATTTCGCATATTCGAAAACGATCAATAAGCTAAAAATAGAAGTCTCGGTTATTGACAATGTGGCGATACTCGGTGCTGCCGCGCTCTATTATGATGATAATAACATAAATAGATAGTTTCCGTTGTGCAGCATGTGAAAAATTGGAACAATGGAATGTTGGAATGCTATGGAGAATACTTAAATTCCATTACTCCAACATTCAATTATTCCGTTATTACTAAAGAATATTTTTATTTAACATTAATTAATCGGTTAGCTTATTCGTTAAAGGAATTGAAAATGAAACTTTTAAATAGCTTTGTGGCCATCATAATTGTCGTTCTGTTATTTGCTAATTGCCTTAACGCACAAGGTGTTGATGAGAAATTAAATCTTATGCCCATGCCTGTAAAAGTTGAATTGACCGGCGGCGAGTATAGGCTGGATCAAAACTTTAAAGTAGCAATCAAAGAAAATCCAGCTGAACGATTGTATGGCGCAGCGAGCAGGATGCTAAGAAGACTATCAGGCAGAACAGGACTTTTCTTTTCGCAAGATTATATGCATCGCGGCTCTGTCATTCAAAATCCCGATATGATAATCGATGTCAAACGACCCGGTGAAGTAAAACTACATGAAGATGAGTCCTATAATCTGACAGTAACGTCAACTCATGTATCGCTAAATGCGGAAACAGATATCGGAGCATTAAGAGGAATAGAAACTTTTTTACAATTATTGGAAGCTGATAGCTCAGGCTATTATTTCCCGGCAGTTAAGATTGAAGATTATCCGCGCTTTCCCTGGCGCGGGTTGATGATAGATGCGTGCAGGCATTTTATGCCGGTTGATGTGATAAAGAGAAATCTTGACGGAATGGCTGCCGTTAAGATGAACGTATTTCACTGGCATTTAAGCGATGACCAAGGATTTAGGGTCGAATGTAAAGCATTCCCTAAGCTTACAGAAATGGGATCGGATGGATTGTTTTATACTCAAGAACAGATCAAAGAAATAATAAAATATGCAGACGACAGAGGGATTCGTGTAGTTCCAGAATTTGATTTACCAGGCCATTCAACAAGCTGGTTTGTTGGATATCCACAATATGCTAGTGCACCGGGACCTTATTCCGTTGAAAGAAAGTGGGGAGTTTTTGATCCTACGTTTAATCCTACCATTGAAAAAACGTATGAATTTTTTGATAAATTCTTTGAAGAGATGTCAAAGCTTTTTCCGGATGAATATATGCATATCGGCGGAGATGAAAATAGCGGGAAACAGTGGAGTGCCAACCCCGAGATACAGGCGTTCATGAAAAAACATAATATTCCCGATAATAATTCGCTGCAAAGTTATTTTAATAAAAGATTACTTGCCATTCTGACGAAGTATCATAAAAAAATGATTGGGTGGGATGAAATACTTCAACCGGATATGCCGAAGAGTATAGTAATTCAATCATGGCGTGGAGAAAAATCTATAGAAGAAGCAGCGTCAAAAGACTATCATGTAATACGTTCTAATGGTTATTATATCGATCTAAATCAGCTGGCAAGTTATCATTACTTAAATGATCCGGATCCGGACAGTCTTAAATTAAATGATATGCAGAGGAAGAATATACTCGGCGGGGAAGCTACAATGTGGTCGGAATTTGTTTCACCTGAAAATATTGATTCAAGGATATGGCCGCGAACTGCCGCTATTGCAGAAAGATTTTGGTCTCCTAAGAATATAACAGATGTGAGAAATATGTACCGAAGGTTAGATGTAATTTCTTTAGAGTTGGAAGACCTTGGATTAACTCATATCAATAACCAAGCAATGATGATTAGAAGATTAGCCAATGGTGATGATGTAACGGCACTTACTAATTTTATAAATGTCGTTGGACCGGTGCAAGGATATAACCGCGCACACCAAAGAACGGATTATACTTCATTCTCTCCCTTAACAAGAGTTGTCGATGCGGCGGTTCCTGATGCAGAGGCTGCAAGAAATTTTAGATATCTGGTAGATGATTTTCTTACGAGAAATATTCAAGATGAAAACAATATCAAGCAGATAGAGAAGCAACTTATTTTATGGAAAAATATTGATGCCCGTCTTAACGCTATAATTAAAAGATCTCCTATTTTACTGGAGGTTAAGCCGCTATCAAAAGAATTATCCGATATTTCGGCAATTGGTTTACAAGCATTGGAGCATATAAAAAATAAAACCAAAGTTGATTCCAATTGGGTAAATGAGAGTCTGGGAAGAATTAAAGAAGCCAAACAGCCGCAAGGTCAAGTTGAACTGAGAGTTGTTTCATCGGTTGAGAAATTGGTAATACGTGCTAGCGAAATATAAAATGAGTAATATAAGAGAGTTGTTAGAGAAGTGTGCAGTTTTTAAAATTATTTAAATTAACGGAGACTAATTAATGCAGTTAAACTATGTAGATTTCATAGTAATAGCTCTTTACTTTTTATTTAACCTTGGTGTAGGATTCTATTTAAGGAAGCGGGCAACCCAGAGTGTCAGTGATTTTTTTATCTCCGGAAGAAACGTCAGTTGGTGGCTAGCCGGTACATCAATGGTTGCAACAACCTTTGCGGCGGATACGCCTCTTGTTGTTTCGGGACTAGTTGCAAGAAACGGTATAGCTGGAAATTGGATATGGTGGAGTATGGCTTTCAGTGGAATACTTACAGTATTTTTCTATGCAAAGCTATGGCGCAGAGCCGGTGTTCTGACAGATGTAGAGTTTGCAGAAATAAGGTACAGCGGAAAACCCGCCGCCTTCCTGAGAGTCTTTCGAGCAGCATATCTTGGTCTTCCGATTAACTTAATAATAATGGGATGGGTAAACCTAGCCATAGTAAAAATTATGATGCTTGTTTTGGGAATAAATAAAGTTGAAGCTCTCGCCATTGCCATAGGAATAATGTTTATTACAGCATCGATATCGACATTATCGGGTCTTTGGGGAGTGCTATGGACAGACTTATTCCAATTCGTGTTAAAAATGGGTATGGTGATATTGCTAGCAGTCTTTGCAGTAAATGCGACCGGGGGTATGGGCTCATTGCTGACGCAGCTACATGCGGTGGATAAATCACGGGATTCAACAAGCTCGATATTAGCGATGGTGCCTAATCTAAATTCCACCTGGATGCCGATGATAACATTTTTTGTATTCATAGCAGTTAACTGGTGGGCGTCCTGGTATCCCGGCGCTGAACCTGGCGGAGGAGGATATGTTGCTCAAAGAATTTTTAGTGCTAAAAATGAAAAGCATTCCCTTCTTGCTACGCTTTGGTTCAATATAGCTCATTATGCCCTTCGTCCATGGCCCTGGATTCTGGTAGCATTGGTAGCAGTAGTGCGTCTGCAACATGATCCGAAATTCCTGGCTGATCCGGAGACAGGATATATAAGAATAATGATTTCTGATTTGCCTTCATATCTCCGGGGCTTGATGATAGCGGCATTTGCAGCGGCATATATGTCAACTATCGGAACTCAGCTTAATTGGGGAGCGAGTTATATAGTAAATGATGTTTACCGAAGATATATAAAAACAAAACCGGAAAAACATTACGTAAATTTCTCGCAGATTGTTACGATGGTATTGATGATTCTATCTGCAATAGTAACATTTTATATGGACTCAATAGCGAGCGCCTGGCAATTCTTGATGGCAATCGGGGCAGGTACGGGATTAGTATATATATTACGCTGGTTCTGGTGGCGAATAAATGCATGGAGTGAAATCTCAGCAATGATAGCTGCATTCACAATATCTTTGACACTTCAATTCGGATTTCATTTTAATGAAAACGACCCGAGGCAATTTGCATACTTGTTATTAATAACAGTGGCATTTACGACAGCGATTTGGGTAACCGTAACGTTTTTAACAAGCCCGGAGCCAGATGAAAAGCTTTTATCGTTTTACAGAAGGGCAAGACCCAATGCAAGATTCTGGGCTCCAATAGCTAAGCAGGCAACAGATATAGCTCCTGTAAAAGACGGAATACTAAATTTAATAAATTGGATATCCGGTGTAGCGATGATTTATTCATTTCTATTTGGTCTTGGACAGATCATACTTGGAAGTATGATACTCGGCATTATATTCTTAATTACAGGATTTATTTTCGGCGGTATTATTTTCTATCAGATGAATAAACGTGGTTGGGAAATTCTTGGTAACTGAATTATATTTAATACATAACTTGATATTTAAGGATTGACAAATGAAAATAGCGTTAACAGGCGGAAGAATAATAACTCCGTTCAGAGTACTAAAAGATGGTGTTTTAATAATAGAGGACGGAAAGATTTCAGAGTTAGGAAAATCATCAGAAACAAAAATACCTAAAGGTTGTAAAGTATATGATGTAAAAGGAAAGAGAATTTGCCCCGGATTTGTAGACCTTCTAACACATGGCGGTGCCGGATATGGTTTTGCAGATGACTCAGAAGTTAGCATTGCAAATATTAGTAAGTACCTCTTAAAACACGGCTCAACGACGGTTCTCGCCTCATTATTTGCCAAACCGGAAAGACTTTTACTTAAGGATTTACGAAGGTTAGCAGATTATATCGAACAGCACCCCGAATCAAATATCCGTGGTATTCACATGGAAGGACCTTACTTAAACAAACAGTTAAAAGGCGCAATGAATGAGAGCTACCTATGGCAGCCGTCTGTGGAATCATGGAATAAAATCTGGAAAGCATCGAAGGGACAAATTAAAATAATGACTATAGCGCCGGAGCTTCCGGGAGCAGTCGGAGTAATGCAGGCAGCAGCAAAAGAAGGCGTAGTGCTATCAATCGGACATTCAACGGCAAGTTATGATGAAGTAGAAAATGCAATTGACAACGGGGCTGCGCATGTTACCCATATATTTAATGCGATGGAACCGTTTCATCACCGTCATCCCGGAGTAATATTGGGAGCACTATTACACAATGAATTGAAAATTGAACTAATAGCCGATACGCTTCATGTACATCCGGCGGTAATGGAATTGCTGCTTAAGCTAAAAGGGGCAAGTGGAATAATATTAGTATCGGATTCCATACGTGCCGGCGGGATGCATGAAGGGGAATATGAATTTGCGGATCAAAAGATATATATGAAGGCAAAAAAAGCGGTTCTAGCAGATGGTACACTTGCCGGAAGTACATTGACTCTGAATATGGCGGTAAAAAACATGGTAGAAACCGCGGGTGCAAAAATTACAGAGGCATTAAGAATGGCATCGCTTAACGGAGCAAAAGTTATAAATCTTGATCACAAAAAAGGAATCCTAGCTGTTGGTAAAGATGCCGACATCGTTGTATTAAATGATAATTATGAAGTCAATATGACTATCCTTGGCGGCAAGATAGCGTACCAGAGAAGTCTAAAATTATGAGAATGGAAAAGTTGAATAATGGAAAATTTATCCCACAACTCCACCACTCCATTATTCCAGTTAAAATCACGTATGATAATGAACTGAAATTGTTATAAAAAAACCGTATTATTATTATTTAAATCTTTGCCTGCCGGTAGGTAGTTCATTTATGTTGAGATATTATTTATGATCTGTTTCATTACGTTTAATTCAAAACCTGCCTGCCGGTAGGCAAGGTTCAACATTCAACATTGCGGCCGCCTGCCGGTAGGCAAGCTTGCCGCGTTATGAGGTATTTATGAGACTAATAATTCAACCGACGTATGATTTGGTGTCGAAGTGGGCAGCTAATTACGTGGCGTCAGCGATTAAGGAATTTAAGCCAACATCAAAAAAACGCTTTGTACTGGGACTTCCAACGGGCTCTTCTCCGGTTGGAATGTATAAAGAATTAATTAAGCTTTATAAAAATGGAGTTGTTTCCTTCAAATATGTAACGACTTTTAATATGGATGAATATGTAGGATTACCGGAAGATCATCCTGAAAGTTATCATTCATTTATGTGGAATAATTTTTTTAATCATGTCGATATCGATAAAAGATTTGTAAATATTCTAAACGGCAATGCAAAGGATTTAGAGAAAGAGTGTGAAGATTATGAGAAGAAGATTCATAAAGCCGGAGGGATCAAATTGTTTGTCGGAGGAATAGGTCCTGACGGGCATATAGCATTTAACGAACCTGGTTCATCGCTTGGCTCATTGACAAGAGTAAAGACATTAACCATGGATACTATGATAGCTAACTCAAGATTTTTCGACAATGATTTGGAAAAAGTACCTAAGACAGCTTTAACAGTAGGAGTAAAAACAGTTCTTGATTCGGAAGAAGTATTGATAATAATCAGCGGATTAGCTAAATCAAGAGCGCTTGCAAAAGTAGTAGAAGAGGGAGTAAATCATATGTGGACGGTAAGCGCATTTCAGCTACATCCTAAAGGAATAATTGTGTGCGATGAACAATCTACTTATGAATTAAAGGTAGGTACAGTAAAATATTTTAAAGATATTGAAGCTCCAAATTTGGAACCGACATCTTTGATTAAATAAAACTTTTTCTGTTGCCTGTCATATCGAATTTATCAATCTGTAATTTCGATTTGTCCATTGTCCTTGGTTATATTTCCCTGGCATAAAAAACAGCTCTTTATGCTGTTTCCCAATTGTAATAGCTCCCATGAACTTTTTGAATGCACTCTGAATGCACTCTGAATGCACTCTGAATGCCCTCCTCCTGTGTTGAACCCTCGATTAACGTCTTTCTTTCCCATAATCAAACTATATTATTTTTCCCCTTTATGTCTGGAAGCAATGATTAATATGTTTTTCCCATAACACACTGTTAGACGAATTTTTATTAAATTATATACGGTTTTATCCATATTTGGTAAAATAGCCATAAGCGTTCATCGTTAAAAATCAGAAATCAAAAATGATCATTGTCTACAAAAGAATTCTCTTAAAATATTTATACTGGACTGTATTTATTATAATGGCAGTTGCATTTAATTCCTGCAATGCCCCAAGGAATAATCCGCTTGATCCATCAAATCCAAATTATTCTTTTGCATCGATTAACGGATCTGTACAAACATTTAGTCTGCCTTATACCGGTATTGCTGGAGTTTCTGTTCTCTGGCAACCGGGTAATATAATAATTAATTCCGATGCAAAGGGGAATTTCGAAATCAATAATATTCAACCAATTGATGGAAAATTAGTTTTTCAAAAAGCAGGCTTTCTTTCTGATACTATTTACGTTACCTGGAACACCGCTAGAAAACTAAATTATCAAATTAATTTACCAAGTATTCCCATGCTTGATAGCATTTCGATATATACTGTAGTAATAAACCAGTTTAGCCCGCCCGGTCAAAGTTACCAACTAATAATAAATGCAAATATTTCTGATAAGGATAATGACATTGATTCGGTTTACGTCCAAAGTAATGATTTGAATTTTAAGAAAGCTTTAGGCTATGATGCTTCAAGCAAGTTCTTTCAAACCACTTTGTCTACACTGGATATGAACATCAGCGATATTGAGCAAACAATCGGTTTGAATTTCAATATAATAGTTAAAGATATTTTTGGAAGGCAGTTCCTTGTAGGAAGCGAAAAGGTTACACGTGTAATTAAAGATGGAGCTGTAATTCAGTTCCCGGCAAACGATACTTTAATTACTTCAACACCAAAGTTAACCTGGCAAAGATATACTACCGGTTATCCTTATACTTATATGATCCAAATTTACACAAACGATTTTGCTAATTCTCAGCTCGTTTATGAACAGAATAGTATTTCATCTGATTCAATTTCTTGCCAAATTACTACACCACTTCCGGCAAAAAATTATTATTGGGTTATCTGGGTTATAGATCAGTTCCAAAATAGATCAAGATCGCTGCCGGCTACATTTAGAGTACAATAAAATTATTTAAGGAAATATGATTTCATACAATACAGAAAAAATTAGACTAATTGATAAAGAGCAATTTGAAACTCTATATCAAATTAGCAAAACGCTTAACTCAGCAATCTACCAGGATAGCCTGATTGGAGAAACTCTTGATCTAATTATAAAAGTTATTAATGCCGAACGGGGATTGTTTGTTAAATATAATGAAGCAGAGGATAGTTTCTCTATTATTGCTGCCAGAAATATTCAACAGGAAAATATTCAAAACCTGTCTGACTTTTCTTCCGGCATCCTTCAAAAAGTTATCGAAAGAAAAGAACCTTGCTTTTACCATGATGTGCAAAGTAATCCCGATATTTCTCAATTCAAGAGTATTCAAATACATAACATTAAATCGATACTCGGAGTTCCGATTTTTCGCAATGAAAAAATATGGGGAGTAATTTTAGTCGATAGCCAAATGCATAGAAAAGAATTTACTGATTCCAACCTCGTATTTCTTGATTTCTTTTCTAATTTAGTCTCTTTGTCATTAGATAAAATAAAAAAACTTGAAGAATTACAGGATGAAAATTCAATCCTAAAAAATCAAATTCAGTCCTTTATCCAAATTCCTGAGTTAATAGGTAATAGCCCGGCTATGCAAAAGATGACCTCACTTATCTATAAAGTCGCTGCAACCGACGCCACCGTTTTGCTACTCGGTGAAAGCGGTACCGGAAAGGAAATAGTTGCAAGAGCTATCCATAATTTAAGCGGAAGAAAAGATAAGCCTTACCTTGGGCAATTTTGCGGATCAATTCCTGACACATTATTAGAGAGCGAATTATTCGGTTATAAAAGAGGCGCTTTTACTGGCGCTGCATCTGACAAAAAAGGTCTATTTGAAGTAGCAAGTAGCGGCACCTTTTTCCTTGATGAAATCGCCGATATTTCTGTGGCTCTTCAAGCTAAACTTCTTCGTGTTCTGCAGAATAGGGAAATAATCCGCCTTGGAGATACTCAAGTTATTAAAGTGGATGTCCGGGTAATTGCGGCTACTAATAAAGATATTAGACAACTTTCTAAGGAAGATAAATTTAGGGAAGATCTTTTTTACCGTCTAAATGTCTTTCCGATAAAAATCCCCCCCTTAAGGGAAAGACGTGGAGATATACCCTTACTGGTAGATCATTTCATTAAAAAATATTCTGATAAAAAAATTCATATCAATCCGAAAGCAATGAAGTTGCTTGAATCTTTTGAATGGCCTGGGAATGTTCGGCAGCTTGAAAATGTTCTGCAGCGAGCATTGATTTTATGTGATGATGATATGCTTACCCATGAACATATTATTATCGAAGAGGATGCAGATGACTTAAACTTTAACGGAACGCTTGAAGAATTTGAAAAGGCAATCTTAAAGAAGAGACTTCAAGAATTTCAAGGCAATCGCACTCTTGCAGCTAAATCTTTAGGTGTTTCTGTCCGGTGGGTGCAGCTAAAAATTAAAGAGATGGGCGGAGATCTGTAATAGATGGAAAAAGTCGCCGCTGAAATATTGTTCGATAAGTTTGAAGTTATTAACCTACTTAAAAAAGATGATTATACCGGCGTATATCTTGCTAATCATATTTATCTCGGTAAAAAAATTATACTTAAAACGCTGGATACCGATAATCTTTCCGATAAAACTATCCTTGAAAGATTCAAACGCGAAGCTAAAATACTTGCTATGCTTGACCATCCGAATCTTATAAAAGTTTTAGACTTCGGCATGTATAATAATTTCTTCTATATTTCTTTTGAATATTTTGAAAGCCGCAATCTTCGCGAAGTTATTATTAAAAACAATCTCTCCCTAAATGAAAAAATCAGTTTGATGGTTCAGCTTCTAAAAGCTCTTAATGTCGCTCATCAAAACCATATTATCCACCGCGACATCAAACCTGAGAATCTGCTTCTAAATTCTAAAAATGAATTGAAGATTGCAGACTTTGGCTTAGCGTTAATTATAAATGAAAATGTATTAACGCATTCTTCTTCTATTGTCGGGACTCCTGGATATATGGCTCCCGAACAAATTAGAGGGGAAAAAACCTCGCAGACCGATTTGTTTGCCGCCGGTATTGTTGGCTATGAATTATTCATGGGAGTCAATCCTTTTATAGGGAAAGATATTAGCGAAACGTTGAACAATATTTTGGTATTTGATGAGGGTAAAATTTTCGCATCACTGCAAAATTTGCCTGATAATGTCCGCCAGGCATTAACAAATTTACTTAAAAAGGACCTTCGAGATAGAACAAAATCTGCGCTAGAATCTCTTAAATATTTTGGCGTTGAAGAGGAAATATATAAACCTATTTTACCCACAAAGCAAAAAGTAAATATTAAAGTACCGCTTATCTTAATTTCGGTTGCTCTATTTGGTCTCTTTTTGTTTTTTAGCTTACGGTTAATTAGTCCAAAACCGGCGCCGGTCAAAATTACAAACACTGCCAATTCTAAAGAAAACCTTATAAAAACTATTCCCACAAATCAGTCAACCAAAATTTCTCCTGATATATCGAAGAAGGAAGCTAAAGAATTAAATAAACCCTTAATTAAGAAAGCTGCAGAAATTCCTACTCAAACAGCGGTGAACGCTAACTCATCGACCCTTTTAGGAAGGCTTTCTGTAGAGTGTTTCCCCTGGGCAGAGGTTTATATTGATGGTAATAAAATTGATCAAACACCGCTTGTAGATTACAAACTGACCGAAGGTATGCATAAATTAACGTTTGTTCATCCTGATTTTCCATCTTATTCCCGTGAAATTAAAATTATTCCAAACAATTTGTCAACACTAAAAGTAAATTTTCCGGAAATGGTTGGATACTTTAAATGCGATATTTACCCCTGGGGGAAAATTATAATTAACGGTGATTATAAGGGAACAACTCCGCTTCAAAAACCAATTGCGCTTTTTCCCGGAAGTTATCAGGTTACTGTAGAAAATCCAGGTTTTAATCCGGTCAAAAAAAACATCGATATTATTGCAAAACAGACCTTTGACTTCAAGATGAACTTTAAATCTAACGGGAAATAACATGGATGGCATTATTGTTGAAGGTCTATATGATTGAGTTGTTTAATAATTCTAAAATGAAAAAAATAATCTACATATTTATATTATTTTCTACCATTGCTTTTTCGCAACAATCTTGGCAGATTGTTGGTACTATGCCTAATCCTGTTTATGGCGGGCAAGCAGTAGTAAAAGATTCCATGATTTATATCCTCGGTGGCTTTTCTGAATCAAATAATGGTCCCGTAAATTATATTCAAGAATACAATCCCCGTGATAGTACTTGGAAAAATGTAGGAACAATGAATGTCGCACGCGAATACTTTGTTGCAGGTCTTTACAATAATAACATTATTTATTTTGGCGGCACTTCTTCTTCAATGATGAACGATTCAATGGAAATGTGGAATGGGAATTCGCCTCCTTCATTTTTTGGTAATAATCAAAACTTTAATAGGCTATATTCCACAGGTGTTGTTTCCGGTAATAATATTTACGTCTTCGGAGGTTTTCCATCAGGAATGAATTTGCATTATATGTTTGAATATAATATTCCATCTTCAAAGATTATCTCTTCGTATGATTCTAATTTTACTGTAGATTTTCCTACATGGCAGATGTCAGCTATACTTGGGAGTGATATATATGTTTTCGGCGGAGTTGGCATTGGTAGTTTTGGAACGCCGCAAAATTCAATTGTCAAATTTGATACGACGGATAAAAGCTTTTCTGTAATTTCTACCCACCTTGATAATCCCCGCGCTCACGGAGTAGCGATTGCTGACAATAATAAAATATATATTATTGGAGGTATTAATGAAACACATCCTCTTTCTTCTGTTTATATTTTTAACCCAAGCAACGATAATTCCGAGGATATTGGAGATGGACCTGATCTAAATAATCCTAGGACAGATTTAATGGCAGTAAATTATTATGGCTCAATTTATGTTTTCGGTGGAATGGGAGAAAATGGTCAACCCGTTACTTCGATCGAAAAACTTGATCTTATTACTGGGATTCCTAACAACCATTCCCAAATTGTAAATGGATTTAAACTGGATAATAATTATCCTAATCCTTTTAACCCTTCTACTCAAATTTCTTTTTCAGTAGGAAAGGAAAGTCAAGTCTCGATTGATATCTATTCAATCCTTGGCCAGCGTATTAAAAATCTTACTTCAAAAAATTATTCAGTCGGGAATTACCAAATTACGTGGGATGGCACAGATAACTACGGTAAGCAGGTGGCAGCAGGAGTATATATTTATAGATTATCTTCAGATTATTTTACTGATTCAAAAAAAATGGTATTGATGAAGTAATGAGTAAGATAGCTACTACTATTATTTTATGCGCCTCATTTATGCAGCTTCTCTTCGCCCAACAGAATTCCGCTTCTATTTCCAATCTTAAAGGTAAATTTGAATCGTTCGAGTATAACCAGGCAATTTCGTATGCCGATAGTTTACTAGCTCATAAAAATATTTTTAGCAGTGAGGAGCAAATCCAAATTTATCTTGTGAAAGGCGTTTCACAATTTTCGTTATCAAATAATGAGGGGGCTAAGGATAGCTTTAATAATATCCTTAAAATAAATCCCGGTTATATACTTGACTCAACAAATGTTTCTCCCAAAATTATTTCATTTTTTAACAGCGTAAAATCTGACTTTGAAAAGGAGCTTTCCTTAAAAAATGAATCCGTAAGAATAAAAACCGACACTGTTTATATCCCCAAAATTATTAATAAAGTAGAATCGGCTGACAATCTAAAACAAGCCTTCCTACGCTCGGTTATTTTCCCCGGATTGGGTCATTTTTATCTTAAAGAAAATACAAAAGGATGGATATTGACTTCGCTAAGCGCAATAACAATTGCATCATCAATTTATTTCATAATTGATAGTAATAAAAAAGAGAAGAGTTATCTAAATGAAACCAATCCAAGTTTTATTCAACAAAAATACGATTTGTATAATTCATCATATAAAATGAAAAACATTTCTATTATTTCTTTCGCTGCTGTGTGGCTTTACAGCCAAATAGATATTCTATTTTTCCCGAATCATTTTAATTTAGATGATAATAAAATCTCTTTTAGCCCAAACTTAAATTTCCAATTTGCAAATAATCTTCAACTTAATTTTCATCTCGAATTTTAACAATTAACTTCATTCTTTTTCTTAAACGAAATACAACTCAAGAAATATATTTTTACATTCTATTTTGAGTAATTCATCTACCCCATGATTCCAATACTCCAACACTCCATTACCCATTATAGATATATTATTGTAAAGTGAGTGAAATAAATCATAACTCCGTTAATTGTATTTTATCTACGTCTTCATACGTAATCACAATCAAATCTTCATCATTAGGATTAGGGATTTTTGAAATCCTTTCTTCCTGATTTGAAATTACTTTGAACAAAATATTTTTAACTGTTCTGGCATTACCAAAGTTCTTATCTCTTTTATCAAAAAGTTTTGTGAAAATTTCTAATAGTAGTTGCCAGGCTCCTTCATCAAGCTTATAACCGTTCTTTTCGCTAATGTCTAACCCAATCTCTAAAAGCTGCCTTGGTGTGTAATCTTCAAAAAGAAATGTATTTGTAAAGCGGGAACGCATTCCCGGGTTTGATTCTAAAAATTTAGTCATCTCAACAGTATAACCTGCTACTATAACGATAAACTTTCCCGGGTAATCTTCCATCCTTTTTAAAAGAGTATCAATTGCCTCTTGTCCAAAATCAGAACTTCCTCTTGCGAGAGAGTAAGCCTCATCGATAAATAAAGTTCCTCCTAATGCTTTTCTAATTATCTCGTCTGTCTTTGCATTTGTCTGACCCTGGTATCCTGCAACTAATCCTGAACGGTCAACTTCAACCAAATGCCCCTTTTCAAGTATCCCCATCTCTTTATATATTTTACTTAACAAACGCGCAATTGTAGTTTTCCCTGTCCCGGGATTTCCTATAAAAACTGAGTGCAAGTTTTTGGGAATAACTTTTAATCCTCGCTGCTTTCTGAGTTTTGCTACTTTCAAGCTGCTTACAAGCTTATTTACTGAGCCTTTTACGGAATCAAGCCCTATTAAATTATTTAACTCGTTTAAATATTTAATAAGAAGCTCCGGATCTCCTTCAACTTTCACCGCTTCTTTCTCCTTTTTTTGTGAAATTAGATCCCGGATGTCTTCAAGCAAAATATATTTTAACACTTCTTCATGACGTTCTTCTGCTATAATGTCAGCAACTCTAAGTAATTGGTTCTTCAATGCCCCTTCAACAAGATCGCGAACAAGCCTACCATTGCCGAATGTTTTATTTCGGTTCCTGTAAATTGTATTGAAATATTTTTTCAATGGTTCTTTTGCATCTTCGTCAAGATAATGACCTTTGCTCTCTAATAGTTTCTGTGTAATTTGGATTAGTTCATCCGGAGAATAGTCCTCAAAGGTAAACTTTTTAGTAAAGCGCGATTGAAGTCCCGGATTACTATTTAAAAGGTCATTCATTTCCTCCGTGTATCCTGCGGCAATAACGATAAACTTGCCTCTGTCATCTTCCATTCTTTTTAGTAAAGTATCTATTGCTTCCTTGCCAAAGTCGGAGCTGCTGTCTCCTTTTTTAATCAAAGAATAAGCCTCATCAATAAATAGTGTCCCTCCGATAGCCTTGTCAATAGCTTCCTTTGTCTTTTCTGCTGTTTGACCTACAAAACTTGCAACTAATCCCTGTCTGTCAATTTCTACTAGATGTCCCTTAGGCAAAATTCCTAAAGAAGAATAAATCTCACTGAATAACCTCGCTACTGTTGTTTTACCAGTTCCCGGATTACCTAAAAATACTAAATGCGAGGAAAATTTATCTTGAATATTTTCTCCCTGTTCGGTATAAAATCTTGCCAACTTTATAATTTCATTAATTTCTTTCTTAACACTTTCAAGTCCTGTTAAATTATTAAGCTTGTTCATCGCACTAGCTAAAGCTTCTTCGTCGATGCCGATCTTCACTTCCTTAGAAATAGAGCTTCCTAAAATGGCAAGGATATCTTCGGGGCAAATAGTAATCATTGTCTCTTTAGTTCGCTCCGCATAATCGATTTTTAATACCCGCTTACTTAGATGTAGCTTTGCTTCGTTAAAATAATTCCGGGCAAGTCGTGCATTACCAAAGGTTTTATCTCGCTTTCTATATAAATTAGTGAATTCTTTTTTTAGTAGCTCAATCGCTTCCGGTTTGATATTGTATTCTTCACGTGAAGCAATAAGGTTAAAAATTTCTAACAGTTCATCGGGGGAATAATCTTCAAAATTAAATATGTGGGTGAAACGCGATTTTAATCCCGGATTTGAATTTATAAAAGAATTCATCTCCTCCGGGTAACCAGCTATAATAACAACAAACTCGTTGTTGGAATCTTCCATCCTTTTTAATAGAACATCAGTAGCTTCCTGACCAAAGTCCTGCATATTGCCCGCTTTCTTCAGCGTATAAGCCTCATCAATAAATAGTAGTCCCCCGATGGCTTCGCTAATAACCTTCTGTGTTTTCTGTGCTGTCTCTCCGATATATTGTCCTACAAGTCCGGAGCGATCGACTTCAATTACATGACCGTTTTTCAAAAGTCCCATTGCCTGAAAAATTTTCCCGAGTAATCGTGCTATTGTTGTTTTACCTGTTCCCGGGTTTCCAAGAAATACTGAGTGCATAGAAAGATTTTCTTGCGTCTTTAACCCCAGTTTTTTTCTTTCATTGATGTACTTCAGATAATCAACAAAATCCCGCATCGATTGTTTTACACCTTGAAGTCCCACAAACGAATCAAGATTTTCTAAAAGTTCTTCAATGGATTTTGTTTCCTGAGGTTTTAATGATGAAGCTTCCACTTCTGCAGGCTGATTTATTGATGGCTTTTCCGGTTCTTCAGATTGATTCAATCCTACTTCCGTCTGTTCAAAATTAAATATATCCGAATCGCCAATTAAAAACCATCTTGTACAAATGAGAAAATTGTCAATAAAAATTTCAACTCTACCCTGGCCCATATTCCAGAATCCCAGAGTATCTGCTCCCCAGCTTTGAACAAACTCGACAATCTTCCAATCTTTTTCAATTTCCATATTGAAGTTATATCTACCGACTTCAATATTATTTAATATCCAAACGGCAGTTCCTTCAAATTCCATTTTCCTGTTCTTGTGAAATGGGTTATCAATTACAACTTCAACTCCTATATATCTTATCGTCTCTTGGCAAAATTGAAGATGATAGGTTCTTCTACCGGAACGCAAATTTTCCATCAAATCATAAGTCTTAGCATGATAAACGTGGAAGAATTTATTTTCAAAAGCAATAAAATCAGTGCGCTTATCTTGAATTTGAATTAAAGGCTCGCCTTGTATGGTAATCTGTTCATTAGGATAGTATTTAATAATTTGTTGGTAAATATTTATGAAGCGGCTATCATCCTTAAATTCTCCCTTTATTGCTTCAGCTTTTTCTAAGGCAAGCCGGGTTTGATAAATACCAAGTAAGGATTCAAGTTCAAGAAGGTGGGCTTCGTGATGATCATTAATAAACGAAGGTGTGTCTAATGTATTTTTTGCAGCCCATAACGAAAACCAAAATTCCTTTTGCTTACAAGCTTCTTGGCCTTCCGGTAGCATTGAACTTTTTTTATTAAACATTCCGTTAAGAAAACTTGCATCATAACCTAAAGCTTTTCTAAACCAATCTCTAACTTGTAAGAATTTTGGATTTAAGGCTTTGTCAATTGTGATTGCTTTTTCAATTTCTTCCAATCCCTCAAAAAATCTACCGAGTCCACCAAGTGCTCTTGCTTTATTCAAATGTGCCCAGGTTAGTAAGTCGGGCTTTTTTGTAATAGCCCAATCAAGGTCGGTAATAGCGCCTTCAAATATACCCATTCGCATTAAAAGGAATCCGCGGTACAAACGGGAGTTTACATCGTTTTCTGAAACTTGCACGGCTAAGTTTGCAAGCTCCAAAGCCTGTGCAGGATATCCGTTTTCAAGCATTGCCCATGCAAGGCATGAAGCTGCATTATAATCGTATTGTCTTTCATCATATACTGTTTTAGCAGCTACAAGCGCCATGCGGTAACGTCCTTGCCGCAAATGCTCGTATGCTGTTTGAAGCAGTTCATCTAATTCATCGGAAGTCAATTAAGAATATCTCCTGGTTGAATTTCTCTAAAATCTCTTAGATACATATGTAATATAGTAAAATATCGGAAAGTTTTTCTTATTAAATATGTGGGCAAAAGATGAGATAATTTGTTTTGCCTTAATTGAGTTATTTTTTATGTCATTAGTAGGCGAAGCCGAAGCAATCTCATACATTGTAAAGAGATTACCACGCACGCTTCGGGTGCTACTAATGACCACTGCTTGAGAAATGCGTTTTTGAGCAAAAATAGGCTTAGAGATTTCTCACCGCAAACGGGGCAGGCTCCGGTACTGATGACAACTGCTTCTCCCTGTCATATCGAAGGAGCTTTGCGACTGAGATATCCCATGGTCAATTCGTATATCTTGAGCTATTCATGGGATTTCTCACCGGCTAATCCGCTGAAAGCGGACGGATTCGAAATGACACAAGTGGCCATTCTTTTAATAAATAAAGGCAATGCCTTTTTCAATAACTCGCAATGACAGTAAAAAAGAGACGTTGTAGAAAGAAGCACTCAATTTAGATAATGATAAGCCTTGGTTAAATATAACTATACTTTTCTTCGATGCTTTTAACAGCCTTCTTTAATAGTTGCTTGTTTGCCGCCTTTTGATTTTTCCAACAATTGATTTGCAGAAATTTTTTCACCTGAGAGTTTGCTTCTCAACTCCATAAGAGTGTTAAGGTCTTTATCGCTTAGCTGAGAGGTTATCGTTATTCCTATAGGATCGATTAAATATTCTTTAATTGCCTGAAATCCGCCTTTAACCGCATATGCCCTGGCATTTTTTACCTGTCGCAAAAGTGCAACTGCTTCCTGAGCATCCTTGGTGTTATTACCATATATAAGGATTAAATCATCAGGATTCCAATTGGAGTTTTGAAGTTGTGCAATGTCTTGGTTAATTGCAGGCTTTAAATGTTCCTTTGTAAATTCTTTTGCATCTCTTACGTCAATCCAATAACAATTAGCATTATTATATGAATAATATTTTGCTGCTTCAATCGGAGAAATAGTAAAAATACCAGTTTCATTAAAATGCTGCTGTTTTAGTTGAGCATCCACCACAAACGGATTGTTTATAAAGGATGAAGTAGGGAAGAAGGCTAAAAGTAAGGCTATAAATAAACCCAAACCTACTAACGAATATTTTTTATTTAACTTAATCATTTTTACCCCAGAACTTATATTGCAATTTTCGCATTCCTAGACTGCCGAAAACTGCGAGTAGAGTAACCAAAAGAATTGCTAATCCAACGTTTACATTAAGAAGTTGGTCGATACGCCAGACACCATTAGCGTCCGAATTATAAAATTTATCCCACCAAGGATATAAATCGCCGAACAATAAACTTCCTAATAAGAATCCTCCGACAAAAACCATTGCATCAATTTTTCCCGTCACCATTGCAGCTATTGATGTTCCGGGACAGAAACCTCCCATTGCCATACCAACTCCGAAGATTAATCCTCCAACTACCATAGGTAATAAATATGAAGGAAGGAAATAGAATTTGCCAAGGTCAATTAAACCGAGAAGAGATAAACCCCAAAGACCCATTGAAGCTGTGGTTATAGCAGTGAACATTACTACGGGAACATCTACATCTTTCATGTAAAAAGCTCCGGCTATTTTCTTTGAATTTGTAAATCCTGAACGCTGTAATGCATAGCCGAATAACATACCTATCAACACAGCAAAGAGTGTATTGACTCCATCAGAAATAATACCATTTTTTACCAGTGGTCCTATCATATCCATTGTCTCCTTATAAAATATGCAACCGCGAATCCGCCTGCAAAAATTGAGAACATAAATGCCCATGCGCCTACTGAAAGTTCTGCGCCTCCGACTAATGCCTGCCCGCTTGTACAACCCCTTGCCATTCTTGCGGCATAACCGACTAATATTCCACCAGCAAGAGCATACCATAATCTTCCTTTGCTAGAAATGTTAGGTCCCTTTAACACTTCAAGCTTCATGTCTTTAGAAACCATTCCGGCTATAAAGCTTCCTATCATTACTCCGATAACTAAGTAAACCAAATAATCATCAAGAGGGTTTGCACCATTAGCAAAATATTTTGAAAAATATTGACTGGATTGAGTTACTGAAGGCGACACAATGTTTTGTATTGTTGCAGCAAAGGATGTAAGAGCTCCCGATGCGCCTAATCCTCTACCTGCAATATAAAAAGTAAGAATAAGACTTATTCCTATTACTATCCCGCCGAATATGGGATCCCATAATTTTTTTTTCATAATTCATCTCCTCTCATATCATATACCTTAGAACTAACTTGATGGTTTGCTATGTTTTTACAATCATGTAATGCAGGCAGGTCGATACCGTCTTTTTTAAGTTCTTCTGCAAAGAACGCATGCTCTTCGTTCTTAATTTCAGTCCACCATTTATAATGATGAAAATATGCATACAATTCGTTTACCTTCCCTGTAAGCATGGAAAAGAAAGCAGGCCGTTCTTCAGGGAACAGAGCCGCCATATAAACATGAACAAATACTCCTGCAAAGACAGACATCGTGGCTACAAAATGAAGCATCATTGACCACTGTATTATTGTTGTCGATCCGATATGGAAAGCCATAATGGGACCTGTTATCACTAGTATTATTGTACTAAATGCCACTACTAAGGCATAAGCTTTTTGTCCAGCATTGTACGTGCCTTGTGGAGGCATTTCGTAGTGGTTTAGCTTGCCTGCAAGGTTTTTAGCTTTTGCGGGGAACCAGCGAATATCATCTTTGTCGATAGTTAAGTCATGTTTTACAAAATCAAGTAGATAATTTTTATAACCAAATATACCATATAACAAAAGTGTAGTAACCCAAAATACTCCGATAGCAATATGAAAATGGAGCATGGCACTTCTGGTTCCAAAAATTCCGTCCATCATGTTTATATACCAGGTGGGTGCAAATTGTAAATAGCTTGCAGAAAGCAAAGCTGCGCCGGTAAAGATCAAAAGGAACCACGACATAGCATTTACCCAGTGCAAGGTTACACCGCCAACTCCATGTTTCTTCATAACCCTGTTTGCAAGAATTCGCTTTTCATCAAATGATAAATGCCTTGGACCTATTAATAAATCATGATCCAACACAATATCTTCATTTAGTTTAATATTTTTATTTTCCATCTTTTACTCCTTAATGTCACTTTCGCCTTTAAATAATTGTGTCGAAAATGCTGCAAGCTGTCCTAAGAAAGAACCGCCGATAGCGAGCCAGAATAGAGGACGCAAGACCTTTGTCCACATTTTTTGCGGAGTCGGCATGTTAGATATTTTTGGAGGAAACGCAGCCTGAACTACCGGGAAATGATTATGGCTGTCCAGGTAATATATGTTTGGTCCAACATTTACTTTTGACGATACATTAGGTTGTGCCCCACTTGCAATTAACTGCGATACCTTAGAATTAGGATCATCTATGTCTCCAAATATTCTTGCGCTTGCAATGCAGGTTGCAACACAAGCAGGCTCTACTCCTTGTTCCACTCTATCAATGCAAAAATCACACTTATCAACTTTTTCTTTAACAGGATCAATGTATCTTGCACCGTAAGGACACGCTTCAATGCAAAGACCGCATCCTATACACAAATCCTTATCAACTACTACAACGCCATCTTTTCTTTTATAAGTTGCGCCTGTTGGACAAGCTTTAACACACGGCGCATCGTCGCAGTGGTTACATAAACCCACGTAACTTACTTTTTTAATATCAGGGTAAACGCCTTCGGGACGTAAATCGTGTACCCAGTTTCGGTAATAAGGAACCGGCACATCATAGTGCGAGCGGCAAGCCACTTCACATGCATGGCAAGCAATGCATCTATCCATATCAATTACCATTGCATATTTACTCATATTAAACTCCTAACATCCTTCTTTTATTGCCGATGCTTTTTTCTTCGGTTGAATATTAAATGTTTTGTTTTGTTCTCCCTCTTGTTGAACTCCGGATACTTTCTTTGCAGAAACTCCTGTCATGCTGACTTCAACGGTAGGTGATAGAGGTTGTTCGTCTTTTATCAATCTGACAAAATTAACTCTTAATCCTGTACCTCCACTTATGGGATCAACTGTATATTTAGAAATAAGATTGTTATCAGAAATATTGCGTTTGGTATAATCAAGTAAACCTCTGTCATTTCCTCCAAATCCGTGCGGAAGATAAACAGCGTCTGGCCTCATACCTGGCGTCATGAGTATTTTAATTTTATCCGATCTTATTCCATCCTGATTTTCTACGATAACTTCTTCATCATTTTTTAATCCCATACTTTTGCCGATAATTTCATTTATCCAAAGATGAGGCTCAGATATTAAAGTATTTAACCAAGGGTTACTTTCGGTCTTGCCATGCGAATGAACCGGCATTAAGCCGTAAACTAATCTGAAATATCCTTTCCCGGGATCATTTACTGGCTCATATACGGGAATAGGATCAAAGCCAAGATCTTTTAATTCTTTTGAATAAAGATGTACTTTTTTATCTGATGTTTTGAATTGATAAGATTCTCCGGGCTCTAAGAATGGTTTAGCGGGGAAAGTTATAACTCCGTCTTTTTTAAGTTTTGTAAATGATATACCGGAATCTTTCAATTGATATTTAATAACATCTTCATAGTCATTATAGGGATAGTAAGCTGATAGCCCTAACCTTTTGCCTAATTCCTTTGCTATCCACCAGCCGGGTTTGGTATTATGTACTCTTTTAATAACCGGTTGTCTTAGAGATACATATTGTTTGTACCATCCTGTTACTGTCATTAATGTATCGTAGCGTTCCAGATAGGTGTCTTCGGGTAAAATTACATCTGCATACCATGTAGGTTCTGTTGGTCTTACATCAACTACCACATAGAAATCTAGATTGTCTATAGCTTTTCTTGTATCTCTTTTAGCGGGGATACTGTTAAAAATATTCTGTCCGAATACCATCCATGATTTGATTGGATAAGGTTTTTGACTAAGAGTTGCTTTTACTAATTCTTGAGTTAATCCTTCCTCAGTGCTTGCAAGAGGGAACCGGTAGCCAGCGCCGTCAACTCTTTGTCTTTTTGGTGTTGGAGCAGCAGGAATATCCAGAGCGTTATAACTTGCAGGGAATTCAGATTTTAAGAAGTAGCCTCCTCTTTGTCCCCAGATTCCAAGAATAGCTGAGAGAATTGCTACGGCTCTTGCACGTTGTACATCATTACCATACCATGCAACATGGCGTCCGGGATGAACTAATACAGCAGGCTTTGCATCCATCATAGCTTTTGCTGTTTCCCTAATTACATTAGCCGGAATTTCTGTTATCTTTTCTGCCCATTCGGGTGTAAATTCTTTTACATGATCTGTTAATTCGGAAAAACCCGTTGTGGAATTTCTAACGAAGGTTTCGTCATAGCCTTTTTTATTTATTATTTCATTTATCCAAGCTAGGACTAGCGCAGTATCGGTTCCTGGTTTTATTGGAAGCCACCATTTAGCTTTGCTTGCGGCGGTAGAAAAACGAGGATCTACTGCAATTACTTTAGCACCGTTTGCCAAACCATCAGTAAAATCTATAATTTGTCCGGTATGTATATTCTCACCAAGAGCACTGCCTATAAGAGTTATAACTTTTGCATTAGCAAGATCAAGTCTTTCCGGTGAGCCCATATTTTCGCCGTAGGTTAATTCATAGCCTACATCCCTTGAACCTTTGCATTGAGCAAATGAAGGAGCCGCGCTATTGGGAGAACCCCAGAAACTATACAAATCAGTTGCAAAGTAACCGGATGCTCCGTGAGCGAAAAGCCCATTTGCTTCAACACCGTACTTTTTAGTTACAGCAAGTAATTTTTCTGCAGTATAATCGAGTGCTTCATTCCAGCTTACTTCTCTCCATTTCCCGCTGCCTCTTTCACCTACTCGAATCATTGGACCTTTGAGACGATCTTTTTCATAAACCAGCGCTACACCGGCGTTACCCCGGGCGCATATTTTGCCCCGGTTATTTGGGTGAAGTGGGTTACCTTCTATATTAACTAATTTCCCATCTTCAACTGTAGCTATTATTCCGCATCTCCAAAAACATTGTTCGCATACACTTGGTATCCGTTCAATTTTTTTTGGCTCTGTTCTTACAGCTGCTTTAGCCTTGGAAGTTGAAGTTGATAAACCAACGGCTGCTCCAGTTCCGACAGTACCGCTTATTTTTAGGAAAGACCGCCGAGAGATTTTCTTCTCCAAGCATTACCTCCGATTCTTTATAAATGTCTAAATTTTCAAAATGTCTAAATAAGTGAACTTTAATTTTTGATATTTATAAATATCAAAATCTTTGCCACTTATATTGGTAAAAATTTATTTGTTAAACACAATCGACTGAATAGGCTTTTTCATTTAGAAGAAAAAAAACAGAAGTGTTTCTATTTGATGGGAAATTATGCGCAATATTTTTCTCGCAACAAAGATCACTATTAGCAAATGATAAATCCAAAATTTTTACAGTAGATGACAAATTTTAGATAAGAATTAGATGGGTGTTTTAGGCTTGGCAGAGGCTTGTCATAGCGGAGGAAGATTTAGGCAAAAATAGGAAGAAAAAGATTTAAGTTATGACAAAATTGGTCGAGAGCTAAAGGCAAACAATATTTTTGTTTAAGACGAGTGAATAAATCACCTTTTGCAGGATTTCCCTTGGGAGTACTGGAATGTTATAATAACATAGAAAGATTAGTCTATTCCATCACTACTCCATTATTCCACCATTCCAAAGGTTGAGTAACATAAGTTAATAAGTAGAAAAGACTCTTGTTGTTTCTATCCTTTTTTTTAATACTTCATAATCATCTCTTTTGTTCATATTAAAAAAAGTATCTTTTTGGTAAAAGGGGAGAGATTCAGCATCGATTATTTCTGCGCCAGCGATATCAATTAAGCCTAAGACTTTGCAGCCTCTCTTTTTTTGTTCTGTGTCTCTGCCTTCATCATTTAATTGATGTGAAAGTATTTTTTTAGCTGAAGATAAGACGGATTTATTATAAACTCCGCACAACTGCTGAATAAACCCGTTCGCTTTTGCAATAGTAATTGGTTTATCTGTTTTATATTCGATAAGATATTTTATCATTTGTTCTGTCATTAAAGGAATATCGCAAGAAATGATGAAATTTTTTTCGGTAGAAGAATAGGTTAAACCGGAATGAATTCCTGCTAACGGACCCATCTGTGTGTATATATCTTTATATGTATCCAAACCAAGGAACTCATATTCAGCCGGAGTGTTTGTTATTAGAATTACTTTTGAAAAAATATTTTTCATCAAATCTCTCACATGCTCAATAACTGTCTTACCGTTAATCTTCATAAGAGATTTATTCTCGCCCATCCTAGTACTTTTTCCGCCAGACAAAATTATTCCGCTTATATCATTATACATTCTACTGTTTCTCCAATGCGCGGATTCATTCTATCTTCTTCGACAATTATAAGGCAATTGGATTTTCCCATTTCGGCAAGATTGCCGGAGGATTGATTGCCAACTTTTTTAACGTAATACTTGCCTTCATCGCTATAGCTATATACGCCTCTCATAAAATGTCGTTTAGAATCTTCTTTCTTTAAGTCATCTTGTAGTGTAGCTGAAAATTTATTATTTATTTTCAGTTTAAATAAATTGAGGATATTTTGCTCTACAAATAAAAAGAAATTAACAAGACTTGAAACGGGATTTCCGGGTAGACCAAAAATCATTGTTTTACCTTCATTAAAAGAATATGTCCCGAATAATAATGGTTTACCAGGTTTTATTTTAACCTGCCAGAATTTTGTTTCTACTCCAAGACTTTCATATACTTCTTTTACATAATCAAACTTACCGAAGGAAACTCCGCCTGTAGTTATTAAAATATCGAGTTCACTTTCAAGTGCCCATTTTAATCTATCGTGAATAAGCTGCTTATCATCTTTCGCAATTCCAAAATTTACCGAATGCATGTTGATGTTGCGGATAGCTGAAATAATAGAATATAAATTTGAACATCTAATCTTATCGCCGGTTGGTGTTTCGTGAATATCTACAAGCTCATCACCCGTTGCAAGAACTCCGATTCTTAATCTCTTATAAACTTTTAACGTAGATCTTCCGCATGAGGCTGCGACTGCAATATGGTGAGGCTTTAATAAAGTATCCTTTGGAATTGCTAATTTACCTTTTAATAAATCTTCCCCCAACTTTCTGGTATTTATCCCTTTTGCGAATCGTACGCCTTCTTTTAAGTAAACAAAATCGTTTTTTTGTTCAACATCTTCAACAGGGATAACCGTATCGCATCCGGAAGGTAATTTACTACCCGTCATGATGCTGACTGACGAATGCTTATCTATGTTATAATCATTAAATTTTCCGGCGGGTATTTCTCCTGCAATCTTCCAGGTTTTTATATCGCTGTTAAATTTAATTGCAAAACCATCCATTGCGGAATTATTAAAAGGGGGTAGGTTTATATCTGAGAGTACATCTTCTGCTAAAACACGGTTCACCGAGTTTAATAAATCAATTTGCTCTGTCTTCAAATTTAATTTATTAAACTCGCTTTGAATAATATCCTGTGCTTCATTATAACTAATCATAGTGCCTCAAGGGAAAATGGAAAATGGAAGATGGAGTATGGAACATAGAACATGGAAAATCATTTTAGATATCTTGATATAAAAAACCTGTCTACCGACAGAACCAGTTGCACAACTTCCAGATGTCATTTCGAGTTATTGAAAAAGGCATTGCCTTTATTTATTAAAAGAATGACCACTTGTGTCATTTCGAATCCGGCTTTGGCCGGTGAGAAATCCCCTGGTTAGCTAAGTTACACGAGTTGAGTATGGGATATCTCAGTCGATGATTTATCCCGTATGTGGGACTCCTTCGATATGACACAAAAAATAGCTGTCATTTCGAACCCGGCTTTATCCGGTGAGAAATCTTTTAAATTTTTAACAAAGGAGATTTCTCCCGGAGTTTATCCCGATTGCGGGAGTCGAAATGACAACAAAGTAGTTATGCAACACTCTCGACAAACAGGCAAAGATTAATAGCATTTTGCTAACGTTTGATTTATTAATAATAATTACTTTCTGAAGAAGTATAAAGTCTAAAAAATAGTTATCGGATCATCAATAAAAATTTGACCTCCGGTAATTACTTTTGCAAATATGCCTTCGGTTGGCATTACGCAGTTACCGACTTTTACAAATATAGCGCATTTTGTATGACATTCTTTGCCTATTTGTGTTATTTCCAAAACGGCATCTTTACCGATTCTTATTTTTGAGCCAATCTGAATATGCGGAATATCGATAAACTCAGTTGTTATATTTTCCGCAAAAGCACCCGGTCTTAATTTAGGCAAACCTGCTTTTCTCATCTTATCAATACTTTCAACGGCGAGAAAACTAACCTGCCGATGCCAGTTACCTGCATGTATATCTCCTTCAATACCATGATTTTCAATCAGCGTTGCCGAAGGGACATTTGTTTTTGGAATTCCCTTTTTTTTACTGATAGATATTGCAACAACTCTACCGCTTATAATTTCATCCTGTCTTTTTTCTAAAATATCATTTTCAATTAATGATGTTTCCATTTTTTCAACTTTATATTTTTATCTATTATAATATTTAATCTTGCGCCTTATAGTTTCCGCTTTTGCCGCCTGTTTTAGACAGCAATTTTATATTTGAAATTCTAATCGATTTATCGAGAGCTTTGCACATATCATAAACAGTTAATGCTGCTACAGAGGCTGCTGTAAGTGCCTCCATTTCAATTCCAGTTTTTGCGACTGTTTTAGCAAAGGATTTTATTTCTACAGATTTATTTTCATCGTTAAGTTTTAAGTCGATATTTACTTTTGATATTTGAATGTTGTGGCACAGAGGAATTAACTCTGATGTTTTTTTAGCTGCTTGTATACCTGCAAATTTTGCGATAGCTAGGACATCACCTTTAGCTATCTCATTTTTTTTTATTTTGGTGAAAACTTCCTCAGAGACAAATACTTCAGCAGATGCTTCTGCTGTTCTTACAGTATCTTCTTTTGAAGAAACATCAACCATTTCGGCTTTGCCTCCCGAATTAATATGTGTTAATTCATTCATTTATCCGCCTATACTTAGCATATTATTTTCTTCAAGTTTTAGCAGTTCATCAACTTCAGGATGAACTTTCTTTTTTAATTGCAATGCATTCTCTATCAAGCCGCAGATATCATTGTCGGAATAATTTTTATTATTTAATAATTCCTTGAAGCTCAACTCATCTTCACCTGAGGAGAATAAGCATAATTTCATTTTGCCCAGGGCGTCAATTCTTAATCTGTTGCATGTTTCACAAAAGTGGTTGGAGATAGAACTTATAAAACTTACTTTTCCGGTATGACCTTCAATATGAAAATCTTTTGCCACAAGATTTTTGAATGATGTTATTTCAGTCAATTGATATTTTGTTTCAACAATATTTTTGATCTCTTTATAATTTATAAATCCATCATGGTTCCATCGATTGTTTCCGAATGGCATAAATTCAATAAACCTAACGTTCATTTTAGTATCCTTTACGAGATCGACAAAATCAATTATCTCGTCATCGTTAACAAACCTCATTACAACAACATTTATCTTTAGCGGCTCAAATCCAATCTCTGAAGCTTTTCGGATGGATCGAATCACAGAGTCTAAATTATCCTTCCCGGTAATATATTTGAATCTTTCAGGTCTTAAAGAATCAAGACTGATATTAAGTTTATCGAGCCCGAATCTTTTCAAATTATCAAGCTTATTTTCAAGCAAAGTGCCGTTTGTAGTTAGTCCAAATTCAAATCCGTATTGTTGCTTTAATAAACTTACAGATTCAAAAAAGTGGATTATGTCTTTACGGACTAACGGTTCTCCACCTGTAAAACGAATCTTTTTTACTCCCAATTTTCCGGTGAAAATATTTATTAACCTTAACAGTTCGTCATAAGAAAGTATTTCATTGTGTTGAAGCTTTTTAACTTTTGAATCGGCAGGATTGCAATAAATACAATTTAAATTGCACTTATCGGTAAGTGAAATCCTTAGATAATCATGTACTCTTTTAAAATTATCTTTTAAAGTTTGCATATATGATAATGGAGATATTTTATTTGTCTTCTTTATCCACAACATCGTCAATCCAACTCATAGCCGCCATCATAGGAGGCAGACCTATAGTCGGAAGCGAAAGGAGCACAGCATGCTGCATTTCCTTTTTTGTAACACCTACTTTAATGGCTTTTCTGACATGAGAATGGAACGCACCTTCTAAACGGGCACCGGCAGAAATACCTAATTTAATTAATGCACGGGTCTTTTCATCAAGTGGTCCAGCGCCGTGAACTGCATTGCCTATCATTTCGTATGCATTTGCTACTTCAGGATATTCCTCTTGAAATTTCTTAAATCTTTTTGGGATTGCCATAGTGGTTTCCTCTAAAATTTGTTATTGATTTGACAATTAGCATTTGTGTTATGTCTAATAAAGTTGATATTGATAACAAAACCTTACATTTATAAATATCAACAATTTTGCCAGAAGAAAAGCCAAAAATATGGAATAATATGAAGCTTTCTCTTGTAGACATTCTCACTACTAAGAATTGGTTTTCTATAATTTCTTTATTCGGAAAGATAGAGATGTTAATTTATTTAGTCATGTTAGATAAATGGTGGAAAAAACAGTATTTAAGGCGGTGGAATACAAAAGAAAATTCTTACACATACCTTTACAGAGAAACACTAAGGCAGCAATATGTTTTAAGGAAGAACAGCGGTGCGTGGAAAATTTATGAATTTATAAGGTCGGCGCCAAGGACCTCCATACCGCACAGAAAGCGATATAAAAACTAGATGTGAAATTTGTATAAATGCTTGTTTAATTATGTTTTTAGTTATAAATTATATCAAGATAAAATGGTAAAGCATATTATGTTAAGCGAAATAGTAAAAAACCAAATAAAAGAAAGACTGCTGGAGAAGTTTGATCCGGAGAAAATTATTCTCTTTGGTTCGCAGTCACGCGGTACAGCTGATGAAAGAAGTGATGTAGACATTTTAGTAATTTCTTCTTTGACCG
>JAKAFW010000080.1:0-5055 GCA_021817845.1 Bacteroidota bacterium
AAAAGTTCCTTTATTTGGGTCAAATGTATGCGATGATATCCAGACTTTAGTAAATACTTCCTGAAGTATATCTTCTGAAATCTCCCGGTTATTGGTATAACGTAGGGTAAAGTTAAATATTCCATTATTGTACCTGTTATACAATAATTTAAGTGCATCCGTATTACCTTTCTGTAACAGGTTCATCAATTCCTCATCAGAATTACTTGATAAATTAGAGTTATCTTTATCCATTTCTTATTTATACCCTAGTTAACGTAAAAAGGTTGTCCTTTTTATAAATATTATTAATTTATTTTTGAATTGTTAAAGATATATGTTAAACGCCCCTCTTTTTCTCAATAAGTTATTTTTTAAACTCAACATATATAGCTTTCATTTAACTAAATTTTAAAAGTTTTTGAACTTTATAGCAACTTTTCATTATATAAGTTAGTTAAGATCTAGATATACCTCAATCTTTCTTACATAAAAATCGCACCTATACCTTTGAAAAACTGATAAGAAGAGAACATTGCTGCTTTTTCTTCCTTTGCCTTTCCTATCTTATTGTATAATTTACTAAGTTCGAAAAATACTTCTGCTTCGTTATGCTTATTTTTCAGCTCCTGGTTTTTTCTTAGGTTTGTAATTAAATAATTCTCTGATGCTCCATAATTCTTGCCCTCTCGTTCAAAGATACCTTTTACTTTATATATTTCGGCAATAGAAAGTGTGTCATTCAATTTCTTACAAATTTTCATGGCCTTTCCAACAAAGTCTTTCGCTTTAAATAAATCGTTCATCCGGGTATAAATGTAATCTGTCTGTAAATAGGATAATCCGAGATTAAAAACATTTCCAAATTTCATCGATAATAAAATACTCCTTTTTAACTCTTTAAGAGCCTTTTCATCCTCATCTTTTTAAGTGAAAAGCATACCGAAGAGTTCAGGCAATTAGTCACAGACAAGAATAATCTACTGAAAGCCAAGAGCGCTTATCCGTGTATTTTATATCCGCATTAGACAATAATGAAGGTAACCAAAGCAGACTTGTAAAATAGTCGTTAAGTAATAATATAGGTAACCCAAAATTATGAATTCTGTTTGATATTGCTTATCTCAAATTTCTAATGACAGGATTATTTCATATTTAAAATAAAAAAGCCAAGCGGGGTAGGCTCTTTTTTTTGTTGACAACTTTTATAATCGCTTGAATATTAAAACCTATTTTTCATCGTCAATGTAATTGATCACCCTTTTTTCATAGTTTGAACCCGTTTTTCATAATTCCGAAACCTGATTTTCATATAGAACAGTTATATATACCTGTTATTCGCATATTAAACCTATTTTTCATATTTTAGCGAAAAGATATTATGGAAATGAATATGACAAATAAATACTTTTCACAAAAAATAAATACTTTTCACGGTAGAGAAACGCCGGAAACTGGAAACTTAGTTGGATATGGCGCTTTAATCGAAACTCTAAAATTGGCAATGCCAATACCAAATCAGCTTGCTCTCATCAGCCAAAAGCACAAACAATATATTAAAAATGGTTGGCTCGTATTTACACTAAGACATCAACCAGCGGAAACCTTGTACGATCACCTGGTTTTTGCTCTTAAATATGAAGGTATAAATCTGCTGTTCTTTAAAAAACTGTTTGAAAAAATTTCAAAACAGCAGGTGATAGATCTTATTCAAACAGAATACTCCGGACAGTATGCGCGTAAAATCTGGTTTCTCTACGAATGGTTGATGAATGAACAGCTTCCGATTCCTGATCTAACAATAAAAAATTTAGTGCCGCTTATTGATGAAAAATTACAATACGCTTCACAGGTAAGCATAAATTCAATCCGGCATCGTATAAAAAACAATTTACCCGGCACTGTTAATTTCTGTCCGCTTGTTTATAAAACGCCAAAGCTGGAAAAATATATAAGTGAAAATCTTGCCGAAAAAACTAATCTGGTAATTAAAGAGATACACAAAGATATTTTATTGCGCACTTCTGCTTTTCTGTTGCTGAAAGATTCAAAAGCTTCATTTACCATAGAGGGTGAAATTCCTACGCACAGCAGAGCTGCGCGATGGGGAAAAGCTATCGGGCAGGCTGGCAGTAAACCACTTAGCAAAGATGAACTGCTTCGCCTTCAACAAATCGTTATTGAAAATAGCCGCTTCACAAAGATGGGATACAGAACCGAAGGCGGGTTTATTGGCGAACATGATCGCATTACTGGCGAGCCTATTCCTGAACATGTTTCGGCAAGATGGCAGGATGTACAAACTCTTATGGAAGGATTGCTGGATACTGCAATAAAATTAGAAAAAGATAATTTTTATCCTGTTTTAACTGCAGCAGAAATTGCATTTGGATTCGTATTTATTCATCCCTTTGAGGATGGCAATGGAAGAATACACAGGTATCTTATTCATCATTTATTGGCGGTAATGAAATATACTCCACAGGGTATAATTTTTCCTGTATCATCAGCTATATTAGAGCGAATTGAAGAATACAAAAAAGTACTGGAAAGTTATTCTCATCCTTTACTTGACTTCATAGAATGGAGAAAAACTCCCGATAATAATGTTGAAGTGTTAAACCAAACTATTGACTATTACAAATATTTTGACGCGACTCTCTATTCTGAATTTTTATACGATTGTGTAGACTATACAATAAAGAAAATCATTCCGGATGAAGTTTCATATCTTCAAAAATATGATGCTATGAAAATCTGGTTGGATGATCATTATCAAATGCCTGATAAAACCGTTGCATTATTGATTCGTTTCCTCGAACAAAACAACGGAACATTTTCAAAAAGAGCAAGAGAAAAGGAATTTGCGGTTTTGAAAGACGATGAAGTAAATGAAATAGAAAAAAAGTATAACGAAATAATGTCTTGAATGATGTTTCAATCTTTATCTTACTTATTCGACAATTATGAAGGTAACCGAAGCAGACTTTTAAAATAGTCGTTAGGTAATAATATAGGTTACCCTAAATTGTGAATTCTGTTTGATCAAGAAAATTCATTAACCAACTGCTGTTCTGTCACTTATAAAAATCACAATCGATAAGAGAAACAACCAATGGGTTATTATCAATAATGCGGAATTTGAATCATAATAGGAGAGTTCTGCAACCCTATCTGCCGCCAGGCTGCTGCACAACCCCCAAATGTCATTTCGACCGGAGGGAGAAATCCCATTTTAGACAGTTGTAAGACCTCTCTTTACATTCGAGACGAAATAATAGACTTCAGCAACACTCCCGGATAGACAGGTTTTTGTACTTTCTCCTATCAACCACGCTGCCCGGATATCCCTTAGAAACCTTTAAAATCAATAACATAACTAGTATATCGTTTCATCAATACATTTACATTAGTAAACTGTCTCAGGGCCGAATTTGTTCCAACGAAAAACAACCGGGGCATCGTTCATCTCTTTTATACCAAGGAGAATCCGCTTCTTTAATTCCATTTTAGTTTGCACCCGGATATGTTTCAGAAAAGTACGTGTCATTTTTCCAAACAATATTTCAACCAGATTAAGCCATGATCCGTGCTTTGGCGTATGTACATAGATAAACCTATTTGGCTTGGTAGCCAGATATTCCATCGTTTCTTTAGAAATATGAGCTGAATGATTATCTAAGATAATTTTAATTGTATTGAAGAATATCCGGTGCTATATTCGCAATTGCCTGAACACCTGGTTTTTCATCTACTGAAACAGTGATAATATCGGGAAATTCACCTTTGCTCAAAGTTTCATTTGTGAGATTTACATCTTTATAGACCATTAGCACATTTTGCATTTTACTTTCGAACTCTGGATCACGTCGCTCAAGATAATAAGCAATCTTATCAGGACGAATTGGGTGTTGTTCCAGTATCCTCTGTATTGTTGCTTTAGCCGCATGGGCAAGATAAGAATATCCTTCTTCAGGTCCGTATGTCCTTGCATGCATTGCTAACTGTTTGCGGCTCCATAGTTCGGCAGCATATCCATATTCTTTGGGTTTAGTACATGCAAGACTCACTACCCATGCTTTCGCTTCTTCAGTAATCACGGGACTCTTAGGACGATGAAATTTATCTCGAAGTCCCGCATCAACACCCATCGCCAGAGCCTTGTCAATACATTTGTATATAGTCGGATGAGAACCATTAGCTTCTTTCTCAATGCCCGAAATGCTCTTGTTTTCTGAATACATTATCAGAATTTTGGCTCTTTGTATTTCTCTTAGTGGTGCAGTACGGGAAGAAGCAATTTTCTGTAATTCCTTTAATTTAGATTCTTCTAAAACTAAACGAGAACGTGCACTGGTTCTGGACATAACTACCTCCAATTTTTTGAAGGTAAATATAATATCTTTTCTATTAAATGTAATTATTTTATTGAAACGTTATACTAGAGAAAATGCAAAAATCGATTCTGTGGGGATATTTATTTATGAGTAAGGGTTTTAAAGTAGGGTAGGTAAAAAAACGTGGCGCAGAGAGGAAAAAACAGACTAAAATCTACGCTATTTCGTATGAAATAATAGTCGTTGGTCGTCAGTAAATGATGCGTTTGTCGTTATATTAAAATCTAATCAATAGAGATATGAATTTTATTGAATTGGCGAATGCTCAACAATCAATGCTTATGTCTTACTGTATTTGTCTAAATATATGATTTAGTCTGTACTATATTTCTAGAGTTCCGTTAGGAACGAAATATTTATAGAAAGATATCAAAAGAAGAATATAGAGTCCCGTAGGGACGAAATATGTTTTGGCAGAAATCATGTGTCGAGTTTGTATCGGTCTCAATAAATATGTCATCCCTCTGAAACTTAGACATATTTTGTAAAGCATAAAACAAAGAAGTGCTTTAGCCCTGATCCTAAATATACATTATCAGAAATCAATTTACTTATCTCATTCATAAAAATGGAATCCATCTTTTTCTAATATTTCACCAATTACTTGCTTGGTTAATTCTGCAAGTTTAACGGCTTCTATGGCATCTTCTTTAGTAGCGTTTCTATATTCACCAGGATA
>JAKAFW010000081.1:0-5026 GCA_021817845.1 Bacteroidota bacterium
ATCTGCTGATAAGTTCTGCTATTGAACTTCGGAACTTCCCAGGTTCCCATCTTCTTAACCTCTCCCAAAGACCGCCGCTCAGCTACCGGCGGCTTTTTTGTTTGTGCCGGCTCTATCCGACGGCTTGCAAAAGATTCTTCAGGCATCGCGATTCTGTTTTCCGGCCGAATCTCGTACGAAGTGAAAGAACGCAGATAGGCGAAGGGGTAAAAGGGAAAAGGTTAAAGGTAAAGGGGCAAAAAGGAAAGGGGTAAAGAGGGAGAAAGTCAAAAGTTGAAATGGACCTTGCTGTTGAGTTCGTGGATGGGAGTAGAGAAGCAATGGGCAGAGAGCAGAGGGCAATAGCAACGTGGGAGGAGGAATGCGAGACAAACTCATACACGATTACTTTGGCGTCGATTATTTTCTCGTTTGGGATGTCGTAAAAAATTATGTCCCTGGCCTGAGAAAAGGGATTTCGTCGATTCTCGATGCTGAACAGCGGAGTCCTCAATAAGAGACCCTTGTTGGGTGCAGCACTGTAAGCGGTTGTTTTCCAACTAAAAAAGTCAATAAATGCTCTGGCGTTCCTCCTTTAATAGTGCGATAGCACGTGTAGCTGATTTCTGCACGGCATTCATCAGCTTTGTGCTGGCATATTTTATTTCAACATTGCTTCATAGGTTAGAGCCGTCACTATTCCCCCCTAATACTGAGATAAGAATCTCTTATATACTCGTTACTTTTCTATTGAGTTTAGTGTATGAAGTTTTATTTGATTAGCAGAAAGCGTACAACTTTCAGCGTTATACCAAAAAAATTTACAATAGAAATTAGAATATGCTTTCTAAGCCTAATTTTAAACATGGTGCCTTAGTTTGCATCAAAATTATATAACCACTTGCGAACTCATTATCATTTTATTATATTTTATTATGATTGAAATAATATAGAAATGCAAAATGGCTAAAACAGAGCTAGTTTTCAGAAAACTAAAAGAAAGTATAAAAGATAAATTATTCCATAATAAAGCTGTAATTCTATATGGACCGCGTCAGGTAGGCAAAACTACATTAGTAAATTCAATACTGCAGGAACTTGAAAAGAAGGTTTGTTACTTAAATGGAGATGATTCCGATGTGGGGGAAATCTTAGCTCAACCCAATGTAACAAAGCTGGAGGGTATTATCGGAAACGCTGATATAATTTTTATAGATGAAGCACAGCGAATACCGGAAATTGGCATAATTATAAAAATTATTGTAGATAGAATTAGAAATGTACAGGTAATTGCAACAGGCTCCTCTTCATTTATTTTATCGCAGAGCATAAAGGAGCCGTTGACAGGTAGAGCATTTGAATTCATTCTATTCCCGTTAACATTCAGCGAACTTGAGGCTCATACCTCATTGCTTGAAGAGAAAAGGAATATTGAAAAACGGCTGATATATGGTGCTTATCCCGAAGTTGTTATTACTCCCGGCGATGAAAAAGATTTATTAAGTTTATTAAGCGGCAGTTACTTGTACCGCGATCTTTTCATGTTGGGAACAGTATCACGACCTGAGCTACTGGAAAAAATTACAAAAGCGTTGGCTTTGCAGGTAGGTTCAGAAATATCTACGATAGAAATTGGACAATTAGTAGGGGCTGATAGAAATACTGTAGAAAAATATATTGATTTGTTGGATAAAGCTTTTATAGTATTCAGGCTTCCGGCACTAAACCGGAATGTAAGAAATGAAATTAAGAAGGGAAAAAAGATTTACTTTTATGACAACGGAATAAGAAACGCAGTACTAAAAAATTTTAATCATTTAAGCTTAAGAAACGATACGGGCGCGTTATGGGAGAATTTTTGTATCAGCGAAAGGATGAAATATTTAGCTTACTCAAAGATCAACGCACAAAGCTACTTTTGGCGAACTACCCAGCAGCAGGAAGTAGATTATATCGAAGAGAGTAATAATATGATTGAAGCTTTTGAATTTAAGTATAATCCCAAAAGCAAAGCTAAGTTCTCAAAAACATTTTTAGATTCTTATAATGTAAAAGTAACCAAAGTTATTTCACAGAATAATATTGAAGAATTTATTTCTTAGGAATATTAATTACGAATGATCTGGCGTTCATCATATCATAGACGAATTGCTCAATTAGCTGATTTCGGAACAGCATTTATCAGCTATGTGCTGGCTTATTTTATTTCAATATTGCTTCATAGGTTAGAGCCGTCACTATTCCCCCCTAATACTGAGATAAGAACTTCATATGTTTTAGCAACTATTGTTTTAAGTATTGTTTATGAAATTTTGTTTGACCAGCAGAAGGCATACAGCAGTGAAAAATTAGTAGGCAGTAAGGAGAAGGTGAGACATGGAGAAGGATTGAAGGAAAGTTGTGGAATTGACGAACTCAGGATTTGAGATATGCGATGGACGATTGAAAAAGGTAGAGTTCATAGGGTAATGAGAACAACAGACGACAGACAATAATCGGAAGTCAGAGATCAGAAGTCAGTGGTCAATGGGAGATTGGAAAATTGGAATGATAGAATGTTGGAATTGACGAACTCAGGATTTGAGATATATGATGGACGATTGAATAATGATCGGAATGACAGATAGTGGTAGATATTTTAGTCCATTTGAAATACTAAGAAAAATAATTAAGTTACAATTGTTTTTATGCCAGAAATAAGCAGGTTTTATGGGATAATTATTGTTATGTACTGGGAGAGAAATACGGAACATCACTCTCCTCATTTTCATGCAATATACAATGAATTTGATTGTAAATATGAAATACCTAATTTAAATATATTGGATGGAGTATTACCTAATAAAGCACATAGAATGGTACTTGATTGGGCAAAGAATCATATTAAAGAACTTGAAACTAATTGGAAATTAGCAATTAGAAACGAGCCCTTAAAAAAAATAAAACCTTTAGTTTAGGAGAAATTATGAGACGGGTAGTGGAAGCCGAATATATACAGGATTATAAAATACTTATTACATTTAACAACGGCGTAAAGAAAATAGTTGACTTAGAACATGATCTTTGGGGGACAATGTTCGGACCATTAAAAGATAGGAATCTATTTAAACTATTTAGCGTTGACAAGGATATTCATACGATAGTTTGGGCTAACGGAGCTGATTTTTCTCCGGATAGTCTTTATGAAATTGGTAAACCATTCTCTGAAGGGAGAAAGAAAAGCTCTCTCCTTTCTAAATACTAAAAAAACTATTTGATTGACGACTGCGTCAGCTAGAGACTGACCGCCGCAGAGCGGGGCGGGCAGGTCAGTAAAGGTTTCGGTGGTTAAAATTTTGGATTGAAGGATTTGAGATATGCGATGGACGATTGAAAAAGGTAGAGTTCATAGGGTAATGAGAACAACAGACGACAGACAATAATCAGAAGTCAGAGGTCGGAAGTCAGCAAGGAGGAATGAGTAGGGAGGATTTTGAAAGTGACGATGAGACAGAGAGACTTTAAGACTGTGGGACGGCGAGACCAGGAGATTGGAAAGATGGAGAATATAAGGATGAAGAAAGCAGCATGTGGAAATTAGTCGAATTAAGTTGGAAAATTTATATGAACAACTACCTTGCAAATTAAAAGTTAAGTTTTTAATTTACAAGGTATGATTAAAAGAATAATTCAAAAACAAGTAGAAGAATCGCTTACAACCTTTCCGGTTGTTGGTATTTTAGGACCAAGACAGGTTGGCAAGACCACATTAGCAAAAGAAATACAAAAGAAAATCAGTTCCTCGTTTTATTTAGATCTTGAGCTTCCGTCAGATTATAATAAGCTAGTCGAACCCGAACTTTTTCTTTCGGAGCAAAAAGATAAGCTAATAATAATAGATGAGATTCAGCAGAAGCCGGAATTATTTTCTGTAATAAGAGCCTTAGTTGATCAAGATAGAAAAAACGGTCGATTTTTAATACTTGGCTCATCGTCCCCAAATCTACTTAAGCAGTCCGCTGAGAGTCTTGCGGGCAGAATAATTTTTCATAACCTGCCCACATTTCTAATTACCGAACTTGGGGAAAATAAAAAAATAATAGATAGATTATGGCTAAGAGGCGGATTCCCGGATAGTTTTTTAGCAAAAAAAGAAGAAACAAGTATTGATTGGCGGGAATCATTCATTAAAACTTATTTAGAGCGGGATATTCCAAATTTCGGTATCAAGATTCCATCTATTCAATTAAGAAGGTTTTGGATGATGCTTGCTCATACTCATGGTTCACTTTGGAATGCAAGCAAAATTGCAGTCTCTCTCGGTGTATCATCACCTACCGCAAAGAATTATTTAGATATACTTGAAGAAACTTTTATTGTAAGGCAGCTCCTTCCATTTTATCCAAATGTAAAAAAGAGAATTGTTAAATCGCCAAAAGTATATCTTAGAGATTCGGGATTGCTGCACTCTCTATTTAATATTGGTAGTAAAGAAGAATTATTGGGGCATCCGGTCGCCGGGCATTCATGGGAAGGATTTGTTATCGAGCAGATAATAAATATGATAACGAAAAAACACACTTCTTATTTCTATCGTACCAGCGCTGGGGCCGAGGTTGATTTATTGGTAGTTAAAGGTGATAGACCGGTTTTGTGCATAGAAGTAAAACTATCTCTTTCTCCTTTACCGACTCAAGGTTTTTTCAATGCCATGGACGATTTGAATTGCAAGGAAGGGATTATTGTATATCCCGGTGATGATACATATTCAATTAAACATAATGTTAAAGTAATACCTATTGTTAAATTATCAGGTTATTTATAATTGAAGAATAACGAATGATGACTAGTAACGAGAGACGAGAAATCAGAGATCAGTGGTCAGAAATCTGAATGGGGAATTTACAATTAAACAAATAAACACTTAAACAGTTCAAAATGCTCTGGCGTCCGTCATATCACACACGAATCGCGCAGGCCGGTGATTTCCTCACCGCGGAAGCGAGCTTTATAGCTGCATACTACCTGGCGGACTTCCTGCACAGCCAATTCCCTTATTTCTTCCCGA
>JAKAFW010000082.1:0-5013 GCA_021817845.1 Bacteroidota bacterium
GAAAAACTGAAACAGAAAATACTGAGGAAAATTATTCCGCAAAGACCCGGTAGGCAATATCCCAGAAGGACAAAGAAAGGTGCTTATCGTAAATATAAATAATAATCCTATGTTAGTGCCATTACGTATGCGGGGGCTGACCGGTAGGCAGGTGGCGGGGCAATTGACAAAAAATATTTAATAATAGAAAACTAAAATAGCTTATACAAAAATATTAATATTTATTCTTTGAAAACAAATTTTCACACAGGCTCTGAAGAGAGTAGCTACGGAGGAATTTTGAATTTTGAATGTTGAATGTTGAATGTTGAATGTTGGAATCGCCTGCGGCGGAGGAATTATTAATGAAATTCAATTCAATTCCAAAATCTTTTAGATAGAATTTTAGTTCTTCATTTTCTAGGGGTGTTAATTGTTCATTGTTCCCTGATAACTTATTACTGATTACTGAAGAAGCTTTTCCGCAATGTACTCCCTGCTTACAGGTTTAATATTATCGTGGAATTGGATTATTCCCTTTTGCGCCATAAGGTCCAGGAAGTCATATACACCGCTGTGTATGGGCTCGTAGACGGTTTGGGCGGTTACGGAGGAAGTAAAAAGGAAAAAGGAAAAGAGGAAAAAGAATGTTGAATGTTGAATGTTGAATTATGAATTTTGAATTTGTGGGATAGGAGAAATTTTGGGAACATAGGGACAAACGAGGTTATGTTTATTTTTTTCATGATTTATTTTACAATTATTAGTTATAAATTATTAGTGACGAGTGTCGCTCCTACGGAGCTATATATTTCTTGGTTTTGTTTATAATCTACTGATGTGTCGTCGCTCTGCGGCTGAAAAAGGCATTTATTCAATCAAATAATCCAGATAATTACTCTCGTTGACAAAATAATAATTTTCCGGATTGTAATTGTCAACAAACTCCTTCTGTTTTTTTGTGCGCGCCTTCTTAGACCATTTAAATTCAAATGCAGTAATCTTTCCGTCTTTATCCTCAATTAAATCAATTTCTTTACCTGTATAAGTGCGCCAAAAATATGAGCCAAAAACATCCCTTTTGTTTGAATGAAATTTTTGCCTTTCAATAAACATAAAATTCTCAAACAACTGCCCGATGTCGTTTCTTAAATCAATTGAATTAAAATTCATTATTATACCGTTTCTAATGCCGTTATCGCAAAAATAATATTTAGCTTTTGAAGTAATCTCATTTCTTAAATTCCGGCTAAAACCACCTAACTTTTTAATTATAAAACTTTTCTCCAATAAATCTAAATATCTTCCGACAGTTTTAACATCTACACCTAAGTTTACCGCCAGCTCATTCTGCGATACTTCACTACCAACCTGAAACGCCAAAAGCTTCAGTAAATCCAACAAGTGCTTATGAGATTTTACTCTTTCAAAAGACAAAATATCCTTCAAAAGGTAACTATTTACAAGCTCATTTATAATTTCTATCTTCTCTTCTTTTTTACCTGCAAGCGCTACTTCCGGAAATAAACCGAAAATTAAAAAATTCTTTAGCTCTTCTTTTAGTTCGAACTTATTATATTTACTAAGCAATTCTTCTTGAGAGAATGTATAAAGGGTTGAAGTTCTTTTTCTCCCCGTCAGCGGTTCGCCTATTGTTTGAGAGAGGTCAAATGACGATGAGCCTGTTACTATTACAAAAATTTCCGGGTGATTATCAACTATTATCTTTAGCCCCATCCCGATATTTGGAATTTGCTGGGCTTCGTCAATTGCTATTAAGTCATAATCTGACACATAATCATTGATTTGAGAAAAGTCTTGAGAAGAAAGCACCTGTTGAACTCTTATATTATCGCCTGATTCAAGTTTGTATTTTAAGTCCGTTTCCTTAAGATATTCATTCAATAAAGTAGTTTTTCCCGTTCTTCGAGCGCCGTAAATTATTAAAACCTTTCCTCGCTGGATAAGCTCCTTTATATTTATTTTTCTAATTATCATTTTAATTTGTGGAATTATATTCCATAAATTTAATATAATTTATTGGATTATCCAAAGATTCTTTAACTTGCTCAGGTTGAAGGACAGTTTTTATTTAGGTATTAAAACCGTTGAAACGGTTAATAAATATGGTTTTATGTTTTTGGAACCCACGACTTGAAGTCGTGGGCTGCTTTTTCTGAACGGAATAAGTCAGACGTTTTAACGGGTTATATTCAACTGCGGGGGAACTAGAGTTAGCTTGTTTGAGTCAGCTTACGCAAGATTTCTTTTTGGAATAATGGAATATGAAAAATAATTTCAAATATTCCCAGAGGAAAGGCTTGACATAAAAAACAATCCGCCTATCATTGCGGATAAACGGCAATACTATAATTGCACACCTTTCTTTATTGAATGTGTAAAATAAGAATGATAAACAGGAATGTGCCATATCGACTGAGATATCTCATGATCTACTCGTGGGATTTCTTCCCGCATACCCCGCAAACGGGGCAAGCGGGGCAGGCCCTTCGGTCGAACTATTTGTATGTACCGGGGATTTCTACTCCCCCCGTCTTGACTGCGTTATCGGGCAGAATGGTTTGACATAAAGAACAATAATCTTGTTCAAAAAGTTATATGTCGCTCCTCCGGAGCTTTAATGTTTTTTTTTCTGTTACAGCTACTAATGTTTCACCGCTCTGCGGCTGAAAAAGGCAATGGATGATTGATGATTTTCGATTGATGATTGAATGATTGGAAATCTGCTACTAATGTGTTACCGCTCTGCGGCTGTATGACGCAATGGATAATTGTTGAGTCATGTTTATAAAGGGCACTGTTTACTTCAATCTACTTACTTCAATCTACTTACTTTAATCCACTTTTTAAAAAATGGATCATCTATTTCGTATCCAGCACTTGATTTAGCGATAAAACCGTTTTGCATTAATCGTTTAAGGCTGCTGAAAACAGTACTAGAAGCGCCTGTGTCATTCTGCTTAGAAAACTCCTCCGATAACGGTGAACTTTCTGAAATTGACATTCCGATTAGTACCTTCATATCAGTTCTATTTATCGTATTCCATAAACGCTCGTAATCAATATCGTGATGTCTCATTAACTCATCAACTGCTGTTGCAACGGGTTCTTTAATTTTGTGATCATTCGACAATAATTCCCATACAGTAAATGCTAATTGTTGTGTGTAGTACGGATGACATTTAGTTACCTCAAGAATCTTTTCCGAAACGCTGTTGTTTTCATCAGTCAGTTCTTTAAAATTAGCTGTAAGAAATAATAGAAATTCATTGCATGGGATTTTATCCAATGGAAATAAATAACCAAAATGATAAAATGGTGATTTTTTCTTCTCAAAGATTTCACGTATTAACGATTCCTGACTGCCTAAGAAAACATAATTGATATTTTTATGATGCTGAATCACAGAGCGTAGAAACCTGTCTAAATTGTCACCTATCCGTTTTATTTCCTGGAATTCATCAAAAATTATTATAGGTTTCATTTCGCTTGTTCCCAATTTTTCAAGAAGATTAAATACATCTTCCAAAGCTGTTTTAGCAGTTTCAGAAGTTGTCGCCTTATATGAGATGTCAATTGCATTAGACATTGGGTTTAACGTTATGGATGGGGCTATTCTAAAGTTTTTTATCAGATCTTTTAATTTTTGTGCCGGATATATCCTGTAAATGCGCTTTAATAATTGAGAAGCAAAATCTGCTTGAGTAGTAATTAATTGCAAATCCAAAATTATAAAAGGTCTTTTGAGGGATTTTGCTACTTTGTTGATTAAACTCGTTTTTCCATATCTGCGAGGACTGATTATTATCAGGTGATTAGCACTGCTTAATATTGATTTTACTTTTCGGGTTTCTTCAACCCTGTTCATAAAATATGGCGCTTCTACAATACTGCCAAATTTGAAAGGATTTTTCATAAATTCATCCGACATTTTACGTTGCGACAATTTTCGCAAGAAATATACCTAAAAAATTATAAAAACACACAATGACACAAAAGTATTTTTAAGGAAAAGCTGCCTATTGGAGTAATGGAATGTTGGGGAATTATTTCGACATTCTTTAACTTACTCAGGTTGATCGATAGTTTTTATTTAGGTATTAAAACCGTTGAAACGGTTAATAAATTAGGTTTTTTGTTTTGGAACCCACGACTTGAAGTCGTGGGCTGCTTTTTCTGAACGGAATAAATCAGACGGTTTTAACGGATTACTTGCAAATGTGGGGAACTTGAGATAACTAGTTTAAGTCAGCTTACTGCTTTTTGGAGTGATGGAGTGATTTGGCAACTCCGAGGTTTAGAAAAACAAGGTTTCTCCAATAATCTTTTACCAGGGGTTTCAAACCTGTTGAAATGACAAAGAGGGAAATGGGGTGCCTTATAAATCTAAATCAAAATAACTCATTGAAATTTCCTCTTAAAATCTTCGAACTTGTCAGCTAAACTAAATTTTTTAATGATATTTTGGAATAGAGCTTCATCAAACTTAAATCTCTTTGTAAAGACAACGCTTAATGTCAAGATTTCAAATCCAAAAATAAACTATCAATCGAATCATGCTTTATTGAAAACTCCCCTCTTCTCGCATCTTCAATTGCTAATTTAGTTTCTTGATTTGGGATAGAAAGAGTAAAAGGTAATCCACGGGTTAATACAACATTTTTATAAAATAATCTCACCGCTTCGGATTCGGTTAAGCCAACAATTTCAAAGATTTTTTCTGCTTTTTTCTTTAACTTCGGTTCTAACCTTGCCCTAACGATTGCTGTTTTTGTTGCCATATTTTATCTCCATTTGTTTCACATTTGTGCTACAAAATAAAATAATTGTCTAAATAAATCAACCCCCTTCTCTTCCACCTTCCCAAAACAATAAAGAATGTTGAATTCTGAATTGAAGACAGCTTTGTTTTTTCCTTTTGTCAATCTGCTACTAATGTTTCACCGCTCTGCGGCTGTATGATGCAGTGGAGTATTTTTGATTGAATGTTCACAATTTTTAAGGGATGATATT
>JAKAFW010000083.1:0-4969 GCA_021817845.1 Bacteroidota bacterium
TTAACCAAAATAGTTTTCACCCCACAAGCGTGGAGATTGTCTTTGTTTATTTATACTAAGAAATCTATCACTTTTTGCTATCATATTATATCGTGATGATCTTTTATCTTCTTTTTTTAGGTCTTGTGTCAAGTTATTGGTTAAAATCAATTAATTTGTATCAGTCTTCGTTCCGAGCAACTCAAATTAAAATATCATTTTAATTTAGCTTTTCAGAAAAAGTCTATTTTTTGCATAGAGCATAGAAGCATCGCCTTTAACATCCATTGTTGAAATATCCAAAAAAGTTTTTCCCTTTAAAAATTCCCTTAGAGAGAATTTATTTCTGGTATTATCTATATCGTGACACTCCATACTTATTTGTTTTATGCGACGTAAAATATCGTCTGGAACATTAAATAATATCTCATATTCTGCTCCTTCACAATCCATTTTCAGGAAATCTATTTCAGAGATATTATGATCTTTTACTATATTTTCCAGCGATAGAGTTTCCACTTCGATTGTTTTCATTAGTTTGTCCCCACGCAGGAAAAAAGAGTGTTCACCGGTATAAATTTCACTGCCGGAAAGATGAAACTCTTTCTTCCCTTTTTTATCGGATACTGCTTTATTTACAGGGATTATATTATTGGCTTTGTTCAATATTATATTGCGCTGCAACATTTCATAATTTGCCGGCATGGGTTCAAATGAATAAACCTTTCCGTTTCTAGCTAGCTGTGCAGCGAAGATAGAAAAGATCCCAATATGAGCCCCTATTTCAACAACTACATCATCTTCTTTTATAGTAAATCCTGCTGGCGTATAATATTTTCTAATCCAAATTTCATGGAATATGGCCCTGTCTGATGTTTTTGTTCTTATTTCGTATTTTATCCCATTTCTTAAAATATAAATGATACGATTTTTCCCCAGTAGACCATAAAACCCGAAATATTCTGCAACAGATACAGGCCAATTCTTCATTGTTCTAATAATATTCAGAGCGATTTTTATTTTTGACACCTAATATGCTCCTTTTGTTTTTTCATTTCTTTACATTTGTATTAATACCATAGTGCATAAACAGATTAATTATTGTATAATAAAGATAAGCTTCTACTACTTGTTATTACACACCCTTGACTGTTTTTACAATCCAGGCAAAGGCTTCTCTTTTTTATAGACTATCATATCTTTAATATATACTGAAAAACCTATAGGTAATCCTATTAACCATAATATTTTTGCATAAATATCATCGAGAGCCTTATATTGCTGTAAAAGTCCACTTCCTGAATGAAATGAGAATCTACTATAATGAACCGAAGATTCTGATATTTTTATAGGTGCGTAACAAAACCACTTTTTTATTTCATAATTCAAAATGAATTGGTGCCATAATGCATGGCTATCGGCAAATTTTATGGGTGATTGTTTTGTAAGCCTGTGAGTGTCCTGATCGTCATAAAAAATATACAGTCCTTCATTAACACATCGTTCTAAAAATCCGGCTTGAGCAATCGCATGTATAACAAGGCCCTCCGGTACGAATTTTGTTCTCAAATCTGTAGGATATGGGAACATACGAAGAATTTCGGTTCTCGCACAACCATGACCAGTACTGCCTTTAATTTTATATTTGTATATCATCTCCAACGTATTAGAATCTATAATATCCAAGGGATATTTATTTGTTGCCAATCCTCCGGTAGAAAACATTGCTAAGGCAGTAACTTGAAAATAACGGTACCGTTGATCAATTGGAATCGAATCCCAGTAATATTTATACCTCTGTAAAGCATTCGATGGTAGCGAGTCGTCAGAATCAACGATTACGAAAAATTCACCTTGTGCTTTTTCAACACCTGTGTTCGTGGCAATATGTTTACCGCGATTTTCTTGCCGCATGTAATGAATAGAAAAAGGGGATTCATCCTGGTATTTTTTTATCAACTCCGCTGTATTATCTGTTGAGCCGTCATCTACTATCAGCCATTCAAAGTCTTTGAATGTTTGTACTTTCAGACTTTCATAGGCTCTGCTTAATTTATGTGCGTTATTGAAGGCTGGGGTAAATACTGTAAAAGTAAATTTATACACCATTATACATACCTGTTAATCTGATATGAGATTTTCAATTTTTGATGGTTGCTGCCACGGCATAGCTTTTCTCACCTGTTCACGCATTATCAGTAGCATATTTTTCTATGACATCTCTTATTATTTTCAAATACGCCGATGTCCACACCTTTACAGAATACTTCTCTTCCACTGTCCTGCGACCGGCCATTCCGATTCTTTGCCTTAATTCAGGATTTTCTATCAATAAAGTTAACTTCTCAATCCATTCCTCTTCATTTCGAGCAAGAAAACCATTAACCCCGTCATGGATAATCTCTGAATTGACCCCTACCGGTGAAGATACAGCCGGTATAGCCGCAGACATATATTGCAGGGTTTTAAATCCACATTTGCCTCTTGTCCACTCATCATCCGGTAATGGAGTAATACCAATATCAAAAGTCGTGAGTTCATTTAATTCTGTTTCGGAATTCCATACCGCATTTATATATTCGATGCCTTCCGGCTTATAGGAGTTTCCAATAATTTTTAGAACTGCATTCCCGGGAAGCTTCTGCCATACTTTATTTAAAATCTGTAAAAAAGGTGATGGTGAACCGATCCATCCAATTACCACTTTTGAGCTCATATCCTTTTTTTTACTTTTTGGTTTACACCGGTCTGTATCGACTGTGGTAGGAATTATTGAAACATTCAAATTATATTTTTTAGCATAATCAGCTAAATAGCTATTCCCGGCAATAACATGCGTAGCAATATGTAATAAAGTTTCAAAATCTTTATAAGGCCCTAAAACTATTCTTTTTATGTATTGACTCAATGGGTTCTCTTTATGAGAATTTCTCGCCACCCACAACGCATCATCATAGTCTATCATAATGGGTTTGCCTAATTTTCTTAGCCATTTTAGTCTATCAATAAAAGGAGGCCCCCATAACATTAAGTCTCTATGTATAATAATAACATCATATTTGTTACCGCATAACCAAATTGTCAGCTCATTAAGAAAACCTCTAATCCCGGCTTTCAGCCTCCAGTAGAGCGTATCAGAAGAAGTTTGATACATGTTGATTGGTTTTGATGAAATAAAAAATGATTTAATAGTGGACTCAACACCTTCTTTTTTGAAGTAAGGCAAATATTGAAAAACCCTGTATCGAGTACTTGCAACTTCTACCGAATGGACTGTAAGAAATAAGATCTTCATATTTTATAAACTTTTGTTCTTTGTATTTGTTCTCTCAATATTTGGAATATCAAGTTTTATTTAATAACTTATTTTCTAATATTAATCAAACAGATATTGTATTTTTTTGACATCATTCATTTACTCTGTTATTTATGCTCAGAATGGGAATTAAGACGGAGACCGAAGAACTGAAGGCCTGCCCTGTATGCGGGGCTGCAAAAAATCATTTCTTGTTCAAAAATACAGATAGGATGCACGGAATTCCAGGTGAGTTTGGATTAAATCAATGTCTGAACTGCTCTCTATTTTATCTCTCTCCAAGACCAACAGCACAAGTATTGGATATATATTATCCGAAAGATTATCCTTCCCATCAAATTACAGATAGCCGATCAAATAAAAAGTATATTCATAGATTGCGGGATTTGATAAGGCATACAATTCTCTATGAGATCTATCATTATAAAAACTATGAAAAGAAATTAAGATTACATCCCATAATTCTTGCAAGAATAGTTTCATATCTTTTGTTTCCCTTATGGAATGGCGCAAGGTTCGGGATCCCGCACGCTTTATTCCCACTGTATGTACAAAATGGTAAAGCCCTTGATATAGGATGCGGTACAGGACATTTCGTACTTACTTTAGAAAAACTGGGTTACGAAGCATATGGAATAGAACCAAGTGAATATGCAGCCCGGATAGGTAAGGAAAACTTTGGACTCAATATAAAAACCGGTACCCTTCTCGATCATAAATTCCCTGACAACTATTTCCACCTCATAACAATGAATCATGTACTGGAGCATTTGTATAATCCGGTTGAAACATTAAAAGAGATAAAACGTATTCTTCACCCCGGCGGCATGGTCTTAATTCGGACACCAAATATGGACAGTTATGGATATAAAAAGTTTAAAAATAACTGGGGACCTCTTGAAACACCGAGGCATTTAATGCTCTATTCGTCAAAATCATTATCTACCTTGGCCGAAATTACAGGACTAAGAGTAAAAAGTCATTTAACCTTAACTGCAAATCCGTCTCTATTCTGGTCTTTGGAATATCAAGTGCGACAGAGGAATGGAACAGACACTTCTTTCGGTAGAACAGGTATTATTACTTCTTCACAGAAATTATATATCAACTTATTGGGTTTGTACGAAAAATACCTTGTCCTTTTAGGCAAACCTTACGGCGAAGAATTGCAAGCAGTACTGGTAAAAAGATGAGTGCCGGAGTTAAAGAGTTAAAAGTTGGGAGATGTGCTACTCTTATACCACATCAAGGAGAGGATTTTAAGGAATATGCACATTTGCGACATTCTGAGTGTAACGAAGAATCCGATTCCTTGAGATTTTTCACTCCGCTTCGCTCCGTTCAGAATGACACCTTATTTCAATTACTTCACAAACCTTGCTATTTGTTATAAGAGGCAAGCATGTCTTTATCGAAAACACTCATTAAAAACGCCCTGAGCAATTATACCGGCTTTATTGTCGCAGCACTTGTAGGTCTCTTTATATCACCTATCGTCATCCATCATCTTGGCAATGTGGCATTTGGTTTATGGGCGCTTTTCCAGTCATTCTTCGGCTATTTCGGCCTGCTGGATCTTGGACTTGGTGTGTCCGTGATCAAATACATCTCTGAATTCAAGGCAAAGGGTGAGAGGGACAACATAAATATCTTTGGTTCGACAATCTTTTTTAC
>JAKAFW010000049.1:0-20980 GCA_021817845.1 Bacteroidota bacterium
AATTTCAATATCAATTGGATTATAGAGGTCGTAACTAACTAATTTCTAAAAACAAAAAGAGAGGTTCACAATGAAAAAAGTAGTGCTTACTTTAATGTTCGCATTCATGAGCGTATCCTTGTTTGCTCAAACTACTATTCCCATTACTTTTGCTGTAAACATGAAGATCCAAGCAAAAGAGGGATACTTCAATCCACAAACAGATCATATCTATATCAGGGGAAATTTTCAAGTAGATGTTGGGGATGCTGCAGATTGGTCGGGAACGACATTTACAGCAACGAGCCCGAATCAGGATTCAATATATAGTTTGACTATTAACTTCCCGGATAGCCTGGTAGGGAAAGATTTTGCATACAAATTTGTTTTAAATGACGGAGGATGGGAATCACTTCCTACTAATGCAACTTATCCGGATGGAAATAGACATCTTATTGTTACTTCTCCATCAATGACCCTACCTGTTGCTTATTATAATGATGACAGTGTCCTTATTGTTCAGGCTATTAACACACTTAATATAACTGTAGACTTGTCTTCAATTTATGGTACGGGTAAAGGATATTTTGATCCCAATGTGGATTCATTAGTCTTCCAAGGTTTATTTGGCAACGGTTCCGTCATCAGCGGAAATAGAACATTGGTTGCAAATGATCCAATCCATCCGTGGATTTATTCTACTTCTTTAGTAATTAAAGATGTGCAGGGCGACTCTACACAATGGAAATTAAGGGCATTCCCGGATAGTAATTTCTTTAATTGGGGATGGGAAGTAGCAAATAATTATGTAACAGCTATTGGCCCCGATAGTTCCACAACAGATATACCTACTTTCGTCCCGACTATTTTCCCAATTCAGCCTGCTTTAACTACTAATTCCTATGTCTTCTTTCAAGTTGATATGAATAATGCAGTAAATAAATATACACAACAAAAGGTAGATCCTAAGAGTATACTTATCGTCGGCATAAAAGGTCAGAACCCTGTTTTAGGCGGCTGGGCAGGTAATTGGCTTCCGTCAGATACGGTAAATACAGATACAACTAAAGCAACTCTGATTCAATTAAATGACAGCGGTAAAAATGGCGACAAAGTTGCCGGAGATGGTATTTGGTCCGGAGTAGTTACTTTCCCTGTGGGCAATGTCGGTGGTCCCGGCCTTTTTAAATACGGATTTTATTATACAGGAGCAGATACTTTAAACGGCGGGTATCATCCTATGGATAATGAATTCCTTGATGGCTCTGTGAATCATTGGGTTGATGTTAAAGTAGGAGATACTGTTGATGTCAACAGTAAATTCGGCGACCCAACTAATTATTCTACTTTAACGGGTATCAAGAAAGAAAATAATTTAACCCCTGCAAAATATTCTTTGGAACAAAATTATCCGAATCCTTTCAACCCTTCAACCATTATTAAATATAGCGTTCCGAAAGCTCAATTAGTAACGCTAAAGGTTTACAATCTACTTGGGCAAGAGGTTGCTACACTTGTAAATAATCAACAAAATGCCGGTAATTATCAGGTCACATTTAATGCTGATAAATTAGCAAGCGGTATTTATTTCTACAATTTGAATACTGCCGGTTTTAATTCAACTAAGAAGATGATCTTGTTGAAGTAAGAATCTAAATAATTAAAGCCGGTATGAAAAATTACCGGCTTTAATTTTCTTTAATTGCCTAAAAAATATTGTTTTAATGAATGGTATATTCTTTCCATTTAAAGAATACGATTTTGAGATACAGTTTTCTACTGATGAATTTTTGAGAATCATTAATGCTAAATATCCGGGAGTAAAATGAAGTTCCTTTTTGTTTTTTCGCTTTTGTTTATAACAAGTTTTCAATTGAACGCGCAAAAAATATTATTTAAGTCAAAAGACTATACCGCGTTCTCAAATAAAGTGGTACAGGGTAATTATGAAGCATTAGCGAAATCGCCTCAAGAAATTATTTCTTCTTATAAAAGTAATTACGAAGAATTAATTTCTAATGAAATTGATTTTAAGTTCAGTATAAACGGACTTGATAATGAACGCGATCACGGACAGGATCATCATTTAATTATCGGGACAAAAAATGGTAGCTATACATCTCCTGTTTATTTGTTTGGGCAAAATGATCCTTTAAGTGCAACCGGGAATAAAAAAATTGGAAAACTTACTTCTGACGTAGCTCTTATTCTTCGTGTAGATATGCGAAATGTACTAAATGATTTTAAAACCAAAGGTTACTATGAAACTTATGACAGCAATAAAATTTATGAAAAGGACTTCAAGGGCGTATATGTAGTAGGAGGAACCCCTCCTCTTACTTGGGATTTTTCATCTTTACCGGGTAATAGAGAATTTAAAATGACTGATGTTGGCGATGGTATTTATGAAATAAAGATTCAAATAGATCATATACAAAAACCCGGTGCAAGGAAAGAAAAATGGCTTAAATGGAAATTGAGTAAAGATATTACACGTTACCCGTCTTATCATTCTCCAGATGTTTTAGTGGATGCACTTTATAACCATGCTTTGGAGGAAATGGCACTAAACCTGCGTCCCGACGGTGCCTTTATGGCTGGTGCAAAATGGACAGGGGTTTGGACTCGGGATATTAGCTATAGTATTTTCCTTTCGTTGGCTATGGTGAATCCCGATGCCTCTAAAACAAGCCTCATGGCTAAAGTAAAGAATGACAGAATTATTCAAGACACCGGTACAGGCGGCGCATGGCCTGTTTCGTCGGATAGGCTTGTCTGGGCTATTGCTGCATGGGAAGTTTATCTTACTACCGGCGATAAAAAATGGCTTACTTCAAGCTATAAGATAATTAAGAATTCTGCTGATGATGATCTGAATACCGTATATGATAAAGCTACCGGTTTATTTAAAGGCGAGTCGTCGTTCCTTGATTGGCGTGAACAAACATATCCTCGATGGATGGACCCGAAGGATATTTATTCTTCGGAAAATCTTGGTACTAATGCCGTTCATTACAAGGCATTAATAATATTGTCTGACATGGCAAAAATATTAGGAAAGCCTTCCAAGCCCTATTTGGAAGTTGCACAAAAAGTCAGAAAAAATATAAATAAATTATTGTGGCTGAAAAATAAAAATTATTATGGACAATATTTATACGGCAGAAATTATTTCTCTTTATCACCGAAATCAGAAGCCCTTGGTGAAGGATTAAGTGTATTATTTGGTATACCTTCTAAAGTTAATGCTAAAAAAATAATTGAAAAAGCGCCTATTACTAACTTTGGAATAACATGTATCTATCCGCAGACACCTAATATTCCTCCTTATCATAATAATGCCATCTGGCCATTTGTTGAATCTTATTGGGCTTGGGCATCTGCAAAAGAGGAAAATGTGAAATCTGTTAATTTCGCACTTGCGTCAGTTTATCGTGCGGCTTCTTTATTTATGACTAATAAAGAAAATATGGTAGCTTCAACCGGAGATTATCTCGGAACTGAAATAAATTCCGATCGCCAGTTGTGGAGCGTTGCCGGAAACCTGGCTTTAATATATCGTGTGATTTTCGGAATAAAACTAAATCCGAACTCACTTGAGCTTCATCCTTTTATTCCTAAAGAATATTCAGGCGTGAGAACCCTAAGCAATTTCAAATACAGGAATTCAATATTGTCAATTACTATCAATGGTTTTGGTAATAATATAAAGTCATTTATACTGGATGGGAAAGAAATATCAGGGAATAAAATTAATGCTGATTTGATAGGCAAGCATAAAATAATTTTGAATATGAATAATCAGATGGAATCTAAATCTTACGTTAATTTAGTAAAAAATTATTTTTCGCCGGAGACACCAATTGTAAAACTTTCGGATAATACTCTTGAGTGGAACCCGGTTTCAGATGCAATTGGATATAAAATCTATAAAAATGGTAAAGAATTATCAGGAACAGCACACAACGAATTTACTATCGGAGATGATAAAAAATATTCTGATTATCAAGTAATGGCTATTGGTAAAAACAGAACTCAATCATTTTTAAGCGAACCTTTATCAGTATACCCAAATAAAGAAAAAATTATTATCCAAGCTGAAGAAGGTAATAAAGAAGTACAAAATATATTTCCAGGATATTCAGGTAAAGGTTATGTCGCATTAGATAAAAATTTGTACCCTAATCAAATTGTAAAATTATTTATTGATGTGCCTAGCGATGGACTTTATGCGATTGATTTTAGATATGCAAACGGAAACGGTCCTATAAATACAGATAATAAATGCGCCATTAGAACTCTGAAAATTGATAATGAAATTGCCGGCCCCATAATCATGCCTCAAAGAGGAGTTGACAATTGGACTGACTGGGGTTTCACTAATTCAATAATCGCAAAACTGAGCAAAGGAAGACATGAAGTGCAAATAATTTATACTCATTCGGATAATAATATGAATGTCGAAACAAATTCTGCTCTACTTGATTATATAAGACTAATAAGGATAAATTAATTCAGCATAATTTAATTGGAATACTTATTGTGAACATAATAAAAAGAATATTTTTAGTCTTTAGCTTAACTATAATTTGTCCATTCCAATTTGTTCTGCCAAAATCAAGTTTTATAAATACCTTTATCCGGGTGGACAACTATTTTAATAAAGTCAATACAGACAAGGCAAGATATTCCCCGGGTGATACCGTTAATTTCAATATTGTCTTCAATAATCAAATGTCAGGCGCAAGCCTCCTGATTAAATATTTTCACATGGATGATAAAATATTTGAACAAACAATTAACCTTACTCAAATAAATAATGTTAGTTGGAATTGGAAAACCCCTCAATCCGATTTCCGGGGTTATCTCGTCGAAATATTTTTAATACAAGGGAATCAAATTGTTGACCAGACTAATATTGCTGTCGATGTTTCATCGACTTGGAATTATTATCCCCGATATGGATTCCTTTCAAATTATCCTTCTCTAAGCCAGGATAGCATTCAATCAATTATTGAAACTCTAAACAGATATCATATTAATGGAATCCAATTTTATGACTGGCAATATAAACATAATATGCCCCTTGACGGGACTCCGCAAGATCCAGCGCCATATTGGAACGATATTGCTAACAGGACTGTATATTTTTCTACCGTAAAAGGTTTTATTGATGAAGCCCATAAATTTAATATTAAGACAATGGCTTATAATCTTCTTTACGGTGCCTACAGTAATGCATATTTAGATGGTGTCCCTGATCAGTGGGGATTGTATAAGGATACAAATCATCAGAACAGATGGATGTACTCATTACCATCAGGATGGGCGAGTAATCTTTATTTTATGGACCCGTCTAACAAAGCATGGCAGGCATATTTATTTACTCAAGAGAAAAAAGTTTTTGAAGCTCTTCCTTTTGACGGCTGGCATGTAGATCAAGTGGGAGACCCGGGAACCGTCTATAATTATCAGGGACAAAATGTTAATGTTGCCAACAGCTTCAGGGATTTTTTGCAGACTGCTAAAGATTCTTTATCTGTCCCTCTTGTTATGAATGCAGTAAATCAGTATGGTCAATCGAGTATATTACAAGCTCCAGTAGATTTTCTATACACAGAGGTTTGGGATCCTAATACTTCTTTTTCAGACTTAATAAATATTATAGTTAAGAATAATACTTTAAGCCATGGAAATCTAAAAACCGTTCTTGCAGCTTATGTGAATTACAATCTTTCAAATAATCCGGGATTCTTTAATATGCCAGGGGTCTTATTTCTTGATGCGGCTATTTTTGCAGCCGGAGCTTCACACCTAGAGCTCGGCGAACACATGCTCGGTAATGAATATTTTCCTAATAATAATTTAAAGATGAGCGATGACCTTCAAAGAAAGTTAATAAATTATTATGATTTCATGGTCGCATACGAAAACCTATTAAGAGATAGTGTTAGTATGAAACAAATAAATATTACTTCAACATCTAATTATCATTTTTCTTCTTTCCCACCCGCGCAAGGAAATATTTGGTATCTGCCTTATGGAAAAGGGAACAGAGATATTATTCATTTTATCAATTTTGTTAAAGCAAACTCAATGGGATGGCGGGATGCAAATGGTACGCAAACTGCTCCGGATACTTTATTAAATATCCAAATTACTGCAGGTGTTGCTTCTAAAGTTTCCCGGGTTTGGTTAGCTTCGCCTGATTTTGAAGATGGTTCTCCTGAAGATTTATCTTTTACTCAACAAAATGATTCTGTAATATTCATTATCCCAAAATTAAATTATTGGGATATGGTTGTTATTGAGTATTCAGATAGCACCACTTCAATTAATAATAATTCCAATAAAAATAACCTTGGGGATTATTTTAAATTGCAACAAAATTATCCTAACCCATTTAATCCGGGAACTACAATCGATTATCAATTACCTTTTGGTAGTCAGGTTGTATTAAAGGTCTATGACATACTTGGGAACAACATAGCTACACTTGTAAATAAAGAACAACGTCCCGGTAATTATGAAGTTAAATTTAATTCACAACTGAATAAGAACAACAAACAACTTGCAAGTGGCATTTACTTTTACACTATCCAAGCGGGAGATTATATTGAGACCAAAAAATTGGTATTATTAAAATAATAACATTTGCCTACTATGAATATGAAGATAATACATAAAAGAAAATTATATATTATCTTCTTATCTCTTTTTAACAAGCGCGCATATATTTGAATAAATGATTATTTCAAATGGCATAAATATTGCTCATTCTTTCAATATTATTTCTTTTACGTTTTTGGTCATCGCGAATTAAAAATTCTATTTTCTATAAATACTAGTAAAATATTACACTGAATCTTATATATTGCTCTCACATGAAAAATATTAAATGGCTGTATTAATTGCTAATAAAAGTAAACCATTACTATATAATATCATCTTATTTGCTATTAATAAAAATTTTAATCATCCAAAATTTCTCTTTCTTATTTCCAAGTATAAGAATTCCAAAACCCGGATTACTGGATTAATACCAACTCTGAATCCTGAGATTAAAACTTCCGGTACGCAATATTTACACGTAAATATTGCTGCAATAAGTAATAATTTCTACTTTTGTTGCTTGTGCATCTTATTCTCGCTCACCTTTATAATCATATATTATTTATTTCAGAGGAAGAATATTTCCAAATTAAAAACATACAAACACCTGCTTCAGACGAGTGAGGAAAAATTTTTAATGGAAATCCAAAAGTTTAATAGAAATCATGCTTTTACTTCTGCTATAAATCAACTTATTGTCAAAGAGAAAAATAACGATAAACTTATTAAATCAATTATCGAGATAGCTGAAAATATCGGAACGTTTAATTATGCTTGTTTCGGCGCCTGGGATAAGAAATATGAAACAATAGATGATCTAAATAATCATATAAAATGCATCTTGAGTGGAAGGAATGAAAACAATTGGTTATTCAAAAATTATAACCTGGTAGCTAATCTTTTTCAAAAAAACAATTCTCAGTTTATTATAAATGATCTGCAAATAGACGATATAAATTCTCTAAACCTTGACCCTTCAGTTGCATCTGGAATTAAATCGCTTGCCATATTCCCTATAAAATTAGAGACTCATAATAAAAGCATAATAGTTCTTGGTTCATCTGAAAAAAAATTCTTTAATCTAAATGAAATAAATCTCTTAAATGAATTGATAAATGATATCGGTTATGCAATGGATAATAATATTCGTGAAGAAGAAAAGAAACAAATTGAGTTAGATAATCAAAGACTTATTTCGCTTATTCATAATACTTCTGATTATATTGCCCTCTCTTCAATAAACAATAAAACTTTATTTATGAATAATTCAGCTAAAACTTTAGTCGGCTTGGAGCCTGAAGCTGACTTATCTTCCTTTGTTGTAAAAGATTTTTTAACTCCCGAAGCCTGGCAGCAAAGAGAAGTAGTAGAGATACCTTCCTTAGCCAAAAATGGGTTTTGGAAAGGGGAGTCTTCTTTAAGAAATATTAAGAGTAATGAATCTATTCCCGTTACTAAAAATATTTTTTATATAAAGGATTTAAAGACCGGACAAATATTAGGTCTTGCTTCTATTGGACGCGATATGACTATGTGGAAAAAATATGAAGCAGAACTTATAGCAGCAAAAGAAAAAGCCGAGGAAATAAATAGACTGAAATCAAATTTCCTTGCCAATATGAGCCATGAACTACGCACTCCAATGAGCGGCATCTTAGGTTTTGCAGAAATTCTAAATGATGAAATTAAAGACGCTGATCAAAAGGAACTTATCAGCATTATCTTTTCCGGCGCTGAAAGGCTAATGCAAACATTAAATCTAATCCTTGATCTATCCAGTATCGAAGCTGGGCAAGTTCAATTAAATCTAAAAGAAACAAATATTGCTCAAATTGTTAATGATTCGGTAAAATCATTTGAGGGATTTGCCCACTCTAATAATTTAACTCTGGAAATAATTATAAAAGATGATAAGGCTGTCTCTGAAGTCGATGAAAAACTGCTCACCCAGGTTATTCGTAATTTAGTTAACAACTCTATAAAATTTACCGAAAAGGGTAGTATTAAGGTAATTGTTAATAAAGCCATCTTGGAAAATAAATTATGGTCTGAAATTCAAGTTGTCGATACCGGTATTGGTATTCCGGAAGATAAATTGAATCTTGTTTTTGAAGAATTTCGCCAGGTAAGCGAAGGATTAAGTCGCAATTATGAAGGTACCGGCATCGGACTGACAATTACTAAAAAAACAGTTGAAATGATGGGAGGCATTATTACTGTTGAAAGTATTGAAGATAATGGCTCAGTCTTTACAATAAGATTTCCGTATTCTTCTAAAAATAATGAAAACGATATACTTCATTCTCTTGCAGACGTAGATTCCGGAAATAACTTTTTATCAAAATCAAAAATTATTCCCGAGATATTATTAGTCGATAATGATAATTACACAGTGTCTTTTATAAAACACGTACTTAAAAAATTCTGTAATTTAAATATTGCTAAAGAAGGGTTAAGTGCAATAGAACTGGTAAAAGAGAAAAAATACGATGTAATTTTTATGGATATTAATTTAGGCTTTGGTATGAACGGTATTGAAACAACTAAAGAAATAAGAAAAATTAAAGGGTACGAGTCTACGCCTATTGTTGCTCTTACAGCATTTTCAATGGCAGGCGACAAAGAAAATTTTCTATCCCAAGGTTTAACTCACTATTTGTCGAAACCCTTCTTGACAAAAGATCTAAAAAATCTAGTTGAGAAAATCCTTTTGTCGATTTAATTTCATTACCCTTAACTCAAAACCTGAATGCCTGCCGGCAAGCTTTAGCTGACTTTTAAATCTTTGTTTTTGTGTCAAGATATTTCAAATTTGTTTTACATATTCCATATTCCATCAAGCATAATACATTGCGGCTTGCCGCGCTCTGTTTATTGCCCAAAATGAAAATTTTAGCGGCTTTTCATTCCACTCAATATCAGGTCTGATAGATCGAAGGGTAAATGACATCAACACTCGCAAATATTTCGGAAAATCCTTCTACCAAAAGATGGATAACCCACCATCTCCTTTATTTTTTATTAGGAGGCAATTGTTTTTTTATGTTTGATTTGTTTATATTTCTAATATGTTTTATGACGTGATATGATATATTATATTTCAAAGGGTTTCCCATTACATTATTAACTTCATGAAATGATTTATTCAATCTCTAAACAAAAAATAATATTTATTATTTGGATTATTTCCTTACTTATTATTTTTTACTCCATTTATAATATCCACAATGAATTTAATAAAGCAATCTCAAACCGCTTTGAAGAGCATCAAAAGGATTTAACATACATAGTTGCCTCCCAAATACAAACCTACATTTTCAATCGGTCTATTGATTTTAAAGCTTTAGCAAAAACTATTTCGTATGAAAATAATAATAAAAAAAATATTCAAAATGATATTAACGAATGTTTCAACTTTGTTAAAAATCATTATGCCACGGAATTGCAATTCATCGATGCAAATAGAAAAGTCAAATTTTCTACAGACTCCTCCAAAATAGGACAAAACTTTAGCAGTAATTCCCTTTATAATTGGTGCCGTAATTCTTCTAACTATCAGCAAATTAAATTATCAACAAGTGATGATTCAAATTTAACCTTAAATAAGCTGACCCATTATTTGAAGATAATTACTCCCGTCTATGCTTCCTCTAACAGTATTCATCCTCTAAATAAAAAATTAAAATTTCAAGGTTTATTAGTCTTAAAAGTTAATCTTGACAGTCTTCTTAATGAAAATATTTACAAATTGAGTCTATTAGCTAAAAAGACTGAATTTATGATAGTCGATAATAACGGTTTAATAATTTCTCCTAATTATAATAAGCATCCTCAGTTCTCCTCAACAAACCTCAATAGTAATTCTTGTATTACCTGTCATCCGGCTTATCCAGTAGGAATAGATTCTGAAAAGAATTTTCCTTATAATCCTTTCATCATAAATGAAAGTGTTTTACTCCAGACAAAAAATAATGGAAAAAAAATAGTTACTTTTTATAATATTGAATTACCTGGTACTAAATGGCTCTTAATTACATCCGGTTCATTCTCTTTAATGAAAGCTATTGAAAATAATGCGCAATTGAAATTTTCCTTCCTCTTTCTATTGATTACTTCAATTTTTATAGCCGGTTCGATGATTATTTACCGTAATTATATTCGTAAAGAAAAAGCCGAGGAAGAAGTTCAACGATTAATTGAAAAACATAAACTTGAAACGGAATTAATGGAGTCTGAAAAAAGATATAAATTGGTAGTTGAAAAATCTCCTCTCCCAATTATTTTGCACGAATCACAAAGTATCTTTTATGTCAATGATAGCTGTGTTGATTTATTTGGTGCAAAAAATAAAGATGAAATTATCGGTAAACCTTTTAACTTATTCTTTACGGGCACAAAAAAAATATTAGATGGACGAAAAGAGGATAAACCATCAACTGATATTAAAGAATTACCCTATGAACAAAAATTACTTCGGATTGACGGTTCAATATTAGATGTCGAAATTACGGAAATGGATTTTATCTTTAATGGAAAGTCAGTTATGCTTGCAATTTGCGCTGACATTACTTCTAAAAAGAAAGAAGAAGAAGCCATGTTAAAATATAATAAGGAGTTGGAAGATTTACACTCAAAAAAGAATTTCCTATTTTCAATCATAGCTCAAGACTTAAAAAGCCCGTTTCAATCGCTTATTGGTTATACCGACCTCCTCGCAAATGAGCTTGATGCTTTAGATGAAAATGAAATCAGAATGTTCTCTATAGCATTAAACAAAAACGCTAAAATTTATTTTAATCTTCTTGAAGGTCTTCTTTCATGGGCTACTATCCAAACACAAAGTGAAAACTTCTCGCCTAAAGAACTTGAATTATTGACAATTGTTAATGATGCTATTAATATTCTTGAACACAATGCGTCTCAAAAGGGAGTACAATTATTAAATGAAATACCGGCCGGACTTCTTGTTAAAGCAGATAGTGATATGCTTTCTATAATTTTAAGAAATCTTATTTCTAACTCAATTAAATTTTCTTATCCAACCGGCAAAATTAAAATCATTGTTTCTTATTCTGATGATAAAGTCGCAATATGCATTGTCGACAATGGACGAGGAATTCAAGAAGAATATTTGAAAGATTTATTTAAGTTTGAAAAGATATATTCTTCTTCCGGAACTCGTGGCGAAAAGGGTACTGGGCTCGGACTTACTATCTGTAAAGATTTAGTCGAAAAACATGGGGGTAGTCTCTGGGCGATAAGTAAACCGGATGTCGAAACATCATTTATTTTTACTCTTCCTAAAATTTAGTCCCACAATCGTTTGTGGGAAAATTCATCACTTTTCAAACCTAAAGCTGACCATTTTTTTGCTCCTTTAGGGTTACTTGCATTTGGTATGACCACAGTTCTTCTCAATCTGGCGAATGCAGGAATAATTGGTTTGAGCAGCATCGTTCCTTGCTATGGGTATCTTTTATGGCGGATTAGCACAAATATTTGCCGGTTGGATGGAATGGAAAAAAGGAAATACTTTTGGAACAACTGCCTTTATTTCATACGGTTCCTTTTGGCTAACTCTCGTTTACTTAATAGTAATACCTAAATTGAGCGGAATAAATCCTCCCGATGAATCCGGTTTGGTTGCTTATCTATTTATGTGAGGTTTATTTACCTTTGTTATGTGGATTGCGACTTTGAAGCATAACAGAGCACTTCAAGTTGTATTCCTAACGTTGTTTATATTGTTCTGGTTGCTTGCATTAAAAGAGCTAACCGGAATTGCTACTATTGGAAAAATAGCTGGAAGGGAAGGATTACTTTGCGGATTTTCAGCAATCTTCGCTGGACTTGCTCAAGTTCTTAATGAAACTTACCGTAAGTCAGTTCTTCCTATTGGTTGATTAAATTTATTATTTCTGTAAAAGTAGTTAGTTAAAGGCACAATTTGATTCTTCAGTCTTAAATTACTATCCAGTTTTAGAAAATTATATTATCTTAAACATTGGGTCAAATCAAATAAATATTGGAATTATAAAATAGGAGATAAATTACAAGGAAGTCAAAATTGAAAATGGCAAGCTCATCATCATTATTGATTTGCAAGAACCAACACCCAGTGCATCTGGAAAAACATTAGTAGTGGCAACTACACACGGGAATATGCCCACAAAATGTGTCATCGACGGCAAAAATGTGGTAATTGGTCTGAACACCTACATAAAGAAATAATATTCAACAGTTTCTGTTGCAGTACTTTGAAATCATTTCTTGAAATCTGAAATGGCGCTATCGAATTTGCTGTGCATATTTGAAAGTTCACAATTTATACTTCCGCCCTTAGATAAAACAAAAAAGCCTTGTAAACATTAAATCTACAAGGCTTTAAGAGAGAGCTGGCGGACGGATTTGAACCGCCGACCGGCTGATTACAAATCAGCTGCTCTACCAGCTGAGCTACGCCAGCAATTTTTCTTCCTCCCAAAATTAAAATATTTTACTCTTCGTTGCAAGCAAATAGTCCAATTGCTTGGTAAAAACTTAAGAATAATTTAATTCTTAGGGCTGATTAAGCTATTAGTAGAGGATTTCTATGGTTTGATTATAGGAAAAATAGAGGTTATGTATGATACCTGACAAGATAAGGCTTATAGAAGGCTTGTTGAGACGTATTCAGAGTGTATTCACAGTGCATTCAGAGTGTATTCATAACGTTTTGGAGGTTAGTTTTGATTTGCTTTTCCTGTTTCGTCCCACCGAGGTGGCTTATAAAATCTTCGGCAGGTAAACCAAGCCGAAGAACCAACAAGGAAAGATTAGTTACAAGCTAACTAAATTAGCGGCATATTTTTTATGAAGTAGCATCAAATTTTTATTATAACCGTATATTAAGAATAATACTATCACGTAATAATAAAAACCAAGACCAAGTATCCGATTATTAAAGGACAGCCTGCCGGGTAAATATCTTACTCTCCGTTGAAAGTTTTTCAACCTTCATTATTCTAAAGTTTGTTCAGAAATATTATTTTCTGTAAACTTGTAACCGTATTTAACAAGTAAACAAATTTATTTTATGAAACCTGTACAAATCAAAGTTGTCGATAAAGATAAGCTGCTCTTAAAATGGGACAATAATTCCGAAAATATCATATCTCTAAAATATTTACGAGATGAATGTCCCTGTGCCGGTTGTAAGGGCGAAACTGTCCTGCTTAAAACTTACCGACCCCCTAAACCAACTTCTATAAATGAAAATATGTTCAAAATAACTGCCATTAAGCCGGTTGGAGGATACGGAATTCAAATTTCATGGAAAGATGGGCACAATACTGGTATCTATACATGGGAATATCTGTTGCAGCTTACAACTGACCAGGGTTCTAATAATAAACATAACTATAACGATCTTATCTGATGGTCTCGAAGAACGACTTAAAGTATTATTCCTCGCTTCTTAATAAAAAATTTAGGCAGTCGGAAAATAAATTTATTGTTGAAGGAGAAAAAATTGTAAACGAAGGGTTGCAATCTAATTTCGCATGCGAAGTAATATTTCTGTCGGAAAACTTTGCAGAAAGTAATCCAGGTTTTGTTACAATGCTGAAAAAGAAAAAACAATTGTTTAATATTATTAAAGAAAAAGAGTTAGAAAAGCTAAGCGATACCGTCAACCCGCAAGGAGTCGTTGCAGTATTTCATAAACCTAAAAAGAAAATTGCAGCCGATAACGCTATTATGGTCGCTCTTGAAAATATTTCTGACCCCGGAAATGTTGGGACGATTTTAAGAAATTGTGACTGGTTCGGAGTAAAAGAAATTATAATGGGGGAGAATTGTGCAGAGTTCTATAACCCTAAAACTATCCGGGCAAGTATGGGATCAATTTTCCATCTCCATATAAATGAAAATGAAAAACTTATCAATTCTCTTAATCTGCTTAAATCCCGGAGTTATAAGATTATCTGTGCGGATTTGAATGGGACGAATCTTTTCGAGTCTAAGCTTGATTCAAAATCTGTAATCGTTTTTTCTAATGAAGCCAATGGACCTAGCGCTGAATTATTAAATTTATCAGATGAAATTATCACAATCCCAAAATATGGAAACGCTGAATCACTAAACGTAGCAAGCGCTTCGGCTGTTATATTGTCGCAGCTTTTAAGAAGCTAAAAAGAGCCAGTATCTACCATATCTTATCCAATTTCACTTCATCAAGATCATTTTTTTTGTTTCAATATAACTGCCGGATTGAAGCCGGTAGAAATAAATCCCGCTCGGCAGAGAAATCCCTTTTGCAGTTGAATTAAATTGCACCGTGTAACTGCCCGCCGGTTCTTCTTTGTTTACTAACGTTTCAATTTCTCTTCCTAAAACATCATAAATTTTTAAGTTCACTAATCCGCTTTTCGGAAGTTGGTAGTTGATGATTGTGCTTGGATTAAACGGGTTGGGATAGTTTTGTCCAAGCTCAAAAGTTTTAATTTGATTCGAGTGATTATCCATAATTCCCGTAACTACCGAAGTATCAGGTACGGGGTACTGAGTCGTTGTATATATATGGAACTCTCCGGGCGCTAAGTTTAACGTTGTCGAGCTTGTTGCGCTTAATGGACTTCCGGTAAAATAGTCATACCATGTTCCGCTGCTTGTAAAAGGGGTTGCCGTATGACTAACTACGTCGAAATTTCCTATTACAGTTACACTTGTAGAATTATCATAAATAGTAATTTGCTTAACAGCTCCGCTAAGATTAGTGCTATAACCATTACTTTTGAATGCCGGGATTTCTGTCTTCATGTGAATTAATGCAGCAGTAGTTTTATATAAACTTAGTCTTTCCGGATCATCGTAATAGTCCCACCTGATGGGCTTGTTTCCGGTTCTACCATTGTAATTAATTGAATAGTCGTAACCAAGCTCCTGAAATTCCCATAGCATTTTTGGTCCCGGAATTGTATAGAAAAAGGCATCGCATAATTTGATTCTATCTAAAGCAGTTGCTGTATCTTTTATGTTGTAACTGCCGCTTGCATTTCCATAATTTAAATTTTTATACATTAACCTTTCTTCATCATGACTTTCCATATAGCCTACTAAACCGGGTACACTCCATCCCCATTGTTTGTAGGATATACCTGAAAAATCCCAAGAAGGATTAGTAGCCCATCCCATTGCCGCTTGCTCGTATGCTGAGCTCATATTATCCCAAACCATCATTCCGGAATCTGCAACAACTTGCTCTTCATTAGAGGCTACAAATTCTTCAAGTATTACATAAGCTTTCGGTTTAACTGCCCAGATTGCATCGGCAATCCTTTGCTCGTTTGCAATCCTTGAAGCATCGTAGCTTTGCCATGCTGCGGCATTATTTGGATTGTAAGTTTGCGTATAACCGCCTGCTAAATCAAATCTAAATCCATCGGCATGATATTGAGTAAGCCAAAATTTAGTGGTTGCGTCAACAAAATAATGAGTTGCCGCACTTGTATGGTTAAAATCATAACCAACATTATAAGGATGGGTCGGATATTGATTAAACCATGGGTTATTAGCCGCCGGAATGTTGTTTATAGGATCCCAATATAATCTTACAAGCGGGCAAGAACCAAACGCATCATTAAATGGAATATCAAGAATTACTGCTATACTGTCCTGATGAGCCATATCAATAAATTTTTTCAAATCATCTTTAGGCCCGTAATATTTATCGGGTGCATCAAAGAAATTTGGATTGTATCCCCAGCTAAGGTTTCCTTCAAAATTCATTATCGGCATGAGCTCAATTGCATTAATACCGAGCCGTTTGAAATAAGACAGAGTATCAGCCAAAGTTTTATAATCATGAGTTGCTAAGAAATCGCGAATCAGGAGCTCGTAAATAACTAAGTTAGTTTTTGCCGGAGGCACAAAGCTTGAATCATGCCACTGGTAAGGATTTTGTCCGGTCTCCAATACAGAAGCAATCTGAGTAGTTTTCCCATAAGGATATTGAATTAAATTTGGGTAGGTGCTATCAGATATATATTTATCATTATCCGGGTCGCTTATTTTTTCAGAGTAAGGATCGGCTATTCTGATTGTACCGTCCACTAAATATTGGAAGATATATTCCTTCTGCGAGGTTAAGCTATCAATTTCAATCCACCAACGGTTTCCGTCCAGAGTTTTTTTCATATAATACTTCGGATTAATTACCCAATTATTAAAATCTCCTATAACGTAAACATTGTTTTTTTGAGGCGCATAAAGTGAGAGAATAACTGACGAATTGCTTATATAGTTTATTCCGTCAACAATACCGGTTGGCTCATCTTGAACAGTTATCTTAGGATTTACAACAAAATAACTTGAATCTGCTATACTATTATTATTTGAATCAACAGCAACGGCTTTAATCCAAGTTTCACCGGTTGTAGTTGCCTTTACTTTGAAGGTAGTATCACTGCTAGATGTTTGAGCAGTAAGAGAGTTATTAACAAAAATCGAAACGGACTTTGCACTTGAAGAAGAAACTTCAACATTGACGCTATCATTTAAGTTGACAAAATAGGGAGCGACAGGTGAAACTATTTTAACATTTAATCCTTTAGTAAATAGCGGGGCGAAGATGTCTGCTCCTCCAATATCTCTTCCTGTTACGCTTCCAGTGGCATTTCTAAAAACAAAAGCTAGTTTTAATATATGTTCAGTAGGTGGGATTGAACCTAAACTCTGATGGTTATTGCTATAATAGACTCTCGGGTTACCGATCACCAGATGATAATGGTCAATACTGTCCCTAGTTAATTTGATATCGGGATAATTTACTGCCCATGCAGCCATTACATATTTCCAATCAGAATTGCTTGTACTTAAATTAGTAATTACTCCAGTGTGCGCATAAACATCTCCTGTATAACCTTTCAAACCCGCATCACCTTTTGTTGCATCAAAATAAACGATAATTGAATCATTCTCTGTAGGGAATGCAGGTACAGTTGTTACTACCTGCGCAAAAGAATATTGAATAGCGAAAACAAATATTACAAAAATCGAAAGCTTAATTCTCATATACATCCTTAATTAATAAAATCATTTCATTTTCCTAAAGCTCGGTTTACCGGCATTTACCCATGCTGTATATACCAGTGAAGCAAAATCTTCAGCGGCGCTGCTAAATTGAACTTCAGTAATATAACCGGTTCTGAACCACATCAGACGGTAGTATTCATTGCTCCTTCTCGAGCCGCTTTCCTTAAATGCAAAATTATCTGCTTCAAATAAAATTCCGCACACAGAATTTGAGTTAGAGATATAATTAAAAATAAAATTCAATGGGTCTTTTATAAAAGGAGCGGGCACTGGTTGAAACGAATCCTCCAATTCTTGTAAATGTTCATCTACCATAGTAATTTCATAGCGCGCGTGGACGCCTTTTTGATCGGTCAATTGACCGTTGTAATTTAATACCGTATGCATCGGCTGATGGCCGTCTGCAACATAATGTCCAAGATCTGCCGCTAATTTTTGAGCTTCATCCTTATTATGTTCTTTAAATGCTTTTGTCAATTCCTTAAAAGTCTCCAGGGTAGCCCATGGCAAAATCCCGGTTTTGACCACTTCCGTTTTACCGTATTCTGCAATAAGTGAATCTTCATTTTCTATCATTTTCCCGGCAAGAAACTCTTTGTAAAAATCAATGTCGATAAAATGTTTAGGAGCTTCAGTTTTATCAAATTCTTTTCTTGTATCCGGATCAGGTGCATGCTCGCTTAGATAATCCTGCCATTTTTTAAATGCTTTCATCTCGGGTGGGAAAAAATCTACCGACATTTTATTAATCATTTTATGTCCTTCAGCTCCCCATGGAAATACTGTTTGTGCGCTGAAAATAATTATAAATAGAATTACATATTCTATAGCACTATTTTTTTTCATTATGAACTCTTTGTATAGTGAGAATAATTTTTTTTATAAAATTACAAAATAATTTCCCTAAAAATACTGCGAATAAAAACTACCCAAATGGAGTGTTTTTCAATCACATGAAATTCTTTATCTGCTCAAATTTTGATAACTTTGTGGAAAGAAAATTCTTAATCAACAATTTAAAGGTTATTTATGCTGACCAAAGACTTCATAGAAATAGAAGAAAAATTTGGCGCGCACAATTATCATCCGCTTGACGTTGTAATTACTAAAGCTAAAGGCGTTTGGGTTTACGATGTTGAAGGGAAAAAATATCTCGATTGTCTTGCTGCTTATTCGGCTGTAAACCAGGGGCATTGTCATCCGAGAATCTTAAAAGCTTTGCAAAACCAAGCTGAAAAAGTTACTCTTACTTCCCGTGCTTTCAGAAACGATCAGCTTCCGTTGCTTTATAAAGAATTGTGCGAGTTAACCGGCTATGAAAAAGTTTTGCCGATGAACTCCGGTGCTGAAGCTGTTGAAACGGCTCTTAAAGCCGCACGAAAATGGGGCTACAAGGTTAAGGGCATTAAAAAAGATGCTGCTGAGATTATAGTCTGCGAAAATAATTTTGCCGGCAGAACAATTTCAATTATTAGTTTCTCTTCCACTGAACAATATAAAGATGGCTTCGGGCCTATTACTCCCGGTTTTAAAATCATCCCTTATGGTGATTCAGCAGCTTTGGAAAAAGCTATTACTGCAAACACCGCTGCTTTTATTGTTGAACCAATTCAAGGTGAAGGTGGTGTAATCGTTCCGCCTGATGGCTATTTGAAAAAAGCTTTTGATATTTGTAAAAAGAATAATGTTTTATTTATTGCCGATGAAATTCAATCTGGTTTTGGAAGAAGCGGAAAGTTATTCGCTTATCAATACGAAAATATAAAACCCGATGTTGTAATTATTGGAAAGGCGTTGTCCGGTGGATTTTATCCCGTCTCTGCTGTGCTTTCGAATAATGAAGTTCTCGGAGTTTTTAATCCGGGTGACCACGGCTCTACATTTGGCGGTAATCCGCTTGCCGCAGCTATAGCAAGAGAAAGCATAAAAGTTTTAGTCGAAGAAAATCTTATCGAAAATTCTTTTAAGCTTGGCGAATATTTTAGAGAAAAGCTGAGAGGAATAAAATCAAAGCACGTAAAAGAAATTCGCGGTAAAGGATTATTTATTGGTGTTGAATTATATCCCGAAGCAAAGGGCGCAAGAAGATTCTGCGAAGCACTAATGACCAAAGGTGTGCTGTGTAAAGAAACTCATGATGATGTAATCCGTTTTGCTCCGCCACTCGTAATTACTAAAGAGGAAATTGATTGGGCAATGGTATATATTGATGAAGTGTTAAAAATGGCTTAACCGTCTTTTTAAATACTATCCTATAAACTGGACATTATAGTTTAATAAAGTTATAATGTCCTTTTTTTATATTAACTTTTAAAAATCATATTATCCAATATCCCATTACTACTACTCTTTCATTATCCCTCTTCAGGCAATAATACTTTTCACCGCTTCCTTTGTTTCAATCAAAACATTTTCAAGTGAGGAAATTCTTTCTCGTGCGCTTACTAAATCATTATGCTTACCAGAAATTTCAATTCCAAATGCTTCGTCGCCTGCTTTAGTTGCACCGATGGAATAACTAGCCCCCTTAATGGTATGTCCCTCCATTGCAATTTTAACCGAATCTTCCAATTGAATATATTCGTTCAATTTTTCGATTCTTGCCCGGACATCAACAAAATAGCTTTCTAGTAAATCCTTTTGAAATATCTTATCACCTAAACTCATTTTTTCAAAATGATCGAAATTGAAAATAGATCCTTCCTCAATTTGATTCTCTGGTATTGTATCAGCAGTGATTGTTGTATCAATCAGCAATCCGTCGATCATGGCAATCATTTTATCGGCTATAATCGGTTTGGAAAGATAATCATTCATTCCAGCCTCAATACATTTTTCTTTATCGCCCGCCAAAGCATGAGCTGTAATTGCAATGATTGGAACCTTACTTTTTTCATTTCCTAATTTTCTAATCATTTGAGTAGCCATTAAACCGTCGACCTCTGGCATTTGAACATCCATTAAAACAAGATTGTAATTTTTCTCTTTTACGGCTTCAAAAGCTTCGGCGCCATTATTTACCGGATCTGTATTATAACCTGCATCCGAAAGTATCCTTGTGGCTACTTTTTGATTTATAAAATTATCTTCGGCAAGTAAAATTCTATACTTTTCTCTCAATCCTTTTAGAGTTGCGTTGTCTACCTTTGTATTTGCTTTTGATTCCTCTTGCAAATTGTAGATCCTTTTTAGTCGTACGTTGGAAGCAACCCAAGGCTTATCCAATGGGCTTTTTAATTTGATAAAAAAGTAAAATTTACTCCCTTTACCATCTGAACTTTCAACATTTATTTCACCGTCCATCATATTTACAAAT
>JAKAFW010000012.1:0-89619 GCA_021817845.1 Bacteroidota bacterium
TGCTCATACCGTTTTTGTAAGCATAATTGTTTAGTGTTCTTGTCAACGCTGTTTTAAAACCAACTAGGTGAGTTCCGCCTTCGTGAGTATTAATATTATTGACATAAGAAAAAATATTTTCGCTGTATGAGCCGTTGTATTGAAATCCTATTTCAACCGGAGTGTTGTCCTTTTCCCCCTCAATATAAATTGTTTTATGAAGCGGTTCGCGTGCTTCGTCAAGGTATTTTACAAATTCAACTAATCCGCCCTTAAAGTGAAACGTATCCCCCTCGCCGGTGCGTTCGTCTGAAATTTTTATCGTGATGTTTTTATTTAGATAAGCAAGCTCTCTCATTCTTTCTGCAAGGGTATCAAACTTAAATTTATTAGTTTTAAAAATTTCTCCATCGGGTAAAAAAGTAACTTTGGTTCCGGTTTCATTTTTCTTAGCCTTATCAATTTCCTTAACCGGTTTTACTGGTGCGCCGCGGTGATATTCTTGAAAATAAACTTTCCCATCCCGCTTTACTTCAACCTTCAGCCATTCCGAAAGAGCATTAACTACAGAGACTCCGACACCGTGAAGCCCACCGGAGACCTTGTAAGTGTTTTTGTCAAATTTTCCGCCGGCATGAAGTACTGTCATTACTACTTCGAGTGCAGAGCGTTTTTCTTCCGGATGCATATCAACGGGAATACCTCTTCCGTTGTCTTCAACCGATACGGTTTCATCTTTATTTATCGTAACATTTATGTAGTCGGCATAACCACCAAGTGCTTCGTCAATGCTATTATCTACGACTTCATTTACTAGATGATGGAGACCGCGCTGTCCAACGTCACCAATGTACATTGCCGGTCGTTTTTGTACCGCCTCCAATCCTTTTAATACGTTTATATTTTTTGCGCTATATTCGCTGCTATCATTTACATTAGTCATAATTTTGAGAACCTAATTTATTTTAATTTTTCCGGATTCATAGTTCAAACAAACCGAATCCACTTTACTCTCTCTTCTTTGAAGTGATTATTTATCTTTTCAATTATTATCTGGTCTTTAAATTTTAATTCGCTTTTCCAAGCCGCACTTTCAGCAGATAGAAAAAGAGTTTTTTTTTCAACTTTAACTGCGGATACGACCATTCTTAAATCGGGAAATATTTTATAAAACGAGTCCACAACTTCCGATTGTTTTAGCGAATTCCTTAAGGAGGACAATTCCGGATTATCGTTTACAATTTCGGCAAAACTGTGAAAATCTTTAGGCATAAACAACCTGCCCGTTATTAAGTTTAATTACAAGATCATCATCTTCTTTCTTTAAGAAGGAAAAATCGGTAAAGTCCGTAAGTGTGATAAATGCTTGACCGACCTGGCGTAAATACTCACTAATTCTAATCGATCTTTTTGCGTCAAGTTCTCCAAAAACATCATCAAGTAAAAATATCGGAGCCTTACCAGTAATTTCTTTAAGATAAAAAAACTGAGCAAACCTTAAAACCACCTGAAAAGTTTTATGCTGACCTTGGGATCCATATGTTTTTAAATCAACATCATTTATTTTAAAAACAAAATCATCTCTGTGAGGACCGACTAGGTTTGATCCCCGGCGTATTTCATCATCTTTTCTTTTATGAAGAAGTTTAAAAAATATATCTTCAATGTTTTCTTCTTGGGAAAGCCCCTCCAAGAACATATATTCTACGCCAGGAATTTCGTCGTCATTCAAAATTACTTTAAAAGAATCTTTTATAAAATCCTTAAATTTTCGAATAAATTTTAAGCGATGAATAATAATTTCTTTTCCGGAGGCAATCATCTTAGAATTCCACGCATCAAGTTCGTCGAATAAAGTTTTGTTTTTTGTTTCTTTAAGCTGCGCCAAGAGAGATGCTTTTTGACGAAGGGTTTTATTATAGTCCAATAGGTTTTTCAAATAAGTTTCGCTTGCTTGCGAGATGACAGAATCAACAAACTTTCTACGCTCTCCAGGAGCACCCTGTGTAATGGAGTGATCTGTTGGCGTTAATATAACCACCGGAAATTTCCCAATTATGTCGGCAGCTCTGGTTATATGCTTTCCGTTAAGAAAATAAATTTTCTTGTTAGAATTTAAAAAGTAAGAAATCCTTGCTTCACTGTTGCTGTAATCTTTAAATGAGCCAATTATTTCTAATTCGTTTTCGTTAAACCTTACCACTTCGCCGTCAAAATTTGAGTTGATACTTTTGGTTGTGCACAGATAATAAATAGATTCCAAAATAGATGTCTTGCCTTGTCCGTTGCCGCCAACAATATAATTTAATCTTTCTGAAAAAATCAGTTTGGTTTCTTTGTGGCTCCTAAAATTTTTTAATTTTACGGAGGATAAAATCATATTAATTATTTAGCCGAACCGGCATTAACAAAAGCATTAGATCTTCGTTGTCTTTCATTTTGGAAGGTTCAACAATACACGCTTTGGTTGGTGAATGAAGCTTAAAAATAACATTTTCGTCTCCAACATGCGATAAAATATCGTTTACATATGACGTATTAAAACCAATATCCATTGATTCGCCGGCATATTCACATAAAATTTTTTCTTTCGCATTTGAACCGTGGTCAATATCTTCGGCAGATACTTCAAGCAAGTTTTTATTAATTGAAAATTTTACCTGCTTTGAATTTGAAGCTGAGAATAACATCATTCTTTTAATGCTTGAGAGGAGATCGTTGGTTTTTACTTTTAAAATATTTTCGTTTTCAATTGGAATAACACTGCTATATGAAGGATATTTTTCTCCTATTAAACGTGTTATAAACTCCATATCATTTGTGTGAAAAGAAATATTTGTTTTGCTAAGAAATATTCTGGCATCGTTTTCATTTAATATTTTTGACAATACGGAAATAGCTCTTTCCGGCACAACATATTGATCTTCCTTGTTTGTCTTGATGTCCTTATTAATATATTTAACAAGACGGTGTCCGTCCGTAGTAACAAACCTTAAGCCTTGATCCGAAAATTCAAATAGTGTTCCTGTCATTGCGGGACGCATGTCTTCTTTGCTCATTGCAAACGCTGTTTGGTCAATAGCCTTTTTTAAGTCACTTCCGTTGATAACAACTTCAACTTCACCGGAAACGTTTGGTATAGCTGGAAAATCTTCGGGAGAAGAATAGCCGATATTATAAACGCCGTTATCAGTTAATATTTTTATTTTTGAGTTTGATTCGGTTTCAAAATGAATTTGCGTGTCGTCTAGAGAACGAATTATATCGTACAAAAGTTTGGCGGGAATAACCATTTTTGTGTTTTCGTCAGCAGCAACATTTATTGATGAACGAAGAGATATTTCCAAATCCGTTGCACAAACAGTTAATGAGCCATCCTTAATTTCAAAAAGAAAATTTTCTAAAATGGGCATTGGTGTTCTGCTCGGAACTGCCGGAATAATTTTGGATAATAACTTTTCTAAAATTTTACTATTTACTTTGAATTCCATTTGTTTTTTATCTCCTATAGAAGCATTGCAAATTACAAAAAATACTCTCCAATCTCAATAAAATTGATAGTTGGAGATTTAATAAAGAAAAGATAATCAACTAGTTTTTTATGGGCCTGTTACACTTGTTGAATTCTGGTTATCGCTGTTCGATACAGTTATGGAAATAACATAAACATTAGATTGTAGGGTGCTTGAATAAACAAAAAGAATTTTTGTTCCCGCTTTTATCACCAAAGAACCAGAAAGATTTCCAACTGAACTTGAACTTGTTGCACCGGCAGGAATAGAATATGTTGTTGAATAATTATATGTGCCATTAGGAATTTTGTTGATTGAAGATGTTTGTCCGGCCGGAATAGTAATTAAGCTTCCTCTAAAATTTACATAAACATCACCAGAGGCTAAGTTTTTGAATGTAATACTATTGTTTATTGTGCTTGAACATCCGGAAAGAAAAACAGGTATAAACAAAAGGAGAAAAAAATATGAAATAAGCCGATTCATTTTTAGCTCTAAAAATTGTATGTGATGTTTTAATAAGTAAAAATTACTTTAAATCATTTTAATAATCAACAAAAAGAACATATATACACAACATTATTATTAATTAAATATAATTTTAAAAATATAATAATATTAATAATACTGTGAATATGTTAATAACTTAAAATTATTATTAAAACTGGTTAAAAAAGCAAAATCAAACTCAACAATTTTGTTAACAACTTTAACCCAAATATGACATAAAATAGTTTTGTTCATAATTATATAGTTATCAACAACAAGACAGGACGTTTTTAACAAGATATTAACATGCCATTATGGGAAAAATTAAGAGCAATTAATTTCAATGGATGTCTTTAGTGTGCTTATAATATCTCTTATTGAAATATCGCTTTGTTTTAATAGTTCAATAGAAGTACAAGCATGAATTACTGTTGAATGATCTCTTCCACCAAAATGTAATCCAATTGTTTTCAGTGAAGATTTTGTTAAATCTTTAGACAGATACATAGCTATCTGGCGTGCAAGTACAATTTCCTTTTTCCTTGTTTTATCTCGCAATTTATTTTCGTCCAACCTGAAATATTCACATACCGACTTTGTAATTGACTCGATTGAAACATTAACTTTTCTATCTGTGGCAATTTCTTTAACTGTTTTCTTTACAAGTTCAAAATTGATTTCTTTGGAATTAAGGGAAGCGTTTGCAAGAAGCTTAATTAAACAACCCTCAAGTTCGCGAATATTTGAAGTGATATTGTTTGCTATATATTCTAGTATTTCGCCAGAAATATTCATGCCATAATCAGCTGATTTTCGTTTTAAGATAGCAATTCTTGTTTCTAAATCAGGTGGCTGAATGTCAGCGGTTAAGCCCCACTGAAATCTTGAAATAAGTCGGTCGTCTAATCCTTTCAAATCTTTTGGTGGTTTGTCGCTTGATAAAATAATTTGTTTTCCTGACTGATGCAGGGTGTTAAAAATATGAAAAAACAAATCTTGTGTTTTTTCTTTACCAATCAAAAATTGAATATCGTCTATAATGAGAATATCCATTTTTTTATAAAAATTTGAAAAATCATTAACCTTATTAGATTGAATAGCTTCAACAAACTCAACAGTAAATATATCTGTTGACAAATATATAATTCTTTTATTGGGAAAATTACTTTGAGCTTTGTTTCCAATAGCCTGGATCAAGTGGGTTTTACCCAAGCCGACACCCCCATAAACAAATAGAGGATTAAAAGAGGTTCCTCCAGGGTTTTCACTTATTGCGCTTGCTGCTGCACGCGCAAGTTGATTTCCTTCACCATTAATGAAGTTATCAAACGTATATCTGGAGTTTAATGAAGATTCAAAATCCTTTTTATTTACAGTTTCTATTTTAATTTCTGCTGGCGAATTCTGGGTTAAAGTATTGTTGGTTTTGAAATCAACAACCTCATTATCTTCTGAAATAACATAAGCCAAACGGGCTTCCGGGCCAATAACCTCGTGAATTGTATTGTTAATTAGGGTGTTATAGTGCTCGTCTATCCATTCCCAAAAAAATTGGCTTGGAAGTTGAACCTTTAGGGTATAATTTTTTATTTCAAGTGGCTTGATCGGCAGAAACCAAGTGTTGAAAGTCATCTGCGAAACCCCAACCTTTATCGATTTTAGACACTCATTCCATGCCGAGAAGGGCGAAGAAAAAATTTCATTAGTTTCAACAGCAGAAGAGATCATTTTTGGCTTATCAACATATAAATAATTAAAAAATTTGAAAAACAAACAGTTTAACAAATAAAACTAAGACACAAACAAAATCATTAACAACTTATTAACATTAATAACAAAGCAGTAACAAGTTAAGAAACAAGCACTTGCGATGATTTTGCTAAGGTACAAACACAAAAAAGGAAAGAAATGCTCGTGGTGGTTCGGGTAAATAGATGTGAAACGTTTTCACACCGAGAGGTTATCCACAACATATTCACAAAAACATTTGAACCCAATTGCATGAAAAAATATAAACAAAAAAGATTCAGAACAAATTAATTTTTGCATAATCAGGAAGTTTTTATAAAAAATTTTGTGCAACAAAGATTGTTCCAGTAGTTTTAAGCATTTTTATTTTTTATCTGATTTAAGAAGAAATAAAAACATAGCATTTGATTTATCTTGTAATTTTAAGTGGTATTACTTATTTTTGAAATCTTTTTCAAATAAGGAGTATAACATGAAGAGAACATATCAGCCGAGCAAAGAGAAACGAAAAAACAAACACGGCTTTAGAGAGAGAATGAAAACCAACAATGGTCGTAAGGTTTTAGCGAGGCGTAGAGCAAAAGGAAGAAAAAAACTAACCGTTAGTGATGAGAAGTAGGGCTTTTGAAACGCTTTGGTCTTTCTTCAAATGAAAGAATAAAGAGCAGAAAAGACTTTGAAAACATTTATTCTGTTGGAAAAACGTTATTTTCTTTTGATAAGAAAATAAGGTTAATTTATGTTGTTGAGAAATCTGACAATGGGGGTGGAGTAAAAATTGCTACGGCGGTTAACAAAAAATTTGGCAATGCAGTATGGAGAAACCGAATAAAAAGAATACTAAAAAGTTGTTTTAGGTTAAACAAAAACGAAATAACAGAACATTGCATAAATAATAACATATTGCTAAGGGTGGTTTTTTCCCCATATCATTTAAGTGCGAAAAAAAATAAAAAAATCGAACAAAAAGACTTACTGCCGGGTCTATTAGATGTTTTGAAAAAATTAAAAAGCGCTTTAGAATGAGAAAAATTTTTGTGTTTCTCATAAGAATTTATCAAAAAATAATTTCTCCGTTTTTTCCTCCTTCTTGTAGATTTTATCCTTCATGTTCGGAATATGCAGTTCAGGCATTAACCAAATATGGCGTGTTTAAGGGCGGTGCGAAAGCGGTTTGGCGAATTTTAAGGTGTAATCCTTTTAACAAAGGGGGCTACGATCCCCTGGAATAATGGAAGTAATTTAATGGATAGAAAATCAACATTAGCTTTTGTACTTATTGGATTAATTTTTGTTATTTGGCTTTATTTTAACTCTCCACAGCAAATTGAAAAAACACTCCCAAAACAAGATACCACAATGGTCGCTAAAGATTCTATACAAAACAACGGCGCCGTTCAAAAAAGATTATCTTCGACTAACATTGAAAAAATAGATAGTTCAAAAGCTACGCAAGCCGACAGCATTAGCTTTGGAAAATATTTTCACGAAAAGAAACAACCTGAAAAAGTCATTACAATAGAAAACAATCTTGTAAAAATTGAAATCTCAAATAAGGGCGGAGACATCAAAAGATATTTTCTAAAGAAATTTAAAAATTGGTTTTCTGTTGATGTTCCAGATACAAATTTTTATACGTCTCATGTACAGCTTGTTAATTATACCATCGGTGGGGGTGGACCTGATTTAGCTTTTGTTTCCACAGATGGCAAAGCGATAAACACATCAAAATTATATTTCGTCCCAAGTTTAGGAAATAGTTATTATAAAATTTCTAAAAACGATTCCCTTACAATTTCTTTTACTTATTCCATCAATCAAAACAGCTATATAAAAAAGAATTACATTTTTTATGGTGACCAATACAACATGAGGACTAGTGTTGAGTTGGTGAACATGAATAATCTTATTAGTAATAACGATTATGATTTTGTTTGGCGCGATGGGCTTCACTTCACGGAAGAAAATTCAGTTGATGAAGCGCTTTATGCTAATGCAAGTGCATATTACGGTGGAGAAAATGTTGTGGTGGACGCATCAAAATTTAATGAAAAGGTCCAGAAGGAATTTAATGGCAGGGTTGATTGGATTGCTATTAGAAATAAATATTTTGTAGCCATCCTCGCTCCGCATAATTCATCCGATGTTGACGGTGCCTTTATAGAAGGATATAAAACACCTTTTGCAGATGGCGGCGAACGGGCTTTTTACACGGCTAGGTTAATCGTTCCGTTTAATAATACTAATTACGAAAAAAAATCATTTGATTTGTATATGGGTCCGGCGGATTATGATATTTTGAAACACTATAATCATCACTTAGATGCCGTTGTGGATTTTGGAAGTTTTTTGGGAATTAAATTTATTATTCGACCTATAGCCGAATATGTTTTGTTACCCCTATTCGATTTCCTCCACGGGTTTATCCCAAATTACGGAATAGTGATTATAATTTTTTCATTAATAATCAAGATGATTTTATATCTGCCCTCAAAATCAAGTCTTCAATCGATGAAGAAGATGCAGATGCTTCAGCCGATGATTGCAGAGCTGAAAACAAAATATAAAGACGATCCCACTAAGTTGAATAAAGAGACAATGAAACTATATTCAACCTATGGAATAAACCCCGCGGGTGGATGTTTGCCGCTTATTCTTCAAATGCCTATTTTTATTGCCTTGTGGGGACTATTCAAAGTTGCTATAGGATTACGTCAGCAGCCGTTTATTTTTTGGATTAAAGATCTTTCCAGACCGGATGTAATTTTGTCTCTTCCATTTAAAATCCCGATTTTTGGAATCGATCAGATTAGCGGACTTGCTCTTTTAATGGGTATTGCTACTTTTATCCAGCAAAAAATGACCGTTAAAGATCCATCCCAGCAAGCTTTGGTTTATGTTATGCCTATTATGCTTACACTAATGTTCATGAGCTTTCCGTCCGGCTTAAATCTTTATTATTTCATGTTCAATGTTTTTTCCATTGGTCAACAATATTATATTAATCATAAACACGATGGAATGGTTCTGCAGCCAGTAAAAAATCCCAGCAGCAAAAAAGGATTTATGACGAGGATGATGGAAGCTGCTGAACAAAACGCCAAGACTCAGCAGAAAAAGCGCCGTTAATATTTAGATATTTCGCCTGTGAAAATTCTTTATTTCACAGGCTTGTCTTAACCAGATGATAAACTTCAAAAAAATAATAGTTGTATTATTTCCTTTATTAATCTCTACGTCTCTTGCGCAGGTAACCCACACAATTTCAGTTGAATATAAAATTAAAAAGCTTCCTTTTGGACTTACAGAAAGGATTCCCGAGCCGATGCCATCAGTGGCTTTGGCTTTAAGCGGTGGCGGTGCAAGAGGATTAGCGCAAATTGGCGTTCTTAAAGCAATTCAAGAAGCAAAAATTCCGGTTAGTTTAATTGTTGGAACAAGCATGGGGAGTATTGTTGGTGGATTATATTCTGCGGGCTATAGTATTAATCAACTTGATTCTATTGCCGTAAACACAAATTGGGATAATCTTCTTGCTTCAGACAGAGAAACAAATAGGCGAGAGCTTTTTGTCGATCAAAAAATTTCTGAGGATAAAGCTATCTTTTCTTTAAGACTGAAGGGATTAAGTATTGTCCTTCCCACATCACTAAACAATGGCGAGAAGCTATCTAATTATCTAAATATTTTAACTTTTCAAGCCCCTATCCATGTTGATTCGAGCTTTGATGAATTAAGAAAAAACTTCAGAGCAGTTTGTACAAACCTTGTAAGCGGTGAGCCGGTAGTAATTGGAAGTGGCTCGTTAAGTCAGGCCATGAGGGCGAGTTCAAGTGTTTCTTTTTTCGTTTCACCGGTTAAAATGGATTCACTTACGCTTGTAGATGGCGGGCTTGTCGCAAATATTCCCGTAAAGATCGCAAAAAACCTTGGCGGTCAATATATTATTGCGGTTAATACGACCAGCACACTTCATTCTAAGGGTGAGCTTTCACTGCCATGGGAAATTGCCGATCAAGTTGTAAGTATACCAATGCAAAAATTAAATGAATCGGAATTAAATTTAGCAAATGCCGTTATTACTCCCAAAATTAATAATTATAAAATTAATGATTTCGTACATATCAAGACATTAATTTTAAGGGGTTACCAGGCAGCTCTTCCCGAAATGAACAAAATAAAATCTCAAATTGATTCCCTATTCAGAAAAAATTTCACAATTAATGACTACTATTTAAAAAATGTTATGCTTACGGGAAACGAATCGGAATTAGATAGGCCATATATTCAGAAATATTCAATGAAAGATTCTGTATCAAGTTATGATATTTTAGATGATTTATATTCTATTTATTCTACCGGCAATTATAAAAACCTTAGTGCACAGGTGACACAATATCAAAAGTATGCTACCGTTAAATTTCTTGCCGAAAAAAATCCCGTAATAAAAAAAATAGACTTAAGCGGCATTAGTCTTATTAGTGATTCTCTTGCACAAAGCTGTTTAGCGAGGCTTATCGGATTTCCTTACTCAGCGAAGAAAGTAGTCGCAAATTCAATTTCATTAATTAATCTTTACCGCAATCTTGGATACTCCCTTGCGGAAATAGAAAAAATTAATTTTGATGCAGAAACCGGGATTCTTTACATTTCTGTAAACGAAGGAAGAATTTCCGCAATTGAAATTTCTGGAAACAAAAACACTAGTCGTACAATAATTACACGAGAAATTCCTATTAAAACGGGAGACTATTTCAATTATAATAATATAAAGCTTGGACTTACCAACCTGCGAAGCACAAATATTTTTGATGATATATATTTTATGGTTAAAGTAGTTAATGGAAACGATGTTCTTGTGGTCAATGTTCACGAGAAAGATTCTAGCCTTCTTAGAGTTGGTTTTCGTGTTGATAACGAGAATAAAGCTCAGCTAAGCCTTAATCTGGTTGACGAGAATCTTTTTGGAAGTGGAACCGAACTTGGACTTCTTCTTTTGGGAAGCTCAAGAAGCAGAGCCTTTGCTATTGAGCATAAATCAAATAGAATTTTCAATACATACCTTACTTACAAAATCAATGCATTTTATAAATTTGACGATATTTATAATTACGTGGAAGACCCATCGTCCTCAACATCTAGGTTTCATATTTCATCAAACGGAGAATACAGGCAAATATTTTACGGCGGTTCAGTTTCTGTAGGAACCCAAGTTGAGCGATTTGGAAATTTGATATTTGAAGGAAAGTATCAGGTTGATCAAGTGAAAAACATTAGCAGCTCACCCGTAAACCCATTGAGGACCTCAATAGTTAGCCTTAAAGTTAGCTCAACCATAGATACCCAAAATAAATATCCATATCCAACCAATGGAATTTATTTTAAGGGAAGTTATGAAACTGCACAAAATATATTAGGCGGTCAGGTTGGTTTTACAAATATTAATTTTGATTACAAAAATTATTTTACTCTTGGAACCGTAAACACAATTTCACCAAGATTGATGATGGGATTTGCAGATAGAACCTTGCCATTAAGCGAAGAATATTCACTTGGTGGGCAAAGCACTTTCTTCGGTATGATGGACAACGAATTTAGGGGGAGGCAAATATTTTTAGCATCTTTAGAATACCGTTACAAACTTCCGTTTCAAATATTTTTTGATACTTATTTAAAATGCCGGTATGATTTGGGTTCAACATGGGACGAGCAAGAAGAAATTAGATTTAAAGATTTAAGGCACGGAATCGGAACAACATTATCATTTGATACTCCGATTGGACCAGCGGATTTTTCAATCGGCAGGAGTTTTCTTTTTGTAAAAAACCTTCCTGGTAACCCACTTAGCTGGGGAGATTATTATTTCTATTTTTCAATCGGATATTATTACTAAAAATAGCATCTCAATTTAATTTCCTTTTTGGGCGACAAGGTTGTATAGGTTAATATATTCTTTTGCCGAAGAGTCCCATGAAAAATTTTCTTTCATTCCATTGGACTGAATTTTCCTCCAAATAATTTTATCTTCAAATGTTTTTATAGCGCGCTTAACAGCCTCTAAAAGCGAACGGCTTGAATAATTATTAAAAGAAAACCCGGTACCGCTCTCATCATTTCTTGATTTTCCATCATGCCAATTGCGTACGGTATCAGCAAGCCCACCTGTGTTTCGTATTATAGGTACTGAACCGTATTTTAAACTATAAATTTGATTTAATCCGCAAGGTTCATATCGCGACGGCATTAAAAACATATCAGAGCCAGCCTCAACAAGATGAGAAAGTATATCGCTAAACATAATATATGCTCCGAATTTTTCAGGGTAAGATTTTACTAACCATCTTATAAGGTCTTCAAATTTTTCTTCCCCGCTGCCAAGTATAATCCACTGCGCATTTAATTTTATAAGATCGTTAATTGCTTCAGCGAAAAGGTCAAATCCCTTTTGCTCAACAATACGGGAGACAATTCCGATCAATGGAGTTTCTTTTTTGAAAGGCATACCAAATTGTTTGAGAAGATATTCTTTGTTCCTAATTTTTTCTTCCAAGGAATTTACAGAATAATTGAAAGGAATCTGTACGTCAGTTTCCGGATCCCATGTTGAATAATCAACACCATTGATAATTCCGAAAAGACTTTCCTTCCTTTGAATTAGAATATTTTCCATACCGGCTCCGTATTCCCGCGTAAGAATTTCATTAGCGTAAGTTGGGCTGACTGTGGTAATAATATCAGCAAAAGAAATACCAGCTTTCATGAAAGACACATCATTATAAAATTCTATCGGCCCGGTTGGATAAAAATATCGTTCGTCAATATCAGCTTTTGCCAGAGCATCTTTTGCAAACTTACCCTGATAGCCAATATTATGAATAGTAAAAATCGTGTGGGTATTTTTGAAAAACTTATCCCAAGAATAATTATCTTTTAATAGAAGAGGAATAAGCCCTGTTTGCCAATCGTTGCAGTGAATTACATCAGGAGCCCAATTAAGACGCTGTAGCGTCTCAATTACGCCTTTTGAAAAAAGAATGAAGCGCTCGTCTTCATCAAAATCATTAGTGTATAAAAGTGCGCGGTTAAAGTAGTGAGGACAGTCAACAAAGTTGACCTCAACATTAGAATCTGGAAGTTTGCTTTGAAGAATATGTACCGAGCGAATATGTCCGGCAACTTTAATAGGAATTTCTCCTATTTTCCAATTGTATTTTAGATTGAATTTTATTTCATCAATTGAATAATATTTCGGAATAAATAATTTTACCTCGCAGCCTAGCTTCTCTAACACACGGGGCAGGGTTCCTGCAACGTCTGCAAGCCCTCCGGTTTTTGCAAAAGGAACAGCTTCCGATGCTACAAAGGCAATTTTAATCATGTTTTTTCTTTGTTTTAATACTATTTTGTTAGTGATTATCTACCTTTTAAAATTAGGAATAATTCCGACAAAATATTCCTACCAGATGTTATTTTTTTGAGAGAGAATAATTATTTTGATAATATAATTTTTAGGAAATAAAAGATGAATAGAGTAAAAAGTGATCTGTCAATATATACTTCGGGAGACAATAAGAATATTCCAATTATTTTCGTTCACGGTTTTCCATACGACCACGAAATGTGGAATATGCAGGTAATGTCATTGAGCAGCAAATATTTTTGTGTAACATACGATATCCGCGGGTTGGGTTCTTCACAAGCGGAAGATGGGCAATTTACAATGGAATCCTTTGTAGATGATTTAGAAAATATTCTTTTGGAGCTTAATTTGAATAAACCCGTTTTGTGCGGGCTTTCGATGGGGGGGTATATTTCACTTCGCGCGGTTGAAAGGATGGAAGAAAAATTTAGTGCACTAATTTTGTGTGATACAAAATCTGAAGCTGACACGAACGAAGCTAAATTGAAAAGAGCTGAAGGCGTAAAAAAAATTAATACTGAAGGATTGGAATCGTTTGTAAAAAGTAGTGTGCCAAATACTTTTACTTCTGATTCGATAAAAAACTCCAGCATATATCAAGAAATAATGAATAGGTCTTTACGATCAAACCCGTTTGGGGTGAAAGGATGCTTGCTTGCAATGTCCGGAAGAACCGATACGACGGAATATCTTTCTCAAATAAAAATCCCAACGCTTGTTATTTGCGGTGAAGATGATAAACTATCGCCTCCCGCATCAATGAAAGAAATGGCAAATAAAATAAAAGGATCAGAGTATGTCTTGGTTCCAAATGCCGCACACATGTCTCCGGTTGAAAATCCTAATTTAGTAAACAAAGTAATTATAGATTTTATACAAAAGAATTTGAAGAATAACTGATGATTAATTTTATGAAAGCGATACTTGTTAAATCTGATAAATCACTTACGCTTGGCGAATTTGAAAAGCCAGTTCCAACCTCAAACCAACTTTTAATAAAAGTTAAAGCCACAGCGCTCAACCGTGCTGACTTGATGCAGCGTGATGGAAAATATCCTCCGCCACCAGGCGCAAGCCCGATTCTTGGTTTGGAAATTGCCGGGGTTATAGAGGAGATTGGAAACGAAGTAACTAAATGGCAACGTGGAAATAAAATTTTTGGATTAGTCCCTGGCGGAGGCTATGCCGAGTATGCTGTTATCAACGAAGCAATGGCGTTACCCATTCCTCATAATTTAAATTTTATCGAAGCATCAGCAATACCGGAAGTCTTTTTGACTGCGTATCAAGCGATTGTTTATTACGGAGAAATAAAGACTGGCGAAACACTTCTAATACATGCAGGCGGAAGCGGCGTTGGAACTGCGGCAATTCAGTTGGCGCGAGAGATAGGAGCTCGTATAATTGTTACTGCTTCGTTTGAGAAGCATAACGCATGCTTGCTGTTAGGTGCCGGAAACGTAATTGATTATAGGACGAAGGATTTTCAAGATGAAGTAATGGCAATTACAAATAATCAGGGCGTTGATGTTATAATGGATTTCATCGGTGCACCTTACTTGCAAAAGAATATAGACTGTTTAAAGGTAGATGGAAAACTAATAATGCTTTCTTCGCTCGGAGGGAGCCTGGTTGAAAATTTTGACATGAGAAAAATTGTCGGGAAACGACTTTCGATTATAGGTTCAGCCTTAAGATCAAGGAGCCTGGATTACCAAATAAAGCTTGTAAAAGAATTTTCCGGATTTGCGCTTGATAAATTTAGCTCTGGGAAACTAAAACCTGTGGTTGATAAAGTATTCGATTGGAAAGAAGCCGTTACGGCACATCAATATATGGCAGAAAATAAAAACACAGGTAAAATTGTTTTGAAGATAGAATAATTGAAGATTGGTACAAATTATTTCGTTACTGCAAGGGGAATATTAAAAACTTTCTGTTTCCTCAGAAATTTCCTTTATTTCTGGAACGTATAGATTCATGATTCTTTTGCAAAAACCAATCAGAAATTCCATTATTTTTTCCGGGGTCTCAAAGGTGTTAGAAATGATGAGTTTCATTATATCTTTTCCGGAAGAGGATGTTGCCCGACGCTGCTCAAACTTTACTGTGTTTTTATATTCTTCCATAATAAATTTCATCAACTGCAAAAACTTGAATTGATAATACTCTTCTTTACGGCTTTCTGGCAATATCAAAGAAATACTTTTTCTTTGAATTATTATTCTTTCAAATAAAGCATAAGAAGCATAGTGTTTAAGGACTGCCGAACCAATAAAGCGCTTTACTAGTGTTGGCAGAGGACCAAACCGGTCTATCATCTCTTCCTTTATCTCTTCAGCTTCCGAAATATTTTTGATGGAATATAGGGTTGTATAAAAATTTAATCTATCCATTTGATCCGGCATATAACTGGAGGGAATTCCAATTTCGAAAAATGCATCAATTACCGGGTCTGTTCTTTCAACCTGTTTTGGTAAGGACTTTTGGGATCCATCCATTGTGGAAAACACATCCTTGAATTCTTGGTATTTCAGCTCTTCCACTGCTTCGTTTATCATCTTTATATAAAGATCAAAACCGACATCATTAATAAATCCCGATTGTTGTGTCCCTAGTAAATTTCCAGCTCCTCTTATTTCCAAATCACGCATAGAAATATTAAATCCAGCGCCGACTTCTGTAAACTCTTCGATTGCTTGCAACCGCCTTAATGCTTTTTTTGATATTCCTCCTAATGAAGGGACTATAAAATAAGCAAACGCTTGCCGGTTAGAACGGCCGACTCTTCCTCTAAGTTGATGAAGTTCTGCAAGGCCAAATCTATCTGCGCGGTTTACAATTATTGTGTTTACATTCGGAATGTCGATTCCGGATTCTATAATTTTTGTAGATAAAAGGACGTCAAATTTTTTATTTAGAAAACCGTGAATAACATTTTCAAGTTGAGCGGGTTTCATTTGTCCATGTGCTACGGCAATTTTTAATTCGGGGATATATTTTTGAATGTAGGCGGAAAATTTATCAATCGATTGAATTCTATCATGAATAATATAGACTTGTCCGTTGCGTTGCAGCTCGTTTAAAATCCATTCCTTAATTTTGATAATATCCAGCGTCGAAACTTTAGTAGAAATAGATTGACGGTTTGGCGGGGGTGTAGCAATGATAGATAAATCCCTTGCGCCGAGAAGCGAAAGATTTAGTGTGCGCGGTATTGGCGTTGCTGTTAGCGTTAGAGTATCCACATTTAACTTTAACGAACGGAGTTTTTCTTTTGTCATAACACCAAAACGATGCTCTTCATCTATAATGAGTAGACCAAGGTCCCTAAATTTTACATCTTTAGAAATGAGTCGATGAGTTCCGATTACAACATCAACCTTTCCTTCGGAAAGATCTTTTATTATTTCTGCCTGTTGCTTCTTAGTCTGAAATCTTGAAAGCGCCGCAACTTTAATAGGAAATTGCGAAAGTCTGTCGGAGAATGTATTGAAATGCTGCTCGGCTAAAATTGTGGTAGGTACAAGCACGGCGGCTTGTTTGCCGTCCTGCACTGCTTTGAATGCAGCACGCACTGCAATTTCTGTTTTACCAAAGCCAACATCTCCACAGACAAGCCGGTCCATAGGGTTCTCGGCTTCCATATCATTTTTAACCTCTTCACATACCTTTTCCTGGTCCGGAGTATCTTCATAAAAAAACGAAGCTTCTAATTCTTTTTGCCAGACAGTATCCGGACTAAACTGATAACCTTTTGTTGCTTTGCGTTTTGCATAAAGTTCGATTAATTCTCTCGCAGCTTCTTTTATTTTTTTCTTTGCGCGGGCTTTTGTGTTTACCCATTCAGAAGTCCCTAGGGTTGATAGCGTGGGGGCTAAGACGCCATCCGCGGACTCGTTTGAAGAATACTTTTTTACTAAAGTTAGATAATTTAAGTTAACGTAAACAATGCCGCCGGCGTTGTATAGAATTTTCATGGACTCTTGTTTTACATCGCCTATCGTAATCGTTTCTAAGCCAACATACTTTCCTATTCCGTAGTTTTCGTGAACAACGAAATCACCGCGGTTAATAGAAGCGAATTTTTTTGATTTAGATTTTTTATACTTCTTTCCGGTTGATATTTTAGTACGGTAGGGTTTATTGAAAATCTGATAATCCGATAGAAGTAAAATCTTTTCCTTATGATGTACAAACCCAGATTTAATCGGAAGCGTTAGGATTTTCACCTTACCCAAACCAATGAGAGTTTCTAATTCGGGTTTAAATTCGCTTAGTAAATCTTTTAATCGTGCTGACTGCAGATCGTTTTCTGAAGTTATAATAATTGTATAATTCCTATTTGCATTTTCGGTTAAGACAGTAAAAAGGAATTCATAATTGGAATTGATTGAGGGAACCTCGGTAAAACCAAGATCTATTCTATTAGTAGAAGTAATTAGTTCATTCTCAACCAGCCACCTAGCATTGGGGTTAAATACATAATCTGAACCTTCTGCCGGAGGTTGTGGTAAAATAATATTGTTAACCTTTTCTACGGGTTCAGGAAATTCATCTTCATTGAAATCAATTGATTCGGAAGGATTCTCTACTGATTTTTCTTCATCAAACAATATTACTTTTTCTTTCAGAAGATTTTTTAGTTCGAATGAAGACGCTAATATTAAGGGATTAGTCAAGTAATCAAAAATATCTACAAGATTGTTTTTGTTTGCAATCTCATTGTTTGAATTTAAGGAACCGGCTAAAGTAGCGATGGAAATTTCCTCGATAGAGCGCTGGCTTTCCGGATCGAAATATCTAATTGATTCTAAAAAATCTCCGTCAAATTCCAATCGAACAGGATTCTTTTCACTGAAAGACCAATAATCGATTATTGATCCGCGCTGTGAATAATCACCCGGAGCTTCAACAAACTTATCTTTCTGATAATTGAGTAAATTCAGATATTCTACTAAATCGTTATAAGTCAAGTCCCCGCCTACTTGAATTTTTGTAGTGTTCCCCTCTATAGTCTTTTTAGCCGGAAATTCACAGTTTAAAAGTTGGTAAGTAGATACTAAAACGAATCTCTCTCTGCTTAAAATGTCTGTCAATTTTTCTTGGACTGCTTCTGTCTTAAAATCGATTATTGAGATGGTGTGATCTGACAAACCCAACTCCGAAAGTTCGACTGTAAATTCTGCAGCTGTTTGAACATTGGCCATCAGCACAATTATTTGATGTTCCAATACGGATAAAAGATCTACGAGAAGACTTTTAGATGAGCCAAAAAGTGGCGAGATCAAAATTATTGGATTTGTTTTATTTGCGATAAGCGCGGATAAATTTTTTATTGTTCCAATATTTCTGAACTGAGATTTTATTTTGTCGCCGGAAAAATCATTTGTCATTTGAAATCAGTGCCAGACTAAAAAGAGTAAGTTATTCCGAGAGAATTCACGGAATAATAAAAAGATAAACCGGAATTATTCTTTGAGTTATTTTCATAATTATTTGTAACAAAGTTACCTACAAAATATCCTATTGCTCCGCCGGCAATAACATCAGAAGTCCAATGAGCATTGTGGTAAATTCTTGAACATGCGACCCAGCCTGCGGCAGTGTAGCAAAGTATTTTTAGAAATATATTATTCGTATTGTTTGCTAGAACCGTAGACATTGCAAAAGCAACGGTAGAATGGCCGGAAGGGAACGACGTTTCGGCGGCATGTGTATTAAATGGATGGAAGTCTGCTTTGTCTTTGTAGGTATATGGTCTACTTCTCCCAATGAGAGATTTTAGAACTGAGGTGATTACGCCCGCGTAACCAACAGCTTCAATTGTTTGTACTCCTATTTTTCTAACGTCGGGATTGTTAAAAAAAAGTCCATAGCCATAAATACCGGCAATTCCATATAGCGTATAGCCGCTTCCATATATATTATCAATAGAAAATATTTTACTATCAAGAGGGGTTACATTTCTTTGAGAAAACGAGTGAAGATTATAATCAACAGAATAGCCGATTCCGATTGCGGCGACAGTTTCTGCTAAATCCCAGGCCTTAGTTTCATTGAAGGTAGTAAAGCTTGTGGCAAGGTCACCGCCCATATTCAATACTTGTAAGACATCATTCTTTGCGTTTGTAATAATTTGAGCATGGGCGAAAGGCTGAATTAAAAACAGCAATGCAAAAAGTAGTGTATTAATCTTTTTCAATATTAATTTTCTAATTTGTTTATAGATAGGGGAATTAAATTTATTCTTGAATCGCTTTGCGCACAAAGCCGCCGGAGTCTTTTAACATTCTTTTGGCTTCATCAGCAGTAACATTTGCTTTTATCATTACTAGCGCAGTTTTAACATGCCCTCCGGCTAGTGTAAGAAATTTGGAAGCATCTTCATAAGATACACCAGTAATAATCATAACAATTTTTTTTGATCTTTCTACTAATTTCTTGTTAGTCATTTGAAGATCAATCATCATGTTTTCATATACTTTTCCAAGCCTAATCATAGAAGCGGTCGTGAGCATATTAAGTACTAATTTCTGAGCCGTTCCGCTTTTCATTCTAGTAGAGCCCATTATAACTTCTGGACCAACATAGGGGCAAATGGCGACGTCTACTTCTTTTATATTAAAATTTTCTCGTGGATTTGACGTAACAAATAGAGTTTTAGCACCCAATTCTTTTGCTTTTTTTACAGCTCCAATTACATATGGTGTGCGGCGACTTGCAGCTATGCCGCAAACGACATCCTTAGGGCTCACCTTTGCCTTAATTACGTCTTCGACCCCGTTAGATTCATGATCTTCAACACCTTCCTGAGCTACGAACATAGCGTCTTTACCCCCAGCGATAAACCCTTCTATCATTTCGGGAGAAGTTCCAAAAGTTGGAGGGCACTCAGCCGCATCTATAACACCAATCCTACCACTAGTTCCAGCGCCAAAATATAAAAGTCTTCCACCTTTTTGCAACGCATCAACAATAATTTCAACTGCTTGCGTGATATAGGGAATTTCTTTTTCTACAGCCAAAGGAACAATTTTATCTTCTTCATTAATAATTCGTAGAATTTCAGAAGTTGATGCAGTATCGATATTCATTGATTTGGGATTGCGCTTTTCGCTAGATAATTCACTTATCTCATCGAATAATGTTTTTAAATCCTGATTGGAGTTCATCAATATTTTATTTGTAAAATGTTTTGGGAAAATAGTATTTCAAATATACCAAATATTGCTTAATTAAAGAGAGATTTAGATAACATTGTGTTATGTGAGATTGGGGGTAAAACATCGGAATAAAGTAAGAATACAAGGTTTGAGGACCTAGATAATATAAGTTATAGAGGAAGCACTGTGCATTCACAGTGCATTCATATTTTGGGACAAGTGGGAGAGAAAAATGAAGGGAATTACTATACCATAGTATAAAAATTAGGTAACAGAGGCAACAAGGGTACTGAAAAGTCAATGACCCAATAGATTATTAGATAATCTAGCAGCATATGCATATCAGTAATGCAGGCAACACAAAACAAATATAACTTTAGTCAGAATTAAATAACAGCCGTTATTTAACAAGCTCTAGAAGTACTAGTTTCTTACCTTTTTGGTTACGGACGTTTGTCGGTTTATAATAAAGTTCAAAGATGGTAGATTTTTTTATATATGGTTTGTATTTCAATTCGGCATTTTTAAATTCATCATCTAAATCGCCACCCTTAAGAGCAATAAGAAAAGATTTTTCCTTTATAAGGGGAAGGGCATATCGAAGCAATATAATTAAAGGGACGGTTGCCCTTGTAATTATAAGATCAAACGAGTCGGAATAGTGATCAATAAATTCCGGACTTTCGACGCGGTCATTTTCAGCAACAACATTATTTAATTTTAATTTATTGATAAATTCCTTAACCGCATCAATTTTCTTCCCAGTAGAATCGGCAAGGACGCCTTTCATCTCCGGACGCATAATTGCTACAGGAATTCCCGGTAAGCCACCCCCGGTTCCTATATCTAAAAAATTAGTGCATTTTTCCGGGATAAATTTTGTAATGTATGATGAAATAAAGATATGATTTTCAACAATAGAGTTGATGTCTTTTCGGGAGACTAAATTTAAGCTTTCGTTTTTTTCGGTTAAAAGGTCGGCAAAATAAGCAAGTCGTTCAGCCTTCATAATATCTGGTTTAAAGGCGTTTTCCCAGCATAAAGATTGTAGTTGCTTTAAGTATTGATCTTGAACGTCTACCATGTAAAGCCCTTCAAAATTAGTTTTTCAAATATACTAATAATATTGAAATATCAGAAGGAGACACGCCTGATATACGAGAGGCCTGTCCGATAGAGCGGGGCTTTACTTTATTTAATTTTTCTCTGCCTTCGTTAGATATGGCTTTTAATGATGAATAGTTTAATGTCAAAGGAATTTTTGTGGCTTCGTATTTTTCTAATTTATTAACCATCTCCTGTTGTCTTTTGATATAGCCGTCATATTTTAACTCTATTTCAACTTGTTCAAGTGCATATTCATCTTTATATAGTTCTTTTACAAGCGGGATATTGCTCGTTCCATTTAAGTCGAGAATTTCTTTAAGGGAAAGTTCCGGGCGTTTACACAGTTTTGAAATAGTTTCAGTTGAATCTATTTCGGAGGATCCTTTAGAAACAAGAAATGGATTTATATCACGCGCGTGAATTTTAATGTTATCAAATAATTCCACACCTTGAGTAATTATTTTTCTTCGCTGTGAGACTTCTTCATATACATCTTTAGAAATTAGTCCGAATTTATTGGCATAATTCATCAAACGTAGATCAGCGTTATCCTGTCTTAAGAGCAGCCTGTGTTCCGCCCGGGAGGTGAACATCCTGTAAGGTTCTTCGGTAGATTTAGTTACAAGATCGTCGATCAAAACCCCTATATAAGCCTCGCTTCTTTTCAAAACAAACTCAGGGAGTCCTTTAATTTTAGCTGCTGCATTTATACCGGCAACAATTCCTTGTGCGGCAGCTTCTTCATAACCGGAGGTCCCGTTTATTTGTCCGGCAAAATATAGTCCTTCAATTAATTTTGTTTCTAAAGTCAAATCAACCTGATGCGGCGGAAAGAAATCATATTCGACAGCATAACCCGGTCGAACCATTTCGACATTTTCTAATCCTTTAATTTTTGTCATTGCCTCTATTTGAATTTCTGCAGGGAGAGAAGTAGAGAATCCATTCAAATAGATTTGATCGCTATCCAATCCTTCCGGTTCCAAGAAAAGCTGATGCTGTTTTTTATCAGCGAAGCGAACAATCTTATCTTCGATTGAAGGGCAGTAACGCGGACCGACTCCTTTAATTACTCCGGTGAACATAGGAGACCTAGAAAATCCTGTCTCAAGGATTTTATGAACGATTTCGTCAGTATAAGTAATATAACAACTTACCTGGGGTAGATATGGAAAATTACTTTTGTCTGTTTGAAAAGAAAAAGGCTGAGGATTTTCGTCACCCGGCTGTTCTTCTAAAACATTCCAATTGATAGAATCCTTTTTTAGGCGGGGAGGGGTTCCAGTTTTCAGTCTACTTGTTTCAAAACCCAAATTTATTAGGGATTGAGTAATTCCCAAAGCAGCTTTTTCGCCAAATCTTCCTCCGGGAGTAGAAGTTAAGCCAGTGTGCATTAATCCATTTAAGAAAGTACCTGAAGAAAGGATGAGTGCTTTGCAATTAATAATGTCGTCTTCTGAAGTTCTAACACCCGAGATCTTTTTATTTTCAGTTAAAATATCGACGACGTTAGCCTCAATAATTTCTAAATTTGGTATAGCAGCTACAACCCGGTAGGCTTCTTCAGAATAAAGCTTTCTATCAGATTGACATCGGGGTGACCAAACAGCAGGTCCTTTAGATTTATTAAGCATTCTAAATTGGATTCCTGTGCGGTCGGCAATTTTTCCCATCATTCCGCCAAGTGCATCTATTTCGCGTACTAAATGCCCCTTAGCAGTTCCCCCAATTGCCGGATTACAGGACATTCTGCCTATAGCAAATTTATCCATTGTTAGCAGGGCAACAGAACAACCAATATTTGCGCTTACACATGCCGCTTCAATTCCTGCATGTCCGCCACCAACTACAATAACATCAAATTTTCTCATCAAATCAGTCCAATAAATATTAAATAAGTACAACATCTTATTTTGTTTCACGTGAAACAAAAATTTACATTATTAAAGAATGTATTAGAAAGAAGGATTTCTCCCTCCGGTACTAATGACAACTATTTGTATGTCGTATCGAAGGAGCTTTGCGACTGAGATATCCCATGGTCAATTCGTATATCTTAACTATTCATGAGATTTCTCACCGGCTAAAGCCGGATTCGAAATGACACAAGTGGTCATTCTTTTAATAAATAAAGGCAATGCCTTTTTCAATAACTCGAAATGACGGAAGAATGAAAAGCTTGTCTTTGAAATCTTTAATTCTTCCCGTTTCACGTGAAACTATTTTCCTATACAGAATTTCATAAAAATATTATTTAGAATATCTTCTGAAGTAACCTCCCCAATAATTTCGCCAAGATTGCTTTCAGCATTTCTTAGGTCGACAGCTATAAATTCTCCACTAAGTCCGAGATTAATGGAATCCACGGCTTTTTGTAAAGATTCTTTAGCATTTTTTAAGCATAAAAAATGACGTAAACTAGATACAACTGCCGATTTTTCACTATACACAGAAGAGCCGACTGAAAATTCTATTAATTTATTAAATAAACTTTCCATTCCTTGTCCGGTTAAGGCAGAAACACACATATATTCTTTATCAAAAATTTTATTAGGTGTAAGATCAATTTTATTGATTAATTTAATTGTTTTTCCTATATCAGCTATAGAATTAACATTATCTAAAAGCTTTGGAGAAATACCCTGTTCAATATCTCCGATTAAAAGAATTATATCTGAATTTTTAATTGCCTCCTGGCTTCTAAAAATTCCCTCTTTCTCAATTTCGTCAATTGAGGGTCGAATTCCAGCCGTATCATGAAGCCTGAACAAGATTCCGCCTATTGAAACATCTTCCCGGATTACATCTCTGGTTGTTCCAGGGATATCACTTACGATTGCTCTGGATTCCTTAACGATATAGTTTAATATTGAGGACTTTCCTACGTTAGGAGCTCCAACCAGGGAAACATTCACGCCGTCATGGATCACTTTCCCAAAAGAATAGGTAGATATCAACCTGTCAATCTCAAATGCTATTTTATCAATTCTTTTAAGAAGATCATTTTTATTCAAAAATTCAATATCTTCTTCTGCAAAGTCCAATTCCAATTCAATAAAAGAGGAGGCATTAATAAGCAAATTTCTAAGTTCATTAACTTTTTGTGATAGAATACCATCAAGTTGATTTCTTGCTCCCTTTAATGAAGCCTCAGTTCTAGCGTTTATAATGTCAGCGACTGCTTCAGCCTGGCTTAAATCTATTCTGTTATTTAAGAAGGCGCGCTTTGTAAATTCACCCGGTTCTGCAAGCCTGACATTTTGTTGGCTTAGGAGTTCAATAATTTTTTTCGAAATAAGAGGATTTCCATGAGTGCTTATTTCAACGCTATCTTCTCCTGTATAAGAATTCGGCATGCGAAAAACGGAGACCAAGACATCATCAACGAAATTTTTATGTTCATCGACAATTTTGCCGTAATGAATTGTATGGGTGGCGGCATCAGCAATTTTCTTCTTGCCATCAAATATTTTGTCAACTAACAAAAATGATTCTGGACCGCTTATTCGGATAATAGAAATTGCACCGTTGCCGAAAGGAGTTGCTACAGCAGCTATTGTGTCTTCGTTTAATGAAGTACTCATCAAAATATTTTAATGTTTAAATTTTAAAAATACTGAAAGTGAATTCGATTAACAATCCAATAATTTGCTGGTTTGATTCACGTTAACTCATAAAGCATTCAATATCCAAACAAAGGAAAAATTGTCAGACAAATTGACATTAAAATTGATGAATAGACACAACTGTCAAAGAGGCAGACAATATGTCATATAAGGTTTTCTTTCTGACAAATCGGCATAAGTATATATTATATAATGAATTATGGGCACAAACATTGTTTGGTATATTAGTTGCTGTAATGAAGATGAGTTAATAAAAAAACACAAATTAAAATAAAAATTAAGGAGGGTTTAATTATGGCACTCGTAAAATGGAGCCCCGAAAGGGAGTTATTAAATGTTGAAAGGGAGTTCAACAAATTATTTAGATCATTCGGCAGTCGATTTGGTTCAACATCTGAAGAAGGCGATGCCGAATATGAAAATGCAGTTTGGATGCCATTGACTGATATTTCAGAAGATAAGGACAGATACACAATTAGATTGGATTTGCCGGGGGTTAGCAAAAGTGATGTTAAAATATCGTATGTTGAGGGACAGCTAAATATCAGCGGAGAAAGAAAGCAGGAAAAGGAATCTAAAGATTCGAAGTATCATCGTATGGAAAGAATCTTTGGAAAATATTATCGCTCCTTTACATTACCGCAACAAATTAGAGAAGACCAAATCGAAGCAGAATTTAAGGACGGTCAGTTGAGTATTATTGTTCCGAAAGCAGAAGAGGCTAAGCCGAAAGAAATAGAAGTAAAGGTAAAGTAAACGCTGAAGAAATGATTGAATTGGAAAGGGTGGCTGCTTTCAGTTACCCTTTTCATTTATTAATTTCAGTCATTAAATAAGTTTTATTTTGATTGGTCTTCCTTGAGAAAGGTGTGAGAATATATGGAGTATAAAGATTATTACAAAACTCTTGGCGTTGAAAAGAATGCAAATGCCGATGAGATAAAAAAGGCATATCGTAAGCTTGCAAAGAGATATCATCCGGATAAAAATCCAGGTGATAAGTCATCCGAAGAAAAATTTAAAGAAATAACGGAAGCCAATGAAGTATTAAGCGACCCCGAGAAAAGAAAGAAATATGATACACTAGGCTCAAACTGGAAGCAGTATCAAAACACGGGTAATGAAAGAGGATATAATAGTTATTCAAATCAAAGACATTACAATGTTCCCCCGGAGTTTGAAAACTTATTTGGCGGAGCGGGATTCTCTGACTTCTTTGAAAGTTTTTTCGGCGGAAATATTAATGAGCAAAGAAAAGGTAATGCTTTTCGACGCGGCAGGAAGGGAAAAGATTACGAAGCAATTTTAAACATTTCGTTGGAAGATGCTAATGCAGGTGTGGAGCGCGAAATTTCTGTTGATGGAAAGAAGCTTCGTGTTAAGATTACACCAGGCATACAAGAAGGGAAAAAACTTCGATTAAAAAATCAAGGAGCCGAAGGCATTGGCGGCGGGGAAAGAGGAGATCTCTATTTAACTATTCAAATAGAAAAGCATCCTATTTATGAAAGAAGAAGTGATGATCTATATTACTCGATGCCGGTAGATTTGTACACTGCTGTTCTAGGGGGGAAGAAGCAAATCAAGACATTGGAAGGTAAGATAATTAATATTGACATTCCTAAAGAGACGGACAACGGAAAAACACTTCGGCTTAAAGGATTGGGGATGCAGAAATCCGAGGGCTCAAAGGGAAAGGGAGATTTGTTCGTCACTATTTCGGTAAGCATTCCGAAGAATCTTTCTTCGAAAGAGATTAAACTTTTTAATGAACTATCTGAACTTAGAAAATAAAATTATTTAAAATTAACATGGAGAAAATAAATGGCACCAAAACAAATGACCTCTGAAAAACATGAATTTAAGGCTGAGATAAAGCAACTTCTGGATATTCTCGTTCATTCTCTTTATACGAGCAGAGAAATATTCTTAAGAGAATTAATATCTAATGCTTCAGATGCGCTTGATAAATTGAGGTTTGAATCAACTAAAGGAACCGACATTCTCGATAAAGAATTACCACTCGAAATAAAAATAAATTTTGACGAGAAGAAGAAATTATTAACTATTTCCGATACCGGAATAGGTATGACGAAAGAAGAATTAATAAATAACATAGGTACAATTGCAAAATCCGGGTCGGCTGAATTTTTGAAACAGTTAAAAGATAACAAATCAGATGTGAATAATATTATTGGAAAATTCGGCGTGGGATTTTATTCCGTGTTTATGGTTGCCGAAGAAGTGGTCATTAAAACAAAGTCATTTCAAAAGGATTCTCCGGAAGTTGAATGGAAATCCGATGGACTTGGAAATTATGAGATTGAAGAAATTAATAATGATCTAAAACGCGGTACGATAATAGAAATTCATTTAAAAGAGGATGCAAAGGATTTTGCCGAAAAGTATCGACTTGAATCAACTATCAAAAGACATTCGAATTTCATCTCATTTCCTATCTATCTGGAAAATGAAAAGATTAATACAATATCTGCGCTTTGGCGGGAACCGAAAAATAAAATTACTAAAGAAGAGTACACCGAGTTTTACAAATTCTTAAGCTACGATAGCGAAGAGCCGATGGATACTATCCATGTCACCGTCGATGCCCCAATACAATTTAGTGCCCTACTTTTTGTTCCTAAAAAGAATTTTGATTTATTCGGGTTCAACCGCGAAGATTACGGTTTAGATCTATATGTCCGTAGAGTATTGATTCAACACAAAAATAAGGATTTGCTGCCGGAATATTTAAGCTTCGTAAAAGGTGTTGTGGATTCGGAAGATTTACCTCTGAATATCTCAAGAGAGACTTTACAGGAAAATGTGATCTTCACGAAAATTGCAAACAGCATTACAAATCAGGTGCTCTCGTACCTCCTGAAAAAAGCAAAAGACGAACCTGAAAAATATGCTGAGTTCTGGAAGGAACACGGAAGAGTCTTTAAGCTTGGCTACAGCGATTTTACAAACATGGAGAAGTACTCACAATTATTGAGATTTAATTCTTCAACCAGTAGCAATGCTGATCAACTAACCGGACTCGAAGATTATGTCTCAAGGCTAATTGATGGGCAAAAAGAAATTTATTATGCTTTCGGAAATAGCCGGGATGCAATAGCCGTCGATCCTCATCTTGAAATTTTTAAACGGAAGGGAATTGAGGTTATTTACCTCTATGATCCGATAGATGAATTTGTTGTTACATCAATTAGAAAATTTAAGGATTTTGATTTTAAGTCGGTCGATTCTACAGAGCTTAATAAATTGGAACAGTTAAAAGATGTTTCAGAAAAAGAAAACAAATTTCAAAGTCTTGACAATGATGATGAAAAGCAATTCGACAGCCTTCTTGCAAAAATAAAAGCAATTCTCGGCGACCGGGTTACGGAAGTAAAAGAATCAAAACGATTAAGTGATTCTCCGGCATGTGTAGTTAGTGCAGAAGAGGGCATGTCTGCTTCAATGCAGAAAATTTTACGCTTGACGAATAAAGATATATCGGTTCAGAAAAAAGTCTTTGAAATAAATAAAGACCATAAACTTATTAGAAATCTTTTAAAGATATTTAAGTCAAATTCAAACGATGAATATATTTCAAACGTAGCTGAAGAATTGTATGAATCGGCACTGTTGCTTGAAGGAAGTTTGAATGACCCTTACAAACTTGTAAAAAGAATGAACCAAATGCTTGAACAATCAAGCGAATGGTACACAGAAGTAAAAAAACTGTGATTAGTTGGTAATCGAATTTAAATTCGACACCTAGGAAGGTAGAAAATTATGGCATTTAATCTTAGCAGGTTAACTGTAAAAGCACAAGAGGTCGTTCAATCGTCTCTTGAGATTGCTCAAAATTATAATAATCAAATTGTGGAACCGGAGCATATACTTGCTGCGCTAATTCAGGAAACTGGAAATATTGCCGATACAATTATTCAAAAAACAGGAGGAAATATTTCGCGTTTAAAAGTCAAAACTAATGAGCTTCTTGAAAATCTTCCCAAGGTAAGCGGTTCAGGCTCTGGTAATCAGCAAATGTCCAGCGCGGCGTTTAAGCTTTTTGATATTGCCGCTGAAGAGGCAAGAGCATTAAAAGATGAGTTTGTTTCGACCGAACATATTCTGCTTGCACTTTCTTCATCAGAAGGAAAGGCAGGTCAGCTTTTACGCGATAATGGAATTTCTCACGAAGAAACTCTTTCGGCATTAAAAGATGTTCGTGGTAATCAAAGAGTAACCTCGCAAAATCCCGAAGACACGTATCAAGCATTGAAAAAATACGGAAACAATTTGAACGAGCTTGCTCAAGCGGGCAAGCTTGACCCAGTAATCGGAAGAGATGAAGAGATCAGAAGAGTGCTTCAAGTGCTTTCAAGAAGGACAAAAAATAATCCTGTTCTAATAGGTGAACCTGGTGTTGGTAAAACAGCAATTGCCGAAGGAATAGCACAACGTATTATTTCGGGCGATGTACCGGAAAATTTAAAGTCTAAAACTATCATGGCTTTGGATATGGGAACACTTATTGCCGGCACTCAATTCCGCGGGCAATTTGAAGAAAGAATCAAAGCAGTAATTAAAGAGGTTGAAGAATCGAACGGTGAAATAATACTTTTTATAGATGAGCTTCATACACTTGTCGGTGCCGGAGCTGTTTCAGGATCAATGGACGCTGCGAATATATTAAAACCGGCATTGGCACGCGGAGAGCTTCATGCAATAGGGGCAACTACATTAAATGAATATAAAAAGTATATCGAAAAAGATGCTGCTCTTGAAAGAAGATTTCAACCGGTGCTTATAACGGAACCTTCGGAAGAAGATACAATTTCAATTTTACGCGGACTGAAAAATCGTTATGAAGTTCATCATGGGGTCAGAATTACTGATAGTGCTATTATAGCCGCAACTCAATTGTCAAGCAGATATATCACGGATAGATTTCTTCCTGATAAAGCAATTGACCTGATTGATGAAGCCGCATCAAAATTAAGAATTGAAATTGATTCAATGCCTGAGGAGCTTGATGTAATTGAAAGAAAAATTAAGCAGCTGGAGATAGAAAATGAAGCTTTGAAAAGAGAAAAAGACGAAGCTTCTGTAAAAAGACTGGTTGAACTAAAAGAGGAGATGAGTGAACTTGTAGAAGGTAGAAATAAGCTTAAGCTTCATTGGGAACTTGAAAAGGAAAAAATACAAAAAATAAGAGCGATGAAAAGTGAAGTAGAAGGAGCAAAACTTCAAGCTGAAAAATTTGAAAGGGAAGGCGACCTAGGAAAAGTTGCTGAGCTTCGTTATGGGAAAATTTCTTCTCTGGAAAAGGAACTTCAGAAGGAAACCGGTAGCCTCTCTGAAATTCAAAAAAATCAGAGAATGCTTAAAGAAGAAGTTGATGCCGAAGATATTGCGGAAGTTGTTGCGAAGTGGACCGGAATTCCGGTAAGTAAAATGCTGGAGAGCGAAAGGACAAAACTTTTAAAGTTGGAAGAGGAACTTCATTCAAGAGTTGTCGGGCAGGATGAAGCAGTAAACGCAGTGGCAAATGCTATTAGAAGATCGCGGACAGGATTACAGGATGCAAACCGTCCAATCGGTTCATTTATTTTTCTTGGTACTACTGGAGTTGGAAAGACAGAACTAGCGCGAGCACTTGCAGAATATCTTTTTGATGATGAACATGCAATGATCAGAATTGATATGTCCGAATACATGGAAAAATTTTCCGTATCAAGATTAATTGGAGCGCCGCCGGGATATATCGGATATGAGGAAGGGGGACAATTAACCGAGGCTGTTAGAAGAAGGCCATATTCAGTTGTGCTCCTTGATGAAATTGAAAAAGCACATCCCGATGTTTATAATATTCTTCTTCAAGTTTTAGATGACGGAAGATTAACAGACAATCAAGGCCGCACGGTTAACTTTAAGAACACAATAATTATAATGACGTCAAACTTGGGTTCGCATTTGATACAGGAGAAGCTTGGACATATATCGGAAGATCAAATTGATGATGCAATGGGTGAGCTTCATTCAAAGTTGGTAGAACTGCTAAGAAAAACCATTCGCCCCGAATTTTTAAATAGAATTGATGAAGTAGTTTTATTCAAGCCACTATCGCAGAAAGAACTTAGAGAAATTGTTGACATACAAATTAAGCGCGTAGAGAAAATGCTCGGAGATCAAGAAATGCTTCTTGATGTAAATGATGAAGCAAAAGATTGGCTTGCAAGATTGGGTTATGATATAACATTCGGAGCGCGCCCGCTAAAAAGATCGATTCAAAAGCATCTTATTAATCCGCTTTCGCAGGAAATATTAGCCGGAAAATTTTCCGGCGGAGATAAAATTTATGTTTCTGTCGGGTTAAAGGGGAAGCTTGAGTTTAAAAAGGAGTTGGTGAAGGCAAAATAAGAGTCTATTTTTTATATTACATGTTTAGAAGGGGATGATACAGTTGAGCTTTTGAGCCTGAAAAGGAGATATGGAGAAATAGTAGTCCATAATAAAACTATAACCCAAAGACGTCCATCAAGAAAATTATAATCATGCAAAAGCTTTTCCCACGGGTGACCCATTACGAAATGTCCGAATATGAATTCGAAAACAATTGTGATTGTTAACCAAAAAACTCCGACTCGAATCGCTTCCGCAGTTGAGGACAATTTAAGCCAGGGCAGAATTAACCACACATAGATTCCAAAGAATATTATAAAACTTAATGCCGATAATTGATGAGCTTCAAGCTCGCTGAGGTATAACCGGAAAACGAACTGTCGTAGTGAACCATTACCAATCGCAATAATGATTCCTGGAAGCCAAGCAAGAAAATATTTCCATTTCATATCGAAAATATATTTTACAATTTAGGGAATAATTTATGTGGCAAATTTAGCAAAATGATATACTCGAATGAATTACTTTCCTTTATACTGCTTAGAATATAAAGAAATAGCATCCTTCCGGAAGGATGCTATTTCTTGAGGGTCAATTACAATCTAAATTTTCAATCATTATTTCATCAAGATCATCTTCTTAATGGAGACATAGTCATTAGTGGATAACCGGTAAAAATAAATTCCACTTGGTAAATTGCCGGCATTAAATTGTACAGAATAAGATCCTGGCGTATATTCTTTATTAATCAAAGTGGCAATCTTCTGTCCAATAATATTAAAGATGGAAATATTGACCGCCTCGCTCTTTGCAACAGTAAAGGAAATTACTGTAGATGGATTAAAAGGATTAGGATAATTCTGTTCAAGGTTGAATTGTTTAGGGACAAGTTGCTTGTTTTCAACATTTGTTAATCCAGTTTGATGACTAGCAACAAGCCAATAAGAGGGAGAAACGCTTCCTACCAACCCCGGCATGCTAGCTTGAGATGCTGAGATAACAGTAGCAAAATTTGCTATGTTTACCGTATTTATTACATTTCCGTCAAAAAGATTTATATTCATTTGTCCCGCTCCATAGAAGCAGCGAACAATCACTTGTCCATTGACCACACCCGAAGGAAAGTCCAATACAGAATTAGGCGCTAAAATGGAAGCCATAACATTTATGTATGAAATATGTATTGTATCGGCTTGCGGGAAATTTAAAAGCACTTTGTCTATTGTTGTTCCTGTAACGTCAAACCCGCCTTTCATAGTAACATTCTTGCCTAAAATATTAACAATTACGGTTGAACCGTTTGGAGCATCAATCGTAAAATTATTTGCGTTTGAGACTAAGGCACCGTCGACGTTAAAAACATTTAAAGTATCATTATGTCCGTCAAGCTCAACGTGGTTGTATTCATCCATTACAGTATCGGTGCTTACAAGTGCGGAAAGTTGATTGGATAAATTTTGCAGATGGGTTCTTGCTTGTCCGAAATCAATTACAGAATCTTTAACAATACCGCTATCGGCAGTAAATTGGGTAGTAGTTGTAATGAAATTTTGGTAAACAGCTCTTCCATTTATTACGGCACCACTTATAAAAGTCAAATGATTACCTACGACAAGCACATTGCCTGAATTAGGTGGGAGTTCATATCCAACGCTATATTTTTGCAAATCTGCATACCCACCGATTGCCGCTTTTCCTTGAGTATCTGAAGAAGGCTGGATTAAAGTATCCAGTACGAATAAATTAAATCCACTAGCAGCGCCAAGGTCATAAGTTAAAGAAGGAACATTATTGTAGTCTACTTTTACTTTTATCAATAGTGATGTGGAATCGTTTGCTGCAATGGTACCGGCATTCCAAACTCCTGTTGTTGGATCATAAACGCCTGAAGGAGTGGCTGAAACAAAGTCGAGCAAAGATGATAATTGATCTGAAATTTTTACATTCTGTGCGTCTCCGTTCCCGGTGTTCTTTACTAGAATAGTATAATTTATGATATCGCCGTTAACGGCATTATTTTTATCAGCAGTTTTAGTAACAACCAAATTATATGAACTTGACCAGTTAACTATTTGCGAAATTGTTCTGGTTGCTGTTGTTGGGGTTGCAAGTATTAATTTTTGCTTTCCGTTTGGATCCGCAACGTTATAATATTTTGTCCCGGAAGGAATTCCGACGATACCGGTAGCAGTAAGCGTAGCGGTTGTTTGGCTTGCCGTCGGAGTTAAAGTAATCAGTGGTGTAACTCCATCAACACCAGTACTAATTGTTGTTTGGCTTAATGTGCCCTGAGTAGTTGTGAGAGTAATTTGAACATTAGGCATAGCCAATCCTTGATTGTTGAAAGCCTGTACGGTAAAAGTAACGGGCGAACCGGTTGTAAAGGATTGAGCGGGAATATTTATTACAAAAGTTTTAAGACTGTAGCCGTGAGCATTTGTATAAGCATCATTTAATATCTCAGCAACTCGTTGTTTAATATCTGAAATATTGCTATGATTTTGTCCTGAGAGTGTGTTAATATTCAAACTATCCGTCAAATGCCAAAGAGCTAATTGTACAGCTGCTGCTTCACGATGAACATCACTTAGCATATTTGGGTAAGATGTCTTAAATGGATAATAATTATTTAGAATATATGATAGCGTATCATTTGTTGACTCAACGTCTTGATAATTGCTGTTATATGCCATGTGATGATAAAGATCGATGCAATATAAACTAGTAGAATGACCGTCAACTTCGGCTGAATAGGTTCCGGTAAAATATGTATCGTTTACAGGTGCGGGTATATAAATACCTACGCCGATGTTTTGCCCAATAACTTGCGAGATACTTTTTATCTTTGCGTTAATAAGGGTGCTTATCGCGATTATAAAAACCGCTATGGTTAGTATGAATGTATATTTGAATTTCAATTTTAATCTCCAACGATATTGTTTTTTATTTTCTATGCTATAATTAGACCAAATGCGCGAGCGTTAAAACTGATTGGAAATCAAGGTATTTAAAAAAAGTTTTGTCTTAGAATGGAACTATTTATCAAATTGAGGTTGTTTAACCAGGAGTTATAGAATAGTAGGAATAATTGAAAAGTTAAATTATAATTTCTCTTTTTGTCCATCTGTATGGAGATTAAATCCCTTTTTCTCCATCTTGCCCCAGGCGCGGTTGCCCGCGATATAATCAATGGTAGCTTTAAACCGCCACCACGTTACAAGTTGACGATAGCCAAAGTTCTCAAACAATGCAGCACCAAACAAAACAAAAAGGTCTTTTAGTCGTGGGTATTTCTTAAATGATATTTCTTCTAAAATTACTGAAAGAATTGAAAGCACTATTCCATACAGAATTACAGCAGATAAAAATGCAAAAGCAAATGGAGTAGAAACAACATTAAAAATAAAAGAGAAGAAAAAAACAAAATAACCGGTTATTTCTATCAGAGGTCCTATCATTTCAAAAAAGACATAATACGGAAAGCCAATTAAACCTAAAGCGCCGTACTTTGGATTGAATAATAATTTCATGTGAAGTCTTAGGCTATCGATCGTTCCTTTTTGCCAGCGGATTCTTTGGCTGCGAAGAATTTTTAATCGCTCAGGCACTTCTGTCCAACAGACGGGGTCTGGGATAAATGTAATTTTTGTTTCCGGTTTATCTTTTCTAAATACGCTATGCATACGTAAAATTATTTCCATATCTTCTCCGATAGAGCCTTCTCTATAACCGCCGATATTTATTAGCGCATCTCTTGAGAAGCAGCTAAAAGCTCCAGAAATAATCATTACGCTGTTCAAAACATCAAAGCCATTTCTTCCAAATAAGAATGCTCTTAAATACTCAACCGTTTGGAAGCGCGCCAGCCAGGAATTAGCAAGACCTATTTTTACCATATTGCCATGATTTATTTTGCATCCATTGGCAACTCTGATAGTGCCTCCGACTGCGATAATATTTTCATTTTCCATAAACGGGCGAACGATTTTTAATAAACAGTCTCTTTCCAATATTGAATCGGCATCAATAACAGTAATCAAGGGGTTTTTTGCGATGTTTATACCTGCATTTATAGCATCTGCCTTTCCGCCGTTAATCTTATCCACAACAACCAGGAAAGGATATTCGTGTGACATATACACTGCTTTAATCTGTTTTGATTGCAACTTGTAAAAAGGGATAAATGACACCTGGCGAATTGAAAAATTGTTAAATATTTTTTCCAGCGTTTTATCAGTAGAACCATCATTAACAATTACTAGTTGAAAATCAGGATATTCCAATTGCAATAAAGACATAATGCTGTCAACGATAGTATTCTCTTCATTAAATGCGGGGACAATTACTGAAATTGATTTATAGTTTTGGAATTTAAAAATTTTTTTAAGATCAATATACACCATCTTTTGTTTGTATTGCAGAATTCTTTTAAATGATAAAATATTTAAAAGTAAATAGATAGTTCCAATAGAAATTGAGTAGGCTAAAAGAAAATAATTATAAGCGAGAACTATATAAAATATATAAATCATTTTCCGTCTCTTACTCTCTTTTCGCTTAGGAGCATTCTTGAAATAGCCGCAGAATTTCCTTTGTTGATACTATAGGCTAATTCAGATAGTTTTTTTTCTCCATCCTCATAGTGATTGAGAATTGCCAAAGCTGCCTGGTATTGAACATCATAATCGTTTTCAAATAATTTTGAAAATATTTTATCTTCAAAAGACTTATTATCCAACTGTGAAATAGTTTTTATTGCCTGACTTCTAATTTCGGGAAGTTTATGTTCAAGCAGTTTACTTACGGCAAAGGCAGCTTTCTCAAATTTAATCTCTTCAATAAATTTTAGACTTTCAATTTTAACATCTTTTATATGTGAATAAACAAGCATTCGTAAAACAGTTTGGCCGGCATCTTGGTATTTATAGTACCTTAAAACGCGCAAGAATGTTGTGGCTAATGAAGGTGAGGTTTCCACGGTCAATAATTTCATAATCTTATCGCAAATAATATCATCAAACTCAGTAAGGATTAAAAGTAAGTAATCGTTTCCGAAATTGTTATACTTAATAAACTCATGCAAAATCAAATCTAGGCTGTCGTAAGCATTTATTTGAGCAAGCGCGACAGAGGAGCTAAAAAATATTTGTTGATTGTGAATTCTAATAGTCTTTTGTAAAAGTGGTTTTGCTATTTCAATCTTGGTAGTTCCGGCAAAAAACGAGGCAAAAATTATATTATTTTTATTGCGGGATTTCAAATTTTTTATTATATAGTCCGAAACCTTTGTGTGGTTAATTAAAGAAGCAAGCCTTTCAAAATCTTTTCCATTCAATGTTAATAAAAATTCTCTAAGATAATTTAAGAGATACTTATATTTTCTTTTCGGAATCTTACTAATCAATTCAGCCGGTGATTCATCGTTTTCTAAAAAAGAAAAAATTAGTGACTCCCAATCATTTAAAAATCTTGTTTGCTGTTTCGTCGTATAATTATTTAATATTCTTAATATAACAACAAAAACAATAAGCAGATAACTTAAACTTAGCAGGAGTAATATTGCAAAAACTATTAAATGATAAATATTATCCGGGTACAAGTTGGTTATTACTCTTCAATATAAACAATTAAGTGTTTGAATATTTCTTTATCTTTGCCATCGTCTCTGAAATAGAGAACGGTTTTAAGATGTAATCAACAGCTCCTAATTCCAGTGCTTTTTTAAGCATTTCCTCATTATTGTTGGTCGTAAAAATAATAACTGGGATACCGGAACATAAAGGATTCGATTTTAAATCTCTAAGAATAGTTAAACCATTTCTAACTGGTAGAAGTAAATCCAAAATGATTAATAAGGGTTTAATAGCAAGAACCGTTTCGACAACATTTTCGCCCGTAGCAAGATGGACGACGGAATAATTCTCACTTTCAAGTTTGTGAACAATAATCCGTTTGGCAATTTCGTTATCTTCAGCTAATAAAATTTGAGGTGGCGTATTATTCATTCAGGTCTTGATTTATCAGAAAAAAGATTGTTTAGTTTATTTCAAAAAAACTATATTATTGTAATAACAGAAATGAAGAATGTTATTATGCAAAAATAGTTTTAATTTCGAAATATAAATTTCCGTAATTAAAAAAATGTATAAACTTACTTTCTTAATATACTAATATTTTATAATGTCAATTTAAATTTATTTAAAAGAAAAAAAGATATAAATGAAATATTTATTTTTTATACTGATTGTTTTTTCTTTTATCAAGTTATATGCTCAGAATTCTTTAACAGTAGATGATTTGTTTAAGCAAGCTCACGAAGTTGCATTTCAGCAGAAAGATCGCACAAAGGCAAGAGAAATTTGCTATGAAATATTAAAACGAAGCCCAAATTATACCGATGTGTCTGTTTTCCTTGCAAGATTATACACTTGGGACGATATGTATGATTCTGCCAGAGCAGTATTTGGCAGAATCTTTGCTAGAGATTCTTCAAACTATGATGCAATAAATGCTGCGATTGATCTTGAATATTGGTCGAACAATCCGAAAAGGGCACTAATATATTGCAATCTTGGATTAGAAAAATATCCTAAATCAGAGGATTTCTTACTAAAAAAGTCTAAAGTCTTAGCGGATTTGAAACAATACGATGATGCTTTTAATACAATAGAAACTCTGCTTAAAATTAATAATTCTAATCCGGAAGCAATAAGTTTTGCTGAAAGGTTAAAAGAAGACGTCAGAATAAATGCTATTACAGTGAATTATTCTTATGAAAAATTTAATAAAATATTTTCTCCTTGGCAGCTTGGATACATTCAGTACTCAAGACAGACACCGATAGGAACGACAATACTACGTGCCAATTTTGGAAATCGCTTTGATACCCAGGGTACTCAATACGAAATTGATATGTACCCAAGATTTGCAAACGGTTTATACGCTTACCTCAATGCTGGCTATTCTAATTCGGATATTTTTCCTAAAACAAGATACGGCGCTTCTCTCTATTATAGTCTCCCTTTTAGCTTTGAAGTTGATGCCGGATTCAGGCTGCTAAAATATTCCTCCGATGTTTGGATCTACACAGCTGCCCTTGGAAAATATTATAGTAATTATTGGTTTTCGTTCAGAACTTATATTACACCAAGCGTGCAATACGCATCTCATTCTTACTCTCTTGAAATTAGATATTATCTATCAGGCGCCGATGATTATTTGGCTGTTTCCGGCGGAACAGGAATTAGTCCGGATGCAAGTTCAATTGATAATCAGAATAACTGGCTTAAATCGAATAAGGGAGGTATAGAGTATCAAACTAAAATTTCAAAAACTGTAATAATTAATATTTCTGGTGATTATTCAAGCGAAGAACGATCGCCGGGTAGTTTTATTTCAGAGTTCACCGCGGGTCTGAGTTTGAAATATTTATTCTAATTTTGAACCAAAATGAAAAAGTATATCATAACTGTTTCTCTTGTCGTCTTTTTTACTTTTCCCGTTTGGATGAGAGTCGGATGGTGGATAGAAGGAAAGAAAGAACTGAAGGTTGTTATTGTCGATAAGTCTTCTTTAACCGATCAAGGAATAGAACATCGGTCGTTTAATTGGGTTTTATATCACGATAGATATTGCAAAGCTGACCGCTCTCTTTATTCGATGTCAAATGATTATTATGGTTTCTATCCGGGGAAAAACAAGCATTATGAAATTAAAGGATTAGAAAGTTTTTCTGATGAAAAACTGAAAGAGCTTGCCGACCATTCTGACATGACCTATTTTACAGATACCTATGGTATTTACAAAAAGGATTGGTACGGAAATAATTATAATGGGGATATTTCTAAATTAATTTACGGCGGTATGTCTGATCAAGATTTGAAGTTTCTTCTAATGATGAAGTCTCAGCATAAATTAATAATGACCGAGTATAATGACATTGCAACCCCCACTTCAAAAGAAATACGAAACAAATTTGAAGATTCATTTGGCGTAAGATGGACAGGCTGGGTTGGAAGATATTTCCAGAATCTGGATACGACTATTAATAAGGGAATCCCGATTTGGTTAGTAAGAGATTATAAATTGCAGCATAACAATAAGTGGCCTTTTAAGAAATCAGGTATTGCATTCGTAAATGACAACGGAAGGGTGGAGGTGCTTGATAAGAATCGGGATTTAAAAGATGAAGTGCCGTACATTTTAACTAATGAAAGGAATCAAGAAAGATTTCAAGTGCCTGAGAAGATTAAATATTCATATTGGTTTGACGTTATGCTGACTTCGCATTCCAATGATGTTATATCGGTTTATCAGATAAAAACTAACACAAGGGGAGATTCAATTTTAAATTCAATGAATATTCCAAATCCATTTCCCGCCGTGATTGAGCATTATGATAAGGATTATAAGTTTTATTATTTCTGCGGTGATTATTGTGATAATTCGGTGGATATGCTATTTACGGATTTTTTAGGCATTTCCAATTTTAGTTCATTGTTCTATTCGTCAAATGAAATTTCCGAAAGAGAAAGTTTTTTTTGGCTCTATTACAAACCATTAGTTTCCACAATTCTTCATGAATATTATACTACAATAAATAAAAAATAAATTGAATCATATTAGAAAATAAACTGAGGTGGAATTAATCTTTTTGTCTTCAGCATATAATCATTCCTTTGCATAAAGTCATCAAACAAATTTCCTACCTTATCCAGCATAATTTGATTATTAGACGGAATTAGATTTAGGTTCTCGTCTATTCTATATAAGATTTTATCCGATAGAAAATAATCGTGATACAAATAATCTAGGAGTTCATTTTTATTCCTCATTAAAGGATAGCTATGAACGTCTCTGAATTGTCTTACTGTATCTAAGCCGGAACCCATAAAAGTCGTTTCTGTTGGTATCTGGATTTTGTAATTTTTGTTTAAAAAAGCAAGAATAGACGGAGCAATATCGAACTGCGAAGAGACGGAAGAAAATATTGCAGTTCTTTTAAGCATAGGTGAGAAAATTATAAGCGGAACGTGAAATCTGTCAATTTGATTCAAAATAGGAATTTCCGGCATTCTATGATCACCGGTTATTATAAAGATTGTGTTGTTATAATCAGCTCTTTTTTTATACTGATTAAAGAAGTATCTATAAGCATCGTCTGTATACACCACGGTGGAAAGCATCTGCCGGTAACTTTTATCCTGTGCAATAATATCAGAGCTTAAATTAAGTTTGCTGATAATCTTATCCACTTCCCCCTTATAGTAATTTTGATTGGCGATTAAAAAAGGGCTGTGCATAGAAAGAGTCATTGAAATATCAATTCTATGTTTGCTGGTATCTTTGTTAATAACTTGGAAATATTTTTCGAACAATTCTTTATCTCCATAGCCCCAAGTAAATCCGTTTCCCGAAGAAGGCATTTGTGAATAACCGGGACCAAAATTCTTTAGATCAATTATTTGGGAGACATTTTGTTTTTTGAAGAAAGTATCCATATAATCGAAATGGGAATCGCCGCCATAGAAAAATCTTGCTGTATATCCGATGCTTACCAGAAGTTTAATAATAGAAAAATGAGGCGGCATATTATTTCCAAGTTCAAGAAACCCCTTTTGTGCAAAAGGCAGTGATCCAAAAATTGAAGATGGGAATGCAAATGTTCTTCCGCCGCAGCTTAAAAAATTGTCCCAATATAAGCTATGTTGTGCAAGTGAATCTAAAAATGGAGTAAAACTTCCCAAATATGCGCCTTCTCCGGAGTATCCTTTACCTAGACTTTCTGTAACAAGGAAAACGATGTTTGGTTTTTTTGTGCCGATATTAAAATAATTTCCTAAAACATCCGGAGAATTTTCTATATGCAAAAAGGGGTAATTGCTATCTACATATTTGAAGCCGGTGGTGTCCTTGTTGTCTGTATCATAATAATAATTTGATATTGGAATTTCAAAATCACCGACAAAAAAGAAGTTATAAGATTTAGCGACAAAAAATTGTAGCTTATCTACGGCTAAAGTATAATCAGAAGTGTTGGCAAATTCCCGGGATTTTGGTGCAAGGTTTTTTGCACCCAGTACTGAAATAACTACAAAAAAGTAAAACAAATAAATAACCGATTTAGGTAGTTTGATTTTGTCAAATCTGTTAAAGACTGCAAAAATTAAAGCAATAAAAACAATAAAAGCGATTGGATAAATTAAGTTAAAACCTCCGGCAGAGCCAACGGTATGAGTTATTTCCGCTAATGAATAGCCAAACAAATCAGAGCCCAAAGGCAAAGCGGCTTTGGAGAAGTAAAGAATAAGTAGCAGATAAATAAAGACAAATATGATTCCAAGTACTCTAAAAATTATGACAGCGGTTTTTTTGTTTATTAAAAAGAAAACCATAAAAATTATGCACAGCAACGCAGACATTTGAAGAAAGAAAATAAGATCGAATAAAAATCCAACTAATATTATTCGTAATTGGATATCTTGAAAAAAAATATGGCGCCATATAAATAATATTTCGTATGCGCGCAGAAGAAAAAAAACAAACAACATACCCAACGCGGAAGGAACAAATCTTTCAAATCCTTCTTGTAATTTACTTTTGGATAAAGCTATTACTTCTTCAAATTCCATATTCTAATTTTATTTGTGGTTAATATCTAACAGACGAGTAGCAAAATACGTATTAATGAAATTCAAAATCAAACAATTCCTTTTACCTGGAACTAGAAAGAATAATAAAAAAGAGTAAAAATTATTTAATTTGATTTTCTTAAATTAGAATAATGAATTTTCCTCGTTCCTCTATATCTTTGCCAAAGGAGAGTGCTGATTCATAAAATCTAAAGTTGTTAGAAAGATATAAGTACTTACACAAAAATACGGAAAACCCTAAATGGAAAAAGCTAAAAAAATATTAAAAGATGTTTTTGGCTATGATTCTTTCAGACATCTTCAGCAAGAAATAATCCAAAACATTCTGAACAAAAGTGATTCACTTGTTATAATGCCTACTGGCGGAGGCAAATCTCTCTGCTACCAAATCCCCGCATTAATTTTTGATGGACTTACTATAGTAATTTCTCCCCTAATTTCATTGATGAGAGATCAAGTAGAACAATTGCGTCAGCTTGGAGTAAATGCCGCTTTGCTAAACAGTTCTCTTTCTCAGGATGTTTACAGAGTAAATTATGAAAGCGTAAAAACCGGCAAAGCAAAGCTTCTTTATTTAGCGCCGGAATCTCTAGCTAAGGAAGAAATTACAAGTTTACTAAAAAGCCTTCGTTTAGACTGCATTACTGTGGATGAAGCTCACTGTATTTCGGAATGGGGTCATGATTTTAGAAAAGATTATCGCCAGCTTGGAATATTAAGGAAAAATTTTCCATCCTCTGTCTGCATTGGACTTACAGCAACCGCAACGCCAAGAGTCCAGGACGATGTAATGAAAAATTTAAATATGATACAGCCGAAAAAATTTGTCGCTAGTTTTAACCGCGAGAATTTATTTTTGCAGGTTTTACCTAAGCGCGATGCATTTGAACAAACTGTGGATTTCTTGAAAGGACATAAAAATCAATCTGGTATTATTTATTGCTTCTCACGCAAGCAGGTTGACAGTCTTCATAAAGATTTGTCATACCTCGGTTATTCAACAAAACCTTATCATGCAGGTCTTTCTGATGAGGAAAGAAATAAAAACCAAGATTTGTTTATTAAAGATGAAGTTGAAATCATTATAGCAACTATTGCATTCGGAATGGGAATAAATAAATCTAATGTCCGATTTGTAATTCATTACGATCTTCCTAAAAATATTGAATCTTATTACCAGGAAATCGGCAGATCGGGACGAGATGGATTAAGAGCGGACTGCCTTCTTTTATTCAGTTATGCCGACATTTCGAAAATAAATTATTTCATCGATCAAAAAGAAGATGAACTTGAAATGCTTTCTGCAAAGGCTCATCTAAATGCGATGGTCAAATATGCAGAATCGGATATTTGCAGGAGAAACACGCTCATAAATTATTTCGGTGAGTCTTACCAAATCGAATACTGCGGAATGTGCGATAATTGCCTCGCTGAGGAAAAGGAAATGGTTGATATTACTATTCCGGCACAAAAACTTTTATCGACGGTTAAACGGACGGGCGAGATCTTCGGAGCAAATTATATTATTGATGTATTACTAGGAGAAGAATCCGATAGAATTTTCAGCAACGGACATCAAAAATTACCCGTATATGCAATCGGAAATGAATATGATAAAAAACAGTGGCATACTTTCATCAATCAATTTATTCGAAAAGAAATCCTTGTGCGGGAATTAGAATTTGGTAGCTTAAAGCTAACTAAAAAATCTTACGATGTTTTGTTGAAGAAGGAAAAAGTACTTGGATTTATTAAGGAGCCAAAAGCTATAACCAAGAAGCTGAAATTCTCGGTAAAAAGTGGCGACCAATCTTATGATAATGAGTTATTTGAGTTACTGCGTAAAAAAAGGAAGGAAATTGCGGAAGAAAATGGTATTCCTCCCTATGTAATATTTACTGATAAGACCTTAACCCAAATGGCTAAGCATTATCCTCAAGATGATTCTAGTTTGTTAGGAATTAGCGGTGTAGGAATAAATAAGCTTGAGAGCTATGGGAATGTTTTTTTATCGGTCATAAAACGGTATTGTTCTCAAAAAAATATTCAAATCTATTATCCCGGCAAAAAGACTACGTCTATTAGCAGGCAAAGATTAAAAAATAATTCTGATCTGCGCTACAATCTTGTGGGTGAATCGTTCAATAAAGGCGCCTCAATTGAAGAATTAGCTCAAGAATATAAGGTTAAGTTACCTACAATTATTTCTTATCTAGAACGCTATGTCAATGAAGGGAAAAAGGTCAGGATTGAAGGTCTGACTCAAAGAATTTCTTTATCTAAAGAGAATTATGCAAAAGTTTTTGAAGCATTTAGAGTTGAAGGCACATCAATATTATCGAATATTCATGAAAAATTTAATAACGAAGTTTCTTATGAGGATTTGCACCTTCTCAGAATAATTTTTAGTGCTACCCGCGACATTTGATATAATTCAATTTTTATTTAAGTTTGCATCACTATTATGAAAACAGAAAATCTAAATATCACTTTTACGTGTCACACACACCGCTATCATCATCTTCTTCATTATTTTATCGATGCCGGATTGCGTTGAAATATTTTAATTAAAAAATTAACACCCCGGCGATTGTCGGGGTTTTTGCTTTTAAAAGGATAATAGAATGAATGGAAATTTAAAGTTAGCTGTGCAAAAAAAAGGTAGATTAACCGAAAAATCACTTGAGCTCTTGCGCCATTGCGGATTGGAAATTGAAAATTACTCCGAACGACTTGTCATTACTGTGCGAAATTTTCCAATGGATATCTTATTCCTTCGCGATGATGATATTCCAGAATATGTACAGGACGGAGTAGCGGATATAGGCATAGTTGGAGAAAATGTTATATACGAAAAGCAATCGAAAACGGATACTTTGGAAAAACTCGGTTTTGGAAAATGCAGCCTGCAACTTGCCTACCCCGAAAATAAAGAATTAAAAACTCTAGGAGATGTGAATGGCAAAATTATTGCAACCACTTATCCGAAGATTCTTAAAGATTTCCTAAATAAAAATAATCTCGATGCGAAAATTATTGAACTTAGTGGCTCTGTTGAGATAGCTCCGTCACTCGGCATTGCGGATTTAATTTGTGATATTGTCTCTACCGGCAATACATTAATGATGAACAAGCTTAAAAAATCATTTAAAGTTTTTGATTCCGAAGCGGTGTTGATCTCTTCGAGCAATGGTAATAACAAAAGTGTAATCATAAATGATCTTCTTGGTAGAATTCGTTCGGTTCTGAAAGCACGATCCTCAAAATATTTGATGATGAATATCCCTAAGAATTCTCTTGATGAAATTATCAGGATAATTCCTTCGTTAAAAAGCCCTACTGTTCTCCACCTAGCCGATGAACATTTGCTGGCTGTACATGCAGTAATACCGTCAGATACTTTTTGGCAAATCTTCGGAGAATTGAAGACTGCCGGTGCTTCTGGGATACTTTTACTTCCCATTGAGAATATGATTTTATGAAAACTTATTTTTATCAAAAACTTTCGAATTTAGAAAAGCATAATCTGCTGAAACGTCCTACCATTGATGTTGAAAAATTTTCGGTAATCGTTAAACCGATTCTTTTAGATATCAAAAAAAATGGTTTAAACGCTGCGTTGAAATATGCAAGACAATTTGACGGATTTATAGATAGTGAATTTAGGGTAACCCGGCAAGAATTTGAAGAAGCCGAAAAGAAGTTGGATAGTAAAATTAAGAAGGCAATTATAACGGCAGCAGAAAACATAAGGAAATTCCATTCCAAGCAAATACCTCAGTCTTATGAAATCGAAACAATGGAAGGAATTAAATGTTCAAGAGAATTTAGGGCTATTGAAAATGTAGGTTTATATATACCCGGCGGAAGCGCGGTTCTTCCAAGTACCATGCTAATGCTTGGAATACCTGCTCAATTAGCAGGCTGTAAAAGGGTTGTTGTTTGCTCTCCGGCTAAAGAAGGAAAACTAAATTTCCCGCTTCTTTTTGCTGCGCAACTATGCGGAATTGATGAGTTTTACAAAATCGGAGGCGCGCAAGCAATTGGATTGATGGCCTACGGTGATATAAACATTTCTAAAGTAGATAAAATATTTGGTCCTGGAAATCAATTTGTTACCACTGCTAAATTAATTGTAAGTGTTGACTTTGATGGTAGCGTCATTGATATGCCCGCAGGTCCAAGCGAAGTCTTAGTAATTGCAGATGAAAATACAAATCCTGAATTTGCTGCAGCCGACCTCTTGTCTCAGGCAGAACACGGCGCCGATTCACAAGTTGTTTTGGTTTCAACATCCGAAAATCTTATTAATCAAATAAATAAAGCAATTAACGTTCAACTTGAAGATTTACCGAGAAAAGAGATAGCAAAGAAAGCCTTGGAAAAATCTTTTGCTCTGATAGTTGAAAATATTGATGATGCGATATGCTTCAGCAATTCCTACGCTCCCGAGCATTTAATCTTAAATATTAATAATGCAGAGTCATATAAGTCAAAAATAATCAATGCGGGTTCGGTATTTGTAGGACAGTATTCACCGGAAAGTGTCGGCGATTATGCATCTGGAACAAACCATTCTCTTCCAACTTACGGTTATGCGAAAACCTACGGAGGGGTTTCGGTGGAAGGTTTTATGAAGTCAATGACTTTTCAAAAACTTTCCAAAGCGGGACTTAAAAATATTTCAGGAACGGTTGAAACATTAGCAGAAGTTGAAGAATTAATTGCCCATAAAAATGCCGTAAGAATTAGAACAGCGGAATGAAGTAATGGATATAAATAGACTTGTCAGAAAAAATATTTTAGAACTTAAACCCTACACATCGGCCAGGGATATTTACGAAGGTGACGGTATTTTGCTCGATGCAAATGAGAACAGTTTTGGTTCAACCTTTACCGAAATTGAAGGATTAGACCTTAACCGTTATCCGGATCCGCATCAAAACGATTTACGAAAGATTGTTTCTGACTATTTATCGATCAGACGGGAAAGTTTATTCTTTGGAGTTGGTTCTGACGAAATTATCGATTTGCTTATTAGAATTTTTTGCGAGCCGGGTAGAGATAATGTAATTATTCCTGAACCTACTTATGGTATGTACAAAGTAGCAAGTGATATTAATAACGTTGAAACAATTAGTGTTCTTCTTACTGATCAATTTCAAATAGACTTTAATGAAATTGAAAAAGTATATAATTCAAACTCAAAAATTATTTTCCTCTGCTCGCCGAATAATCCAACGGCAAACCTGCTCAATAAAAAAGACGTAGCCAGGCTTTGTGAAAAATATAATTCAATCATAGTTGTTGATGAAGCATATATTGATTTTTCATTAAAAGGAACGCTCATTGACGAATTGAAAAAATATAATAACCTCGTCATATTAAGGACATTCTCCAAAGCATGGGGGTTGGCGGGGATACGTCTTGGCTACTGCATAGCGGACTTCGATTTGATTAAAATATTATTTAAAGTTAAAGCGCCTTATAACATAAGCACATTAACTCGTTATGTATTAAGTAAAGCTTTTTTAAATTCTAAAACTAAGGATGAATATATACAATCCATAATAACAGAACGCGATAGACTAAAGCATCAACTTGAAACTCTGAAGGGAATAGAAAATGTTTCCGACTCCGATGCAAATTTTCTTCTAATAAAATGTAAAAATCCAAAAGAAGTTCAAAAAAAATTAATGGATAAGGGTATTATCGTAAGGGATAGAAGCAGTCAACCCAAATTGGAAGGTTGTCTAAGAATATCTGTTGGAAGTAAAGAAGAGAACGATTTACTTTGGGATGTAATTAAAAATATTTTATAAACAACAACTAAAAATGTACAACGTAATAATTGATAATAAATTTTTTGAGTTAAAATTACCTGCATCAACGGGATTGATCAGCGGACTTAAAAAACTTTCGCAAAGAGGACTTGATATTTCCGTAAAGAATTTTGATTTATCTTCTGACGAAACATTAAAGCATATTTTGGAAATTGAGGGAATAAAAATTGGTAACAGTCAACAAAAGGATGAAAATTCATTTGTTATTTCTGTTGAGAAGTCATCTAATAAAAATTCAATTACGGTAAGGGACAAAACGGAAATAAATAATTTCGAAAAAGCGGTTGATCTCATTATCTCAAGAATCCGTTCGTCATCTAAATTCAGGAAAACAAAAGAAACTGAAATAAAAATAGATTTGTCCCTTGACGGTAAAGGAATTGCAGAAATAAATACAGGCATTGGCTTTTTTGATCACATGTTAGAACAAATTGCAAAACACGCAAATGTTAATCTGAAAGTCGAAGTCAAAGGCGATCTTCATGTAGACGAACACCACACAGTGGAAGATGTAGGAATAACATTGGGACAAGCATTAAGCGAAGCACTTGGAGAGAAGCTGGGCATTAAACGTTACGGATATTTTCTACCCATGGACGACACAATTGCGAGGTGTGCTATTGATTTAGGCGGAAGATCATATTTAAATTTTAAATGCAAGTTTGAGAGAGAAAAAGTAGGAGAATTTCCGACCGAGTTAACGGAAGAATTTTTTCGAGGACTTTCAGCCGGCTTAAAAGCAAATATCTTTATTAGAGCAAAAGGAAAAAATGATCATCATAAAATTGAGGCAATATTTAAGGCTTTTGCAAAATCATTAAACGAAGCTTGCCGGTTAGACGAAAGAAACAAAGGAACGCTTCCATCAACAAAAGGAGTTTTATGATTGCACTAATCGATTACGGTGCAGGTAACGTTGCCTCGGTTGCAAATGCGCTGACAGAGCTTAAGCAGGAATTTATAATTACAAGTAACGAAGCAGAAATATGCCGCGCACAAAAAATCATTTTCCCAGGTGTAGGAGAAGCTTCCTATGCAATTAGGCAGCTTCATTTATTAAATCTTTTTACTGTTTTGCGTATTGTAAAAAAGCCCATGCTTGGTATCTGTCTTGGGATGCAGTTGATGGCGGATTTTTCTAAAGAAGGAAACGTGACCTGTCTTGGAATATTCTCCGTAACGGCAGAAAAATTTGATGAAAGCAAAACAAAAGTTCCACATATGGGGTGGAACGACATTGAAATTGTAAAAGAAAGCAAACTCTTCAAGGGTATAAAGAGCGGAGAAAGGTTTTACTTCGCAAATTCTTATTACTTACCGGTGTGCCCGTTTACAACCTCAATTTCAAACAACGAAATTAACTTTTCATCTTCGCTTGAAAAGGATAATTTTTATGGCGTACAATTTCACCCTGAAAAATCAGGAAGCGCCGGATTAAGAATATTAAAAAACTTTATTGAATTATGATAATAATTCCCGCCATAGATATTTTAGATAACGAAATTGTCCGCTTAACAAAAGGCAATTTTAATAACATCACATATTACCGGAACACGCCATTCCAGCAAGCTCAGCTATATGAATCTCACGGCTTTGGCATGGTGCATATTGTTGATTTGAAAGGGGCAAAGACAGGAAAGTTTACCGCACTAGAAATAGCCAAAAAAATTAAAACTGAAACGAAACTCAAAATAGAGTTTGGCGGAGGAATAAGAGATGTAAAAACAGCCACAGAACTGATTTCTACCGGAATTGATTATATAATAATCGGATCGCTTTCTGTAAAAAACAAAAACGAGTTTGAATTAATCGTTAAAAACAACTCACCCGAAAAAATTGTTAATGCAATTGATGTAGAAGATGATGAAGTAAAAATAACAGGCTGGACTGAAAAAACTTCGGTATCGGTTTATTCTCACATACAATATTGTTTATCGCTTGGAGTAAAAAAGGTTCTATGCACCGATATCTCCAAAGATGGGATGCTCGTCGGCTTAAATATGGAATTGTATAAAAATATTCTAATACGGTTCCCGGAAATAGAACTTATTGCTTCTGGTGGCATTAGAGATATTGAGGATGTAATAAATCTGAAACAAACAAATATATACGGAGTAGTTATAGGAAAAGCAATTTATGAAGACAAAATAGATTTAAAGGAGTTGGCGAAGATTGCTTTGTAAAAGAATTATTCCTTGTCTTGATATAAAAGATGGTCGCGTTGTGAAGGGAACAAACTTTGTAAATTTAGTTGATGCTGGTTCTCCGGTTGAACTTGCATCGCGCTATTCAAAAGAAGGTGCGGATGAATTGGTCTTTCTTGATATAACAGCCTCTACCGAAAAGAGAAAAACATTAATTTCGCTTGTAAGCGAAGTAGCAAAAGCAATCAGAATCCCATTTACCGTTGGAGGAGGAATTTCTGAAATCAACGATATTGAAGCTTTGCTGAAAGCAGGTGCAGATAAAGTATCGCTGAATTCTTCAATCGTGAAAAATCCTAAGTTGATTTCGGAAGCAGCCAAACGGTTTGGAAGCCAGGCTGTTGTTGCTGCTATCGATATAAAGAATAACCGAAAAGAATATAAGGTTTATATAAAAGGCGGAAGAGAAGAGACCGAACTTGTTGGTTTGGATTGGTGCAAAAAAGCAGCAGAGCTTGGTGCCGGAGAAATTTTATTAACCTCTATGGATAAAGACGGAACGAAAGACGGCTACGATAACGATTTTTTAAGACTCGTTACGTCTAGTGTTTCAATCCCCGTAATTGCTTCCGGTGGCGCCGGCAAGAAAGAGGACTTTTTAGATGCATTCAAATTGGCGAATGTTGACGCGTGTCTTGCCGCAAGTCTTTTTCATTTTAATATTCTGCCGATAGCTGAATTAAAAAACTATTTAAGCAATAACGGAATTACAGTAAGAATTTAAACGGAAAAAATCGTGGATAAAATAAATTTACCGGAATTAAATTTTGAAAAATTAAACGGGCTTGTCCCCGCAATTGTTGTCGATAAAAGCAGCGATAAGGTTTTGATGCTCGGTTTTATGAATAAAACTGCCCTTGAGAAAACTATCGAAACTAAACTTGTTACATTTTTCAGCAGAACAAGAAATGAACTTTGGACGAAAGGAGAATCCTCCGGGAATTTTCTTCACCTTATTGAAATTAAACCTGACTGCGATAACGATACTCTTCTTATTTATGCTGTGCCAGACGGCAATACTTGCCACACTGGAAATTATTCATGTTTCGGTATAGAGAAAGGGTCGCAATTACATTTCTTAAATGAATTATTTGATTTAATTAAGAAAAGAAAAATTGAACAGCCTGAAAATTCTTACACAACGAGTTTATTCAATTCAGGAACAAACAGGATAATCCAGAAAGTTGGTGAAGAAGCTATCGAAACAGTAATTGCCGCTAAAAATCGCGACAAGAATGAAATAATTAACGAAACATCGGATTTAATTTACCATTTATTTGTAATGCTTGCTGAGCAAGACATTGATTTTGAGGAGATTGTAAAAAACCTTAAAAAGCGTCATAATAAATAAAATTTATTTAGATTTGCACAATGTATTCTGCCTTTGAATCTGAAATAAAAATTCGACCTGATGATATAGACTTAAATAATCATGTTCACAACACAAAGTATTTAGATTTTGTGTTAGCTGCACGTTATGAACAAATGGTAAAAGACTATAAAATGTCAATGGAAGATTTTCATAGACTTAATTTTAATTGGGTCGTAAGTGTTACACACATTGAATATAAGCGTTCTCTTAAGCTTGACGATAAAATAATAGTGCGAACGCAAGTAGACTCTGTCAATGGAGCGCAATCAAAAGTAAATTTTTGGATAATAAAAAAAGAAACTGAGAAAATTGCCGCAGAAGGACATCTCATTTATACAATGGTTTCTTTGAAAACCGGCAGACCTGTGAGAATACCGAATGAAATCATTGAAAAATATTCCATTTAATATTTAGTATAAAAGAATTTTACTATGCAAGAATTTTTAAATAGATCGTATTTTGGGAATACCATTTTTCATTATTTAACATTTCTGATAGTCTTTCTTTTCGGGATTTTAATAATATATATTTTAAAGAAAATTGTTCTTAACAGAATAAAATCGTGGACAGAAAGAACCAACACTACCTTAGAGCTGCCATTAGTTAAAGGGATACAAAAATTAGTTGTTCCTTTTCTTTATTACATAGCATTTTACTCTGCGTTCAAAACATTAGAATTAAACCGGGACTTTACGCATGCGTTTGACGTAATTTCTACAATTATTTTAACTTTTCTGATTATCAAATTAATTATCGCATCGCTTCAATACTTTTTCTCTACATATCTGAATCGACAAGAAGGCGGTGCGGAAAAGTTTAAGCAGCTTAAAGGAATTTCATCACTAATTTCTGTTTTAGTGTGGGTAATCGGATCAGTTTTTCTCTTAGATAATCTGGGATTTAAAGTATCCGCAGTAGTTACCGGATTGGGAATCGGTGGCATAGCAATAGCGTTAGCCTCTCAAGCTGTGCTGAAAGATTTGTTTAGCTATCTTGTAATATTCTTTGATCGTCCCTTTGAAATTGGAGATTCAATAACTGTAGGCGATAAGACCGGGACAGTTGAACGGATCGGAATTAAGACTACACGTCTACGCGGACTCGGCGGTGAGCAATTAATATTTTCTAATACAGACCTTACCGATTCGCGCATTCACAATTATAAACGAATGGAAAAACGTAGAGTAGTGCTTAGCCTTGGGGTAACATATCAAACTTCACTGGAAGAATTGAAAGAAATTCCGGAAATTGTTAAAAGAATAATTGAAGCCCAGCCAGAAGTTACTTTTGATAGAGGACATTTTACAACACTAGGAGACTCAAGCTTGAATTTTGAAGTAGTTTATTATGTGAATAGTTCTGATTACACAAAATTTATGGATGCTCAACAAGCAATTAACTTGAAAATATTTGATGAGTTTAATACTAGAAAAATTGAATTTGCTTATCCTACACAAACTCTTTTTCTTAGTAAAGACTGATTTACTTAATGTTATGATAAAATATTTGTTTGTATAAAATTATCATATAAAAAATCATTCTCCGGAAGCGCTCCGTTCACCATTATAATTTTCCCCGCAAACTCAGAGGCAAGTTTATTTGTTTTTTCTAAGCTCCATTCATTCAAGTAACCAAGGCATAGCATTGCCGCATAAGCATCGCCGGCACCCACTGTATCTACTACGTTTTCAACTTCACTTTTGTAATGATTCATTATCCCATCCTTATAAAGCATTGCACCGTTTTCACCTTGAGTAATGCATACCAAATCTATTTCAAAATATTCTGAAAGAATTTTTGCCAATTGAAATTCATCAACTTTATTTTTCAATAGCAGATTATTTACAATTTTTAATTCATCATTGTTAAGTTTTAATACATTTGCCGCGCTAAGAGACGATTTAATGGTTTCCACATTATAAAAATTTTGACGAAGGTTCAAATCACAAAAATATTTTATCCTTTTGCAGAATAAAGATTGCAGGGTTTTTCTTGATTGTTCCCCTCTTTGAGCCAATGTTCCAAAATATAAGCAATCGGTTTCCTCTTCGATAAGGCTGGTTAGTCTTTGAGAATATTCTATGAAGTCATAAGCTTGGTTAAGCTCAATTTCCCAATGCGGAATTTTATTTCTGTCCAGGTTAGCGCTCGCAGAGCCGGTAGGGTTTTCATTATCAATTTGGACATACTTTGTAGACATATCATGATTTATCATAAAGTTCACTATTTCATTGCCGGTTTTATCGTTACCAATCCTGCTTATAAAATTTCCGTACCCGGTTAATCTTTTAATATGATAAATAAAATTGAATGGAGCGCCTCCAAGTTTTTTAAATCCCGGATAGACATCAAACAATATTTCACCGAACGAAGTCACGTTTTTCATTTAGAGTTGTTTTAATAGATAAAAAATATCAAGATGCAAACTACAACGACCGTTAAAGTCAGTCGAGAAGAAAAGTCTCTGTGCCGCCTTTTAATTGCACCCCATATTTTTGCCACGATAATCATTGTGATTGCAAGGGCAATTGTGAATAAAATACTTTGTAAAACGTTAAAAGTTCCACCATAAATCGAGGCAATATTTTGACCGTTAAAAAGATGACGATAAAGTACCTGTAGATGAAGCCAGTAAACCAAAAGTGATTCTCTTCCCACATCAAGGACAAAAGAAGTCTTTGTTTGCCGTTTCTCAGCATAATACCAACATAATCCCAGAAGGAATATTACATAACCAAGCCGTTGAAAAAAAAAGGCTGGATGCGGTTTAACAGAAAATGAATTTAGTCTAAATATTTCCGATAAGAGAAAATGACCGGCAAACGCTAATCCTAATCCAATAATAGCTATTGAGTACATAAAAATTTTCTCATTTCCCTTCTCGCGCTCCTGAAGATACAAAGTACAAACAATGGCACCGGCAAGCAAAAAGCCCATCCATGGAAATAATGGAAAATATGAACCGTTATTAGGATTAAAATAATCTGCAAGAAACAGAGGCAGAAATTTTGTGAAATCGATTTGCCAAAAAAGAGGAGAAATAAAAATTATAAAAAAGAAACTTAAAATTAGAAAAATATTGTAACTCTTGTCAGATCTAATAATTAATCTTGCTATAAATAAAAATAATAACCCTGCCGCAATACACTGAAGGACATCAACATTATACGCAGCTAACATCATCTGCTGGTTTGCACGTTCGTGTATGAGCCTAATTGAGAGAAAAGGAATATGAAGAGAATAACCGACTAAAAATACTAATAGAATTCTAGCAATTTTCTTCCAAAATTTTCCTCCGAATTTCCTTAGCTCATCTAAATTTTTTTGCGAGGACAGAACGAAAGCGAAACCGGAGATAAAAAGAAATGCAGGTGCAACAAGCCCGTTTACAAAATTCAACTGATTGAACCAATCTGTCTTTTGTAAAGCAGGCTTAAGCAAAACATTAAAAGAATGAACTTCAAACATTACAAGAAGCGCCCAACCACGTAGAAGATCAACAAAAATAAATCTAACTTTTTCTTTCAAGATTTTTATGGTTTTGTTACTAAAGCGAAATCAGTAAAACTAAAAATTTCATTGTTGAAAAAATAGAATATTTCTGAAGATTCTCAAACCGAATTTAAAAGATTCTTTTGCCTATTTATCAAGCAAATACAAAACAAGGCTATTTAATTTTATTACTTGAAAATTCTTATACCCGGCTTCCTCAGCCAGGCTTTTTAAAAACTCCGGCCTTAGTCTGTGAGCAAGTGGAGGTCCGAAATTTTCTTCTTTATAATCCCATTCTAAAATTGAAGTCCTAATTAGCGATACCCTGTAGGCTTCTTTTATTGCTTTCTGATAATTGTCGACTTCATGAAAGACAACTCCGAAAAAAGTCAAATCAAAAGAATTATCGTTAAATGGTAACGCTTCTGCCGGTGCTATTTGGATCGTAGAATCAGGGAGAAATTCTTTTGCTGCATCTACCATGCTTTGGTTAGAATCAATTCCTGCAACTTTTAATTTCCTTTGATGAAATGCTTCTGCGAACAATCCACTGCCTGTGCCGATGTCCAAAACAGAGTGAATTTTTTCCCCTTCAAGAGATGAATTAACGACTCTCTCGATTTCTAAACGTTCAACTCTTTCCGGTGCGCGAAGTTTGTCTGCGCCTTGATTAAATACCCTATCGTTAGTCGAAGAAGTAGAATGATGATGTTGTTCTGACGCGTGTGAATGTTTATCGTTCATAAATTTCATTAATCCTTTTATTACGTTAGAATCAAATAATAAAGAAAAGATTCCAGTTTAAAATACGTGCATCTCAAAGCGCACAAATAATGCAGATCGAGATGCAAAATATATTTAGCAATAATTTATCTGTCTTGTACTGTCCTTTGTAACATCCAGTAAGGATAGGCACGGGGAGGCTTGCTTAATTCATCAAGTCTACTCACCTCTTCCGGAGTCATTTCCCAGTCAGATGCCTTAATGTTTTCTGCAAGTTGTTCTTTTGTCTTCGCTCCGATTATTACGGACGATACTGCAGGCTTTCTTAATAAATAATTTATAGCAGCCTGAACAATTGAAGCACTATGATTTTTTGCGATTCGCTCAAGCTCGTCAATTATGTCAAATCCCTTTTCTTCATCAAACTGAAGAAATTGATTTTCCGGATCGGTGCGTCTTGCATCAATTGGGCGTGGTTTCCCACGTCTGTATTTGCCTGCTAAAAAGCCGCCTCCTAAAGGACTCCATGGGAGCACTCCTAATTTTTGATCTAAGCAAAGCGGTACCATTTCATTTTCTAAGTCTCGCGCAATTAAAGAATAAAATGCTTGAAGTGTAACAAACTTTTCCAAATTCTGCCTTTCGGAAATTGATAATGCTTTCATCAACTGCCAGCCGGTGTAGTTTGATACGCCTATATAACGGACTTTTCCCACACGAACTAAATCATCAAGTGCGCGAAGTGTTTCTTCAAGAGGCGTATAAGGGTCAAAGCTGTGAACTTGATAAAGGTCTATGTAATCCGTTCCTAATCGTTTTAAACTGGAATTGCAATTTTCAATTATATGATGACGCGAAAGACCGACATCATTCGGTCCAGCGCCGGTTCTGCCCCTAACTTTAGTGGCAAGAATTATTTCTTTTCGTCTTTCACCGAGTGCTTTGCCAAGCATCTCCTCGGATAATCCTTCGGAGTAAACATCCGCGGTATCAAATAGGTTTATTCCTCCGTCGAAAGCTAGGTTTACCAAACCAGTTGCTTCTTTTTGTTCAAGCTGCCCGATGCTCTTCCAGTAGCCTTTGCCCCCGAACGTCATCGCTCCGAAACAAATTTCAGAGACTTTTACCCCGGTGTTTCCAAGATATCTAAGTTTCATATTTTCCGTCTAATAAATTTTTATAATTGTCTAAAATAATCCGTCGATTGATAAATATCTTTCGCCGGTATCGTAATTGAAAGTCAGTATTGTTTTTCCTTCCGGGATTTCTTTTAGCTTTTGAGCGACTGCCGCTAACGCTGCGCCGGAAGAAATTCCAATTAACAAACCTTCTTCTTTTGCAGCGCGTTGAGTATATTCAAAAGCTTCCTCTTTTGTTATTGAAATTGTTCCGTCAAGTAATGTTTTATCGAGATTATTCGGAATAAAGCCGGCGCCAAGTCCTTGTAAAGGATGTGGTCCTGGTTTTCCTCCGGAAATAACAGCAGAAGCAGCCGGTTCAACTGCCAACACATTAATGTTCGGAAATTTATTCTTCAAAACCCTTGCAACGCCGGTAATATGCCCACCTGTACCTACCCCGGTGATCAAATAATCTATGCCGTTAGGAAAATCAGCAACGATTTCCTGCGCAGTAAAATTTATATGAGCCTCAACATTTGCCGGGTTATCAAACTGCTGCGGTATCCAAACCTTCGGATTGCTTGCTGCAATTTCTTTTGCTTTTTCAATTGCACCTTTCATACCAAATTCGCGGGGAGTTAGTTCAAACTTTGCACCGTAAGCAGACATTAATTTTCTTCTTTCAATCGACATCGAATCCGGCATTACTAAAATAATTTCATAGCCTTTTACAGCAGCAACCATAGCCAGTCCAATGCCGGTATTGCCTGACGTCGGTTCAACAATAATGCTTCCTTTTATTAATATCCCTTTCTTTTCGGCATCTTCAACCATCGACAAAGCTATTCTATCTTTTATACTTCCGCCCGGATTAGCTTTTTCAAGCTTAACCCAAACATTGTGCCTGTCTCCGAATAGCTTGTTAATTTTTATGTGCGGCGTATTGCCTATCGCTTCTAAAATATTATTGTACTTCATTTTTCTTCCTTAGATTATAAATTCCATTGTGTTAAAATAATTTTCATTTGATCTAACTTTTACTTCAATCTTACTATAAACGACTGAATTTGGCGGAACACTTTGCGTTAACCAGGCGTTGCCGCCGATTATACTGTTTTTACCAATAACAGTTTCTCCGCCGAGAATTACGGCTTGAGAATAAATTATAACATCGTCTTCAATTGTCGGATGACGCTTTATGTTTGCAAGTGACTTATCAACACTCAAAGCGCCTAGTGTAACTCCCTGATAAATCTTAACGTTTTTCCCTATCTTAGTCGTCTCGCCGATTACAATGCCAGTTCCATGATCAATAAAAAATGGTGAATCAATTTCTGCTCCGGGATGAATATCGATACCGGTCGATTGATGAGCATGTTCTGTCAAAATTCTTGGAATGATTGGAACTTTTATTTTGTATAATTCGTGTGCAAGCCTGTAAATAAGTATAGCCATAAATCCCGGATAAGCTAAGATAACTTCATCTACGCTTTCGGCGGCTGGATCTCCTTTATAAATTGCTTCTGCATCTTCCCAAAGCATATCGTGAACGCAAGGAATTTTCGTTATAAATTGATTAGCCTTTTTTTCAAGATCGTCGTCTGAAATTTCAGTTGTAAGTTTCAAAAGCGAAATGAGATTTCGTTCAAGAAGTTGAAGCTTTGATACAACGTCTTCCTGGGAATAATAAAATCTATTAGAAAAATGCGGGAAGAGAAAATCCTTTAGCTCATTCAAGAAATCTATAGATTCAATTTTCATCGAAGCATTGCATGAATGCAGTTCCCTTTTTACTAAAAGCTTATTTGCAAACTCAAAATAAGGAGAATCCTTTTGAATTTTGTTTATCATATTTTACTCACCAAATTATCGCTAAAATCATATAAAATAGTAAATGAAATTTATGAAAAAATTAGTCAAGCTATTATAGGCATGTAAACAGAAGTGCGCTGCGCCAACTTTCATAATTTATGAAAAAATTAAGTCCAGCCGATTGTCAGCAATTAAAATGAATGTAAAGATTAAAGATAAATTTAGAATCTTTCTGACTACGGTAAGAATTAAATCACTATCTTCTGTCCCTTTGTTTCGGGGAAAACCCAAACCCATGCACCGGTTAAAATTGCAAAAAGTGCAGCAAGAGAAATTCCTCCGCTCAGTCCATAATCGACTGCAATTGTAGCAATAATTACCGGAGTAAAAAATTGGATACCGCGAGCAAGATTAAATGCGGAACCCATTGCGGTATTACGAATTTTTGTGGGAAATAATTCTGTAAATAATGGTCCATATCCGCTAAACATTCCCGTGCCTAATCCGACAAGAAACATAAAGCTTAAAATAAGCGGCGGATATTTTATAACTAGGTCCCACAAAAGAGTAATCATTATTAACCCGATAGCCATAATTACTGAATAAACCGAATACGCAGGTCTCCGTCCGAATCTATCCGCAAAAAAACCAAATGTAAAATATCCAAGCAGTCCGCCGGCTTGTGTTATCAGCATCCACTCAGCAGATTTAACCATTGTGAATTGACGCTGTTGGTGTAAATATGCCGGAAGCCAGGTATAAGTAAACCAATAAGCAGACATATCAAAAATAGCAAGTATAAGGCATTTGATAAAAATACTGCGGTACTGTTTTGTAAATAATAAAATAAAGCTGTTCGTGCTTTTTTCTTCAAGAAGCTCATTATTCGAAACTGTATTTAACGCTAACTTTTTCCTTTGCAGCCATACGTCTGATTCCGGTAACCCTTTCCTAATTAGAACTACAAGAAGCGCCGGTGCAATTGAAATGAAAAAACATACTCTCCAACCGATATGTGGTTCTAAAATCCCTCCAATTATTGAAGCTAAAATAATACCGAAGGGTGCTCCGGATTGCATAAAAGCTCCATAGCGTCCCCGGACCTTTGCGGGAAAAGTTTCTCCAACATAAGTTTGACCTGTTGCCCATTCACCTCCCACACCAAGCCCGGTAATAATTCTAAAAAACAAAAGAATCCAGATAGATGAAGAAATTCCGCAAAGAAAAGTTCCAATGCTGTATGTAAGAATTGTCCATTGCAGAACATTTCTTCTTCCAAAGCGATCCGATAAAACCCCAAATATAACTCCGCCGATTGCAGTAGCAGCTAAAGATGAGCCAAGCACCCAGGAAAGATCAAAATTAGATAAATGAAGTTCTTTACTAATTGGAATAAGCAGAAATGAAAAAAGGATAAGATCATAAAAATCGAAAACCCAACCAGCCCAACTCATAAATAGAATTTTATAATGGAGCCTTGTCGGTTTTTCACATTCGTTCAATAATTTAGTGTCCATAGAAATCTTTGACTGTTAATTGAAAATTCTTTACTAGAACTCTAATTTTATATAATAAACAAATTCAACTAAGTAATTCCATCAAACTCAACTAAAAAATCATAATAGAAGATATTATTTATTGTTGTCCAGAATTTTTTTAAGCGATTTCATTAATGGTGGAAGATCATTCCTAATAGTGTTCCAAATAAGCTCTATATCAACCTCAAAGTAACCATGGATTAATCTGTTCCGCATTCCTATAATATCCTTCCATGGAATATTTAAGAACTTCAATTTAGTTTCCTCAGAAATTCTTGAGGCTGCTTCGCCGATAATTTCGATATCTTTAATTACAGATAGAATAAGCATTCTGTTCTGTGCAAAATCCTCTTTTGCTACCCTTGCTGCGAAAGCTAATGCTTCCTCGCCAGCATCAGCCATATGCCGAATTCTTATTCTATCATCGGCTTTCATATTTAACTTCAGCTTCTTTAACAACAGTATTTCGGAAATATCTACTCAATTCTTCGGCTGTGCGAAGGTCAACTTTTTTACCGAAAATTTCCGAAAGCTCACGCTCCATTCTTGCCATATCGAGCAAACCATATCCGGAACCTTCCTTAAAATCAACCAATAAATCAATATCGCTGTTTTCATTAAACGTGTTCTTTAAATAGGAACCAAACAAAGAAAGCTTTTTTATTTTATTGGTTCTGCAGAAATTCTTCAATTTGGTGGAATATTTATTTAGCACATCCATATCACAATATCTCCTGAATTTATATATCAAATATATTCAATACATAATTTAGATTTCTCTAAATATTATAATAATATATTTATTCTTAGTATAATAAGCTATTTTTTTTAATAACTTATCAAAAAATACTCTCCAATTCTACCAGACCTCGTCATTGTGCCGTTTTTCAATTCCTTAAATTTATTTGTAACAAAGGCCAAAGCGCGCTAGCATATTCCCTCTTGAAAACCATTTCCCAAAATAGAATGTACCTTCATCGCACAGCCAATTATGCGTTTAGTTAATTCTTCATATTTCATCGTCTGAACCATGATTCACTCGATTATTTGATTTCCTTGATTATAAAAATAAATTCACCAAGCATTGCAAAATCCAGTTGTTATGTTGATCAATAAAATCCTGTTAATCCCCTTAATCCCGGTTCAGACAATTTCCTTATCACCAGTATACAACCGATTTAGGAGATACTTAAATGCTTCTTTTTTAGGAAGTTCCTTATTAGCATTCTTAACTTTTCTGAAGTATTCTTTTATTAGTTTAGTTTTCACTTAAATAATCGAGTGGCTTGTTTTTGAGATCGGGATTCATCAGCACTGGTTGAAAAGAAGCGTATTTATTGGATTCTCTTTTGAAGCATTGCTCTTTAGAGAATGAATTGAAGGGTCTAATAGAAACAATGTTCATAATCCCTGGACAAATTAATAGTTAAACTGGAATTTAAAATAATAAAATAAATTATTATTTACATTAATATCGAAGGAAAACTCATTTTTAATAATCCTGTTAATCCTTTAATCCTCCCAATCGTGGTTCAGACATATTAATGTCTGAACCACGATTCACCCGATTAAATGATTTCCTTGATTAAAAAAATAAATCCATCAAAAACTACATAATCCATTAGTTATATTGATATACAAAATCCTCCTAATCCTTTAATCATGTGAATCCCGGTTCAGACAATTTCCTAATGCAAGAAATATTGACTTTAGCAACTAAGTTTTATACTTTTATAAAAAGTAATCGTGCTATTTTTATTACTTTTTCTCACCTAATTTTACCAAATATGAATGCACTCTGAATGCACTGTGAATACACCCTGAATGCACAATGATTCCTATTATCTCGGTCTTTTCTTGGTTTATCCTTATATTTAAACATTGTTTTTTTCAATATAATAGGGAAGTTTGTATGGTAAAAATAACAAATGGGATTCTCGGCACACCCGAAGGTAAAATTGGCGATTATGTTTATAGAATCATTAACGGCGAAACATTTGCCTCCTTAAGACCTAAAAAATATAATGCAAGCCAAAGTGAATCAGCAAAAGCTAATAGAGGAAAATTCGGTATTGCAATTCAATTTGCTAAATATGTTAACTCAATCCCCGAACTCTCCCAAATATGGAAATTCGCTAAAATAAAAGGAAATACTTCTTTTAATAAAATAGTGAAGTATAATATTAAATCTATTAAAGAGGGCTCCCTAACTACTTCTAATATTATCACTCCAAATTTATCAACAAGCTTTGCCGGTATGAAAAACATTTCATTCGATAGTATAACAATAAAATTTAATATAAGTTTAAATAATAATACAGAAGTGCCGGAAATAAATTCCCCTTTATTGATTTATGCGGTAATAGCATTCCAAAATCCTAAACCGAGGAATAAGGTTCCAATTTCAATAACGTATATATCACAGGAAATAACATTTGCAGAAATCGAAAGTACTAATGAATTACAACTAAATCTAAATGCATCTCAAAAAAACATGCTGCTTAAGTATAAGTCCTGCATTATTTATTTGACCGCAATACTTGATTTGCCTGTTCCAAGGAAGGCTATTTACCCTTCCACCTATGCTCAATTATTTTCTCTAAATAACAGATGAAGTTGCGGATATAACTCAATTAAATTATAATTTATATCCCCCCACTGTTATACTAAAAATCCCTTTAAGATTTTCTTTACTTATATACCATCAATGCGGGTAAATTTATTCAATCCAAAAAGATGATACTCTTAAAATAATTTTTGCAAGAATATAAGTTGAACAGCAGTAGAAAAGAACTCATTAATAGACTTTCTCTTCCGATTTTTCTGAGTCAACTGCATCAGCCTCTATATCACGAAGGTTTTTTTCCATAAATTCACCATCCGGAGTAAGGAGTTGCTTGTAATATTCATGCTGGATAACAAGGTCCATTATTTCGTTTGTGCCGGTCCAAATCATGATGAGTCTTGCGTCGCGCAGCAGTCTTTCGATCGGGAAAACACTTGTATATCCGATTCCCCCCATGACTTGCATGGCTTTATTGATGACTTCCCATGCGGTGTCAGTGGCAAATTTTTTCGATTCTGAGACGAGCCGTCGCTGCAATGACGCATCTACACTGCTGTCAATTGCCTGCGCCGTAGCATGAACTAACGCTCTGGCAGCATCTAATTTCGTTAAACTGTCGGCTATCATAAAACTAACTGCCTCAAAGGATCGGATTTTCTGTCCAAAGGCTTTCCTCTTGTTGCTATAACGAGCGGCGATCTCGAGAGCAGAGCGAGCCATTCCTAAAGCTCCGGCAGCGCTTGTCATCCGCTCAGGTATCATCATCTGATTAAAAATTTCATTTGCATCGTTCTCCTTCCCAATGAGATTTTCTTTTGGGACTCTCACATCACGAAAAACGATTCTCCCTGTCCCGCCTCCTCTTGTTCCCATCAATCCATAAAGGTGGTGCACTTCAACACCCATTTCCCTGTCAACAAGGAACGCACTCATTGAATTTTTTCCTTTCGCATCATCCCGGGTGCGGGCATAAATAAAAAAGTAGTCGGCTCCTTCAGCGCCTACAATGAATCTTTTCTGTCCGTTCAGGATATAATAATCGCCATCTCGTCTTGCTGTCGTCGTTACGCCGAAAAAGTCTGATCCGCCTCGTGGCTCAGTCAAACCTTCTGCCGCGGTCAATTTTCCTGCTATCGTCGGGGCAAAATATTTCTCCTTTTGTTCCCGTGATCCGAACTTATTTATTGCTTCGCCGACTATGCTCACCAACGAGTAAAGGCAAGGCAATGCCGTCCCCAATACTCCGATTTCCTCCAGAGCTACCACTTCTTCTTTCCATCCCAATCCGCGCCCTCCATACTCTTGAGGAAATCTCAATCCCAATAATTTTCTCCGAGCAGCTTTCTCAATGAATTCCCTCGGATATTTCACTTTATCCGCATCAAGATCTAACAAAAGTTGACGTGGCACATCTTCCTTAACAAAAGCCCGCATCTCAGACTGAATTTGCAATTGAATATCCGTGTAAATGTTCGGGTTCATGGCTTATCTCCAATTGAGTACGATACATGAAAAAAGTAAATCTTTAATTATAATTTACATTGTCCGGCATAAAATTAAAAGAAAATTAAAATTATTTTTGCTTTGAGCCATTATTTCGCTAATATGCATCTGAAAATATTTTGGCTGATTCACCATATAAATGATGACGTCATTTTATTATTCCAACTGATTGGATTTTTTTTGTTTAGCATAATCGCTTCTTGTCCGCCCCGAATAGATGCTTTCTTAGTTTTGCTTGAAAGAGTACTCAATCCTTCACTTGAAGGAAGTTGATTGTAATTTGCCTTTTGAAAGTTATAAAACTAATTTTGAATTAAATAATGGATAAAAAATGATAATCCCAGCAAGCAAAGACGGCTACAAAAAAACAAGAGATAAAAAAGAAACTTGTCGAAATTGCGGGAAGGTGAAATCTGCAAATGAATTTTATTATTTGATTCCCCGGGTTGGACAAAAGAAAATTGGGAAAAGATTGACTCCTAATTCTGATAAAACTTTTCCAAGCAAAAATAAAGCACAGATTGTTAATGACACTATTGACTTTCACGGTGCCGAAGTGAATGTTGATGTGCATAATTCTTACAAGTCAAGATTACTTACTAAGACATTTAATATTGCATCAGATAGAGGCGTAACAGTAAAGGAGAGAGGCATTGAGTGCATTATTTATGAACGACTTATTAGTATAAAACTAAATGTTGAAGGAAAGAAGATAGGGAAAAAGAAATATGGAGGTTTCCCCTGGGAGTTAAGAAAACAGGACTTGAAAAACTTTCCTGTTATCTTTGATTATGATGAGAAAAATAATTTACTTGGGTTGACAATCTTAACTTGAGGAAGAGTTATAAACCCAAACTTAAGAATAATCTAATTATTTGCAGGAATAATGTTCAAAGTATTAATTAACGATTCATTCAAAAAATATTTACTTAGCCAATCAGAGAAAAATAGGGAGCGTATAAAACAGAAATTTGAGTTTTTAGAAATCGGCACCTGGGATGGCGGACTGAAGGTTAAAAAGATAAAAGGAGTTGCATCGAATAAAACTGTTTTTGAAGCACGACTCGATAAAGCAAACCGCATTCTTTTTACTTTAGGCTACGATGAAACTCAACACGACAAAAGTACATTGCTTATTTATGTTTGGGGAATAGTTGCTCACGACGATATTTCACAAAAAAGTAAAAACATCCTGCCGGAGAATGTCCCTTTTATTTATTTCAAACCTTATAAAGAAGAACTATCGGAAGAATTATACTTTAACGAGTTAGATGATAAATATGTTACACAAGAAAGTATTACAAAAAAAGTAAGCGACGATTCCGGACAGCAGAAGTGGTACACCTTAGCGGGAGAAGAATGGCAGCGGGTTCAATCGTACACTAAAGATGACTTTGAACTATACTTGCAATTAACGCCGGTTCAATCAACGCTGCTTACAACTCCCTTGCCTATTATGCTTTCGGGAACAGCGGGTAGCGGTAAAACAACTTTGTCAATTTATTATCTTCTTAAGACTTCATTAAATCCCGCTAAAAAATTATTTATTACTTACAATAACTTTCTTAAAAATATGGCAGAAAGACTATACTACGCTCTGCTTAATTCGAGTGAGTTAGAAAGCAAAGTAGTTAAGCCGGAATTCTATACTTATAAAAATTTATGTCTCGAAGTTGCGGGTAAGTTTAATCGTCATTTCCATTTGGAAAAAGAAGTCGATTATTACAAGTTTAGAAAAATCATACAATCAAATCCTTTAGCCGCTAAGTACGATGCGCCGTTAGTATGGGAAGAAATTCGTTCGATAATAAAAGGGGCGCTTCCGCAGATAAATGTTCAACTCTTTAAAGAAGCTTTGGTGAAAATAAAGCAGAACCAGGTCAGCTCCAATCTTTTGAACTCGTTGCAGCAACAGTTTAATATATTTTCTAATTTGGAATCAAGCCAGCAAATCGAAAAAATTACGCAAAAATATTTTCAAACAAATTTATTAACCTTTAATAAGAACATTAAACTGTTTATGACCGACCACGGCGATAGAGCGATTCTTCTTATTGAAAGAATTATTGAGTTGCTTCTGAAACAGCGTGAGCTGACGCAGAAACGACACCTATCTTTTTTAGAATATGAAATGCTTGGCAGAAAGAAAGCTCCGAACTTTAAGCACGATAGAAAAAACATCTACAAGGTTTTTGAATTCTATCAGGATAAATTAGACGGTGACGGTTTGTGGGATGAATTAGATCTGAGCCGGGAAGTCATTAACATTCTTGTTGAAAGAGAACCTGCTGAATATGTTTATGATATTGTTGCATGCGATGAAGTGCAGGATTTAACCGACTCCCAGCACAATCTTTTATTTTATTTGGTTAGGAATCCGTTAAACTTACTGCTAACAGGCGATGTTAAACAAATTATTAATCCAAGCGGATTCCGTTGGGAAGAACTTAAACGTCATTTTTATGATAGAGAACTGCCTACGCCGCAATTAACATTTTTGAATTTGAATTTCAGAAGTTCGGGCAGTATTGTTGAGCTTGCAAATACACTGTTAGAATTGAAAGGCAGCTTATTAGGAACGAGTGCGGAAGAGCTAAAAGAAGATTGGAAATACAAAGGGCGTCCGCCTGTTGTTGCATTCGGATTAAATGAAAAAGAGATGATTGAAAATATAAAAGGAATTGGGGCAAAGAAAACAATTCTTGTAAGGAACGAAGATGAAAAGAACAAGTTGAAAAATCTTTTTGAGACTGAGTTGGTATTTACTATTTATGAAGCGAAAGGTTTGGAATTCGATACTGTGTTCTTGTGGAAGTTTTGCAGCGAGATAAAAACAAGCGATATCTGGAAAGTAATCCTTGAAGACTCACGCCGCGACACACACGATGCAAACATCAAACACGAATTAAATCTTCTTTATGTTGCAATCACCCGCGCACAAAAAGAACTTTTAATTTACGACGGCAAAAATCCTTCGGTCATCTGGCAAAGTGATTTGTTGAAGGAGCAAATCTATCAAACGGATGAGCCGGCTTACATTAATAAGCTTTGGAATGTGATATCAACTCCTGAAGAATGGATAGAGCAGGGCAATTACTTTTTTGAAAGGGAGTTTTACAAAGCAGCAATTGAGTGTTTCAAAAATTCCGGAAATGAACTGCTAACCGCAAAAGCAGAGGCTTTCTACCGTGAAAAAATCGGCGAGTATTACAAAGCGGCTGTCAACTTTGAAAAGTTAGGCGAGAAAAATAAAGCCGCTGAGAATTATGAACGCTGCGGCGACTTCTATAAGGCATTACAATTGTATAATGAACTTCAACTTAAAGATAAAATTCTTGCATGCACAATTAAAACTTTTGAGAAAGAAAAAAGATTTGAAGAACTGGCAAATATCTATTTAAGTATTGCCGAATATCAAAAAGCTTTAGATTCATTTGTGAAGTCGGGCAATTATCAAATGGCGGCAGAGATAAGTTATAATTTCTTGAAAGACATTGCCGGAGCCGCTAAATATTATGAACAAGCGGGCAGCTTTGCAGATTCAGCAAAACTCTATCTCAAATTGAAAAAGATTGAACACGCTGCGGAGTTATATGAAAAAGCAAATGATTTTCCGAACGCAGTAAAGTTATGGCGGAAGTTAAAAAATCAACAGCGGTTAATTAAGATTTATCAAACTACAAAGCAACTTGAACCACTTTTGTTAATCTATGAGAAAGAAAGAAGCTTTGAAAATTCCGTGAAGGTCTTAAGAGAAATGGTAAGCAGCAAAGAAATTGACCTTAAAGGCGAAGCAAACGCCTACTTTAAGAAGAAAAACTACTTTTCCGCTTTGATTAGGTTTTACCTTGCTAACGATAATAATGGTGTTGCCGAAAGCGCTTTTAAGCTAAAATACTTTTCCGATTCCGCTAAATATTTTGACTTAGCCGGCAATCATTTCCAAGCAGCCCGGTCATATTACAAAATAAAAAAATATGAGGAAGCATTTTCGCAGTATCTGAATTCTCCGGAAGATGAGCAGCTTAATTTTGTGAACGCAAAAAAGATAGGCAATAATCTTGGTAGAGAAAAACTTGTGAACGAAGCGAAATCTTTTACTGAACAGAAAAAGTATCTCCAGGCATTTGTATGTTATGATCTAATGAGAGATGGAATTAATGCCGGTTTCTGCCAGATTGAACTTGGGAATATTGAACAAGCATATAGTATCTGGAATCGAACCTGGGGCGATGATCGTTTTGAAATAATTGCAGACCGCTGCTTAGAAAAAAACACAATTACGATTGGAGTAAAGTATATATTAAGTTTGTCTTTTAACTCAGACAATCCATACTTTTACAAAATTGATCTTTATTCATCAAATTCTCGTCTCGTTAAGATGATGAGCATTTATTTTCAGGATAATAATGATACTAAAGAGCTTGAACATTGGGTATTTACTCTAAAGAAGTTAGATGTCGACTATCACTATTATGAAGAGATTTGCCAACTTTATGAAAGAATAGATAATTACAATAGCTACTATGCTTACCTGGTGAAATTAAAACACGTAGATAAAAAGAAATTTGACAAAATAAGAATCAAGTATGAAATCGAATATGAACATTTGAAAAATACAGTTTCGGAGTTAGCGGCAATTAAACTTTATTTCATAAATAAAAAAGAGAATTATGAAAAAATAATAGAGCAACTTCCGGTCAATAATAATAATTATAAACTTTTTGTTAAATCAAAACATATCGAGAAAGCAGCCCGCTATTTAGCCGATAATAATATGATGGAATATACTAAGGAATTATTGCTTGAGAAAGGTGATCACTTACTGCTCGGGAAAATTCAAGAAGAAAAAGGAATGATAGGAGAAGCGGCTCATTCATACAGATTAAGTGGAGAGTTCATTAAATCGGCTGAACTTTATTTTAAGATAGATAATAAAGAAATAGCCGCCGATATGTTTGTAAGGGGAAAGAAGTATCAGAGTGCATTAAATATTTATCTTCAGCTTGAAAAAAAGAATTACAACAAAATAACGGAGCTGTATGAAAAGCTTGGTGAATATAGAAAAGCAGGCGAGCTATACTTAAAACTCCGCAAACCAAAGAAAGCAGAAAAATGTTTTAAGAAAATTACGAAGCCCGGACTTTTTGATAACATTGAAAAATGAAAATGAATACCGCCATGTTATACCCCTATTGCTGTGATATCGCAACTGTTGATGAAGGATAATAAATTTGCTTTCAGATTTCCATTCACTTAGGCATTTAGTTCCGCTGTCGTATTGTTTAAGGCAGGTTCTATAGTATTCACTTTTAAATCTTCTTCCCGATAAAATCAAGTATTGCATTAATAAATGTAAGTGGGTGAGGTGGGCATCCTGGTATATATAAGTCAATTTTTATTTCATTCAAAAAACTTCGATTTAATTCATCTGATTCTTCAAATACTCCCCCGCTAATAGTGCAAGCTCCAACGGCAATTACTATCTTTGGGCTGTTCACGCTTTTATAAGCATCCATTAAAGCCGGAGCCATATTTTTTGTGATAGGACCTGTAATTACTATTCCGTCCGCATGTCGTGGCGAAGCGACAAAATCAATTCCAAACCTTCCCATGTCAAAATTTACATTTCCACAAGCAGCAAGCTCCATTTCACATCCGTTGCAACCGCCGGCAGATACTTGCCGTAGCTTTAATGAATGCCCAAATATTTTATGAATTTCTTTTCTTAACTCAATCGCTTCCTTTTCGTAATCAGCAAATAATTTCCCCGAAGTAATTATTAAATTATTCCTCCCGGTGCTGCCCAATTTATATTCATTTGTAAATTTAATTGCTCCCCCCGGGCAAGCCCTTTCACACTCTCCGCAGAATATACATTTACCCAAATCAATCGAAAGAGGATTTACTTTTATTGCATTAGTCGGACAAACATTTTCGCAGTCTGAGCAACCGCTGACACATTTCGACTCGTCAATTATAGGGTATCCGCGATGTGTAGATAAAATCTTTGCGTTTTTAATATCAGGAATTGCCTGGTAACCGTGCTGTCTTCTAAGTTTAATTAAGTCTAACATTTTTACCTAAACTAATTTTACAAATCGAATCCGCTGTAAGAAAGATTAAAGCTTTTATTGCATAAAGGAAAATCAGAAATTCCTTCGTTCCGTACCGCAAGCGAAACTGCAAACCAGTTGTGAAACGAGGGATCCTTTATTTTTATTCTTTTTATTTTACTATCGTTACCGGTTAGAATAACATGAGCAAGTTCACCGCGCCACCCTTCTGCCAACGAAACAACTAATCTATTTGGCTCAAGTGGACTTATAGCTTTATAAACATCTCCCTCAGTAAAATTTTCCAATTGATCATTAATAATCTTTACTGATTGTTGGATTTCAATAAAACGAATATAACTACGCGCAAAAACATCGCCTGAATTTAGAGTAAGCTTATGTACAGGAAAAAATTCATAAGCGCCGAACGGGTGATCTGAGCGTATATCAACAGCAACCCCGCTTGCCCTTGCTGAAGGTCCTACCATTCCAATTTCTAATGCCGTAGCTTTATCAACAACACCTGTTTTCTCAAATCGTTCTAAGACCGACGCTGAAGAAAATAAAACCTCTGCAGCAAGAGCAGTCTCATCATTTACCTGATTTATGGTCGAGGATATATTCTCTCTAAGCTCCGGGGAAATATCGAAATTTACTCCGCCTGGTATAATCAAGCTTCTACCAAAACGATTACCGCAAATTGCCATAGTTGTATTAATAATCTTCGTCCTCAGCGCACCAAAAACCGAGTTCCCTGTTAAATATCCAACATCGTTTGAAAGAGCTGACAAGTCTCCCAGGTGTATTGCTATTCTTTCCAGCTCAAGAGCTATAGTGCGTATTAGCTTAGCCCTTCGTGATATAGAAATATTGCATAGAGCTTCAGTAGCTCGCGCAAATGTTCCTGCATGACCGATAACTGTGTCACCTGCTATTGATTCAGAAAGCTTTTGAAGGTATCCAGGGCGACCATTGTTTTTTACAAACAACTCCTCCACTCCCCTATGCTGAAATCCAAGCTTTATTTCAAGATGATATATCTTTTCACCATGACAAGAAAATCTAAAATGTCCGGGCTCTATTATTCCTGCGTGAATTGGACCTACGCCTACTTCATGAACCTCCTCACCCTTCATACTAAAAAATTCATAGGGAATTTCGGAGCTGTCTATTCCAGCAATACCTTTCCTTAAAGGCTTTAACCAGGGATGACCTTCCGGCTTGATCTTGTATTGCTCAAAAAACTCTCTTTCAAATAAATGAGCCGAAGGTATTTCTGGAGTAATTGATTGAAATTCTTTTTGTGAAGTAAACTTAGTTGAAGCTATAAAAAGCTTTGAAGCATTATCATCGGCGGCAATTGCATACAATACAACATCACCGTTTTCTGCATCCCCGAAAAATTGTACTAATCTTTTTCCGCTTTTAATTTTCTCTATTAATTGATCTCTTAAATCTTCTACCTTCAATCGCGGAATATCGTTTAACAAAACCGACTGAAGATTCTTTATTTCTATCCAGCTCAATTAAAACTCCAAATTAATGAAAGAAACCGGCGGCATTATTCAAAAGAGTAAACATTTGCTGCGGCATATTTATTCCGATTATCAAAAGAATGAAAAGCAAAACTAACTGCGGAGCATAAGCGCTAAAACCTAATCTCTGGTCTTCCGGTTGTTCGGGTGATACTTCACCGAAAGCCATCTTAAATACTGTGCCGCCCATTCCAAATGTTATTATTATTAAAAATATAAAGAAAGGTATTGCAAGCCAGCTCATTCCGCTTAACCAGAGGGCTTTGACTATTAGAAACTTACTTAAGAAAACCGGAAAAGGAGGCATTCCAATTATCGCAAGTGTTGAAGCAATCCATAACCATCCGGTGCGTGGGTCTTTCTTTAACAAGCCGTTAACGTCGTCAATCTTTTTACTCTTATACAAATGAAGAATATTTCCCGATGTTAAAAATAACGAAGCTTTTGATAAAGAGTGAGCAAGAATATGAAGCATTACTGCAAAGACGCCAAACTTTCCCAGCGATATTCCAATGAATATAATTCCCATATTTTCTATCGAAGAATAGGCAAGCATTCGCTTGTAGTTCTTTAACCTTAGCATAAATACTGCGCTAACCATTATCGATAGAAAACCTGTTAAAAGAAAAAGAAAATTTGAGAAACTTTCTAAGTGTGCGCGTATTAGAATTTCCTGCACCCGAATTAAACCGAGCAATGCGGAATTAAGCAGCGTACCTGATAGTAATGCGGATACTGGCGAAGGTGCCTCGGAGTGAGCATCAGGAAGCCAGGCATGTATAGGAGCAATTCCTATCTTTGTTCCAAGTCCTACGAATATAAAAGCAAATGAAACTTTTAACCAGAATGGATTTATTTCAGCTGCCCGGTTATATAAATCATTAAAGTAAAGAGAGTTTATACTTCTGCTTCCTATTGAAAGAAGAATTATTCCGACAAACGCCAGCGCTATTCCTATTGAACAGATAAAAACATATTTCCACGCAGCTTCAAGCGACGATTTCTTCTTTTCAAAATAAATTAGTATCGCGCTTGTCAATGTTGTTGCTTCTACAAAAACCCATAACAACGCCAAATGTGTCGATAAAATTACCCCGGTCATTGCAGCTACAAATAAAAGAATCTCAATAGTGTAAATCGATTCCTGCTTAGCATTCAGGTTGTGAGCTTTAAAGTAAAACAAGCTGTAAACCGAAACGCTTGCAAATACAATAGTCATTACTGAGAAAAAGAAAATTCCGATAGAATCAAATTGAAAATATGATATCAACCAATTAGGAAGTATGTACCATTCAATATTTAGCCATTGGGCAACTGACACTAAAATATAGATAGTAGCGGTGCCAACTAGTGCAATACGATTGACAATTCTATTCTTAACAATCAAACTTATGACGCCGAATAACACCGGGAGAAATAGCACAAGACTTATCATCGTTAATCCTTCAATTCAGTCAATACGTCAATATGATTACCATCGTACATCTCCTGGATTTTGTTAAAGAAGATTACGAATAAGAAAATACCAACGAACAAATCCAAAAGAACACCGATATTTACGAGCATCGGCATTTCGTTAGCAACAGAAAGCGATAGAAGGAAAATCCCGTTCTCTAACATCATGTAACACAAAATATGAGTGATGATTCTTTTACGGTTAACTATCAAAAATAAACTTGATACAATAAGGACTATTGAAATTCCAAAGTAAAGAGGTTTAATTCCTGCATTTGTTTTTGCTGCCCAGAATGCTGCTACAAACCCGAACATAAAAATAGCGCTTGCAATAAGCACGGAATAAAATTGTGATATGTATGGCTCTATCTCTCTACCGATTTCATTTTTACGAATTACCTTTAATAAAAAATAGGGTATAACGATAGTCTTAATAATTAGCGTCTCAACAATTAGAAAAGCAATGTTTAGCCAGTTGATTTCTTTTATATCTACAACTACCAGTAAGAAAAGAAGTGTGCCCTGTAAAGCCAAAATTTTTACGTATGCTTCTATCCTGCTTGCGGCAAAAACGTACAGCATACTAGTACCAAGCAGAATTATAATTATGTTCGACATTAAAAACCTCCCCGTAAAAAGAAAGCAATCACTGCAAAAGCCGTCAACGAGAGCGCCGTCATTAGAAAAATAAATTGCGGTACGTGAGAGATTCTCAATCGAGCAATTAAAGATTCAACTAAACCGACTACCATAAAAACCAAAAAAAGTATTAAGATGAACAACGGTAATGCCGCCGCTAATGTTAAATAAGAAGGAATTAATAAATTTGCAATAAGCATAGAAATAATCACCATCTTCAATGACGCTGCATATAAAATAAATGCAAGGTCGGGACCCGAGTAATCTAAAATCATTACTTCGTGAATCATCGTAAGTTCAAGGTGAGTATTAGGATCGTCAACCGGAATGCGGCTTCCCTCTGAAAGCAGCATAATGAAAAGTGAAACTACCAATAAAATTTTTACAAGTACCGTATAGCCGGCACTCATATTTAGCACAGAGAAAATTGCATTGAAAGAAATTTGATTTGTTAACAATGCAAGCGAGCCCATAATAATGAAAAAGGCAGTTTCAACAATTGTAGAAAAAGTTGCTTCTCTACTGGCACCCATTCCTTCAAAGCTGCTTCCGGTATCAAGAGCAGCTAAAATCATCATAAATTTTGAAAATCCTAACGCATAAGAAAATAAAACAAAATCACCCGGCAGACTTATTACCGACCCTGCAAAAGGAATCGGGACAATCATCAAAGCAAAAATTGTTGCGGCTATATTAATAGAAGATGAAATCTGAAATACGAAAGAAGTAGTCTTGCTAATTACCTCTCCCTTCCGCATAAGCTTAAAGAAATCATAATAAGGTTGCAAAACTGATGCGCCTTTTCTACCTGCCCAGATAGCTTTTACTTTATTTATTAATCCTGTAAATAAGAAAGGAGAAATAATTATTAATATAAACGGAATATATTTCATCTTAGCTTACTCCTAAAATCCAAATGAGAAGGAATACTAAAAAGATTAATCCGTAGATGATATACTGCTGCATCTTGCCGCTTTGTATCCACGAAAATAGATTTAAGGATTTCTTTAAGAATTTAAGATTAGGTTGAATTAGAAATCTTTCAAAGAAATCCTGTGAGTGGCTTTCTAAAGATGCTTCTTTAGGAAAGAGCACAGGTTCTTTCTCTACCTTAATTTTCTGCGGAACGAATTCTGAGACAAGACTCAAAAAGGGCTGTGCATAAGAACTGCTTGAATATTGTAACCGACTGCTGCTTTGTTGATAGCCGCAATCCCACGTTTTAAATACCTCAACTTTCTTTTTCTTTAACAAAAGCAAACGGATTAAATAGAAGAAAACTATCAATGAACCAAAAATTAAAAGGTAATTAGAAAGCAGCTTCAAGGTCGTTTGAATTTGCAAGAAATCAGCAAGAGAGTTTGCCGGTAAAAATTGTATAACTGCATTACCGAGAAGCTGGAAGGCCAGGTAGGGGAACAATCCCAACGTAAAAATTATTACTACCAGAAATATCATTGGCACCAAAAGAGACAAATCTTTTTCATTTGGTTGACTATGTAGCTGAGAACGCGGTAATCCAAGGAATGCTATCCCGAATACTTTAGTAAAACTCAACAGCGCCATTGCACCAATAAATGCTAAACCCGATATGCCTAGCACTGCAAAAATATTGATTGCAAGATTGTTCACTGAGAAGCACTTAAGTAATCCAAGGTAGATTAATAATTCACTTACAAAGCCGCTTAATATAGGCAATCCGCTAATTGCAAGAGCTGAAATTAAAAATAAAAATGAAGTCACAGGCAAATATTTTATTAGCCCGCCAAGCTTATCAATATTTCGTGTGTGAGTCTGAGAGTATACAACTCCGGAACCGTAAAATAAAACACTCTTGAAAGTGAAATGATTCACCACGTGTAACATTGCTCCGAAAAAACCCAAAAGTGCAATCGTATTATTATTGTATGCTAATCCGAGCATTCCTGTACCTATGCCGATTCCAATGATCCCAATGTTTTCAATGCTTGAGTATGCTAATAACTTTTTCATATCCTTTTGAGAGACAGCATTGGCAATCCCGGTTAAACCGGTAATTAGAGAAACGGCAAGAACAAAATATGCTACAGTTGCATTAGGCGTTCCGCTAAGCAAAACAATTCTAAGGATTCCATAGATTCCGGTTTTAATCATAACGCCCGACATAAGTGCTGAGACTCCCGTCGGTGCTGCCGGATGGGCTTTTGGCAACCAGGTATGCATCGGAACAAATCCTGCCTTTGTGCCAAATCCAATAAAGAAAAGAACAAACAACAAAACTGATATGAAGCTTGAATTATTTAGTACGTTTCTGAATGAATAAAAATCAAGAGAACCTGAAGAAGCTGAAACCCAGGCAAATGCGGAAATTAGAAAAGCCGCTCCTATTTGCATAGCTATCAAATAATATATACTAGCCTTGCGAACTTCGATTTTATTATTTTCAAAACTAACCAAAAAGAATGAGGAAATTGACATTACTTCCCACGCTATCATAAATAACATAGCATTCTGAACTATAACGACAAGCAGCATCGAAGCAACCATCAACCCTAAAAAGAAATAATATGATGATAAAGCGGATTTATTCCCCGAATACATTTTCATATAACCATTGGAATAAATTGCGGCAAGCAGAGAGCCTAAAGAAATGATGAGAACAAACATTGCTGCCAAAGGGTCTAACCGGAGAAATGAAATCCCAATTGGTTCCGAAAAAAATAATTGAATTTCTATTTGACTTCCTGTAAATAAAACTCTTAAAGTTTCCGGTAGAATAAAAACTTGAGCTAATGCAGCGAAAACCAGGAAGAGCATTCCTTTGAATTTTTCTTTTATAAATGCTGCAAAAAGACCTCCTACAAAAAATAATATAGTTCCGGTCAATAAATAATTCATTAAATGAGATTACCTTTCTTTTGCCAATCAAGTTCTCTCAAACGAACATAATCCAATATCTCCTCTTTTTTAATTTGTTTCTTTAGCATATCCAAAAATGTTATATCCTGGCATAAATAGGATAATTTAGAAAGGACATTTAGGTGCATTTTAGGACTTGAGGTGAACAAAATAAAAAGAGTATGAACCGGTTGTTTATCAAGCGCGCCAAATTCCAAAGGCTTAGCCAAATAACAAATAGAAATACTTGCATTATTTACGTCAGTTACAATTGGGGTGCGGGGGTGTGGAATTGCAATTCCATTGCCAATTGCAGTTGGCATTAACTCTTCACGGCTTAACAGTGCATTTAAGATTTCCTCCTTCGATAAATTTCTCGGGGTATTAATCTTTTCTAATGCAATTCGAAGAACATCTTTTACATTTTCGGCGGTATCTAAAGGCAAAATCCCGCCTTTTTCAATTAACTTGGATAAAACTTCGGAACTTTGGGAAGCTGCTAAATTTATCAATGAAGGCGATAGTTCAATCTTATTGCTTAAAATCCATTCATTTATTTCAGCGCGATTAAACCGGTATTGATGATTTATCCGGTAACATGGGATTTTCTGATCTTTAATCCATCTATAAATCGTTTTTTCAGACACCTGAAAAAGATTGACTATATCTTTTATTTTTAATTCCATAGAATTCTCCGGAATTAAATTTACAAAAAATTCTGATAAAGTCTAAATATCGGATTAGATTATCTTAATTGTCCTCTAATGTACAGAGTTTGGCACTTCGGGATATAAAGAAGTTGCCTGATTATTAAAGATATAGAACTAAAAAGTGTATTTCAATTCGCCTATTAGTTCTTGATATCGATGCTTTAGAGAATACCGGTCAGCCTTCGATGATAGTTTATTTGACCCAGATGGTAGTTCAAATGTCCATAAAGATGAATTATTAAATATTCAGTTGATACCTCATTGTTGGATAATTTAACCGGAAATGTTTTCTTTAAGTCTGATTCAGTCAAAGATCCTAAAACACGGGTTATAACTTTATTTGCTTCATCAATTCCCGCAAGAAGATCTTCCTTAGAAATATTTTTCGCAGAGAACTCCGCATCTCTATTACGAATGTATTCGGTATGACCCAGCAAATTCCCTATCATATATCGCAGCCCTCCGGTTATATGCATACAAAGATTTCCGGCTGAATTCTTTATCTCATTTTTTATAATCCAAAGATTACTTTCAGGCTCATAAGCCGAGATTTCGTCTCTTAATTTATTCAAATCTTTTTCAAACAACGTGACAATTAAAGCCATAGTCATAATAAACTCCAAGTTATGTGTATTAAACTTAATATATCTGGAGTAAAATCTAATTGATAAAAAATACACTTAAAAAAACAATCATTACTTGAATTCACTTCCATCAGAAACTATTCTTTTGAAATAGATGGTGGCTCACTGTCCTTTCCGGTTCCCCAATTCTTATTTGGTTTATCGCCCATAACAAAAACTAACTTACCTCCGTTTGCGACTGCATCATAAGGAATATAGGTTTTGTTCCATTCTTTTCCGTTAAGGGTAACGGATTGTATATAAACATTCTCTTTTGAATAATTTATAGCTTCAGTTGTAAATGTTTTACCGTTTCCTAATTTCATTGTAATCTTCTTAGCGCAAGGTGTGCCGATTACATAAAAATTATTGCTGGGGCAAAAGGGATAAATTCCCATGGTGTTAAATAGAAACCATGCTGACATTTGTCCGCAGTCGTCATTCCCGCTTAAAGAGTTCGGCTTATTACCATAGAATGTAGTCTCAATTCTTCTGACAAGCTCCTGTGTTTTCCAGGGTTCACCTGCATAATCATACAAATAGGTAATATGATGCGAAGGTTCATTGCCGTGCCAGTATTCACCTATTCGCCCTGCTATATCATCGTTCCCGGTAGCAACACTCTCGGATTTTTTTTCTAAAAAGAGAGTATCAAGTTTTTCTGCAAAATATTTTTTGCTGCCCATTAGATTTATTAGTCCTTGCACATCCTGCGGGACAAACCACGTATACTGCCAGTTTGTACCTTCAGTAATATCGCGCTTAGTCATATCGTCAACATACTCATGCGGATGAAACGGCGTTCTCCAATTTCCTTTTGAATCTTTACCTCGCATTAATTTAGTAGTTGGGTCAAACAGATTTTTATAAGACATTGCTCTGTTCATGAAATATTTATAGTCATCATCCTTGCCGAGTTTTTTAGCTGTCTGCGCAATGCAGTAATCGTCGTATGCATATTCTAAAGTCTTGGATACTGATTCATTCTCCTTGTCAAATGGTACGTAACCAATTTTTGCGTATTCCATTACATTGTCGTAATGAGGATTCATTGCTGTGGTTTTCATTGCGTTATATGCCCGTTCATAATCAAATCCTTTTACTCCCTTCATAATGGCATCAGCAATTACTGCTACGGCGTGATAGCCTATCATGCACCATGTTTCGTTATTATTTAAGGACCAAATTGGAAGCAAATGCTCGACACTTTGATCGTAGTGAGCAAGCATAGAATTAATCATATCTGCGTCGCGTTTTGGTTGGAGCAAAACAAACAACGGATGCTCTGCACGAAAAGTATCCCACAAAGAAAATATAGCATAATTAGTAAACCCTTTTGCAGTATGAATGTTTTGGTCAAGTCCACGATACTGTCCGTTTACATCTTCATAAATTGTCGGCACTAGCAGCGCATGATAAAGTGAAGTATAAAATGTTTCCTTTTCATCTTGCGAGCCTTCTATTTGCATCATCTGCATTTCTTTATTCCATTTAGCGCGGGTATCTCTTACGACTTTATCAAAATCCCATCCCGGTATTTCGGCATCAAGATTCAAAAGTGCATTTGCCGTGCTGACACCTGAAATGCCAACCTTCACCATTATGACTTCATTTTTCTTTGTAGAATACCTGGTATAGTACTGCAAATCAGCCCCCGCAGCTTCATACCTACTTCTAAATCTTGGAGTATTATAAACAACAGGCTTTCCGCTCATCATTATTCCAAAACTATCATAAGGACGAGAATACCTTGCGGCAAAATAAAGGTATCGTTCCTTTGCCCAGCCATTTACTAAATGAAAACCTGTAATAAGAGTTTTGCTTTCGCGTCTTACATCAGACCAAATAACTTTCCATTGAAGTACCTCCGCTAAGTCCATCATTATGTTTGCGCTATCGGTTTTGGGAAAGGTAAACTTTAAGATTCCTGCACGCTCTGTCGCTGCAAGTTCAACTAAAATACCATGCGGAAGCTTCACCGAATAATACCCTGCTTTGACTACTTCATCTTTGTGAGAAAAAGGAACGCAATAACCTGAATCAGGATCTTGGTAATAGCTAATATTTTCGTTTGTTGATTTTTTTTCGACTGTGCCGGGGACAAACTTCATCTTACCAATAGAAGGCATGATAAGAAAATCCCCGAGATCAGGAATCCCGGTTCCGCTTAAATGCTGCATACTAAAACCAATTAATACACTATCGTCATATTCATAGCCCGACGCCGTAGCCCAGCTTCGTCTATCAGTGTCGGGACCTAATTGAACCATTCCATGCGGAGCAACCGGACCGGGATATACATTCCCCTCTCCTTCGGTTCCTATAATCGGATGAATATAATCAACTAGATTTTCGACCTTGTTTTGTGCGGAGATTAAGGTGTTACTTAAAAGGATCAATGCTGAAATAAAGGCAAGTAAAATAACTGAATTTTTAGCTTTCATACTTCACACCTTCGAATTAAAAATTAATTTTGAACAGAAATGTATATTATTTCAATTTGTTTGCTAAAAATAAGTATTAAAAAATTATAATCAAGCGTTATTATGTAAAGCATATTTGTTCAAAATAAAATTTCACATAACATCATTGACCATAGTCGTCAAAGTGTCATCACGGCGGAAGCCGGAATCTCTTTCTAAATTATTGTACAAATCCCCAAATGAACAAAGGTCATTATTATGAACTCGATATAAAGCCATAAAAGCAGCCCGCGAATTTATTCTTAGGAAAGAAATAGTGAAAATACTTTTTAACCGATTCATCAGTTTCTCAAATGCCGTTTTCGTAACGATATAAATTCTTGTTCGTATAAAAATGACAATTTGAATATGATTCAGACAATATCATTATCCAAAGAAGTATCTTCGATATCGCATGAAGGAAGAATAAGAAACAACATACTACTATTACTGAATTAGATTGTTAGCATTCTAAAAACTTTCATTTAATATATTTTCCTGCCTGCTCTATACTGTCTCAGTTAAAATTCTAACAACGTTCAAATTGGTCCCGTACTCGTATATGCAGGTTTAACCTTACTTCAAAAGGATTAATTTCTTAGTAGTGACAAAATCACCTGCATGTAATCTGTAAAAATAAACTCCGCTTGCAAAACGGATTGCATTCCATTGATATTTATGACTGCCTGCGGGAAGATTTGCATTCACGATTGTTGCGACTTCATTACCAAGCACATCGTAAATCTTCAATGTTATAAATCCGGGATTAACAATTCGAAATTCAAAATTGGTTATAGGATTAAACGGATTCGGAAAATTTTGTTCCAGAAAATAGTCTAGAGGTCTAATATTTTTTATCTGTTTGACTTCAGTAATATTTCCCTTATTAAAATCTTTTGGATCAATGGTCCCTTTTGAGGCTATGAATTCAGTTACAACTTGGAATTCTGTAGAATCGTTGTATGTATAAACATCGCTTACTGGAATGCTGAAAGGCGGATTCGTAATTGCTAATACAAAAAATTCGTTAGCTGTTACACTGTAAGTTTTAGCAGGATCCAATGAACTGTTGTTAATATTTATTGCTGTAACTTTTTGTCCGATCGGTTTAGTCAAATCTAATGAGTAGCTCATTCCCGAAACTTGCGGCAGCAATTCGTCATTACTTAATACTTGAGAAAGGGCAGATTCCAACCCGGTCCATAAATCAGCTCCTGTTATTTTGAATTTTACTATTCTATAACCAAGCCCATTTACTTCATTAAATCCATAACCCAGCATCCGGAATACATCAATCGCAACAATTGGACCTTTGAAAATTTTTTGAGCAGTTGATCCCCCGACTTCAATGGCTATATCAGTATTTGTTTTCCACCGGAAAGCATCGGTCACCAAATTCCCAATTGGAGTATCATAAGATGCAGTGCTTTGGATATTTGCAACTTCTTCAAAATCATTTGTTGCATATCCTATTTGTTTGGTATAGACTTGACCATAAATAGATTCTATTTCTGATATGAGTGAATTTACGGTCGCTTTTACTGTAGGTTCTTCAGGTATATTTGTATCCAAATCAATCATCGAATAATCAATTTTAGAAACAACTCCGTTGTTTACCAGTAATTTTAACTTGCCTATATTCGAATAAAAAGCTCCTGCTTGAACAATAAAAGTAGTCTTTCCTTCTGGATTAGTTACCTCAATCGGTTGACTAAAAAGATAATGATCATGCCCACCGACAATTACATTTATCCCCGGCACATAGCTTGCTAAAAGCTGATCCACAATAGAACCAAGATGTGAAAGACAAATTATCACAGTGCAATTATTAGCTTTCAAACTATCAATTGCGTCCATTGCGCTTTGAATTAGTCCGCTCTGGCTTGTATCAATAACTGCGGGAGAAGGTTGAGAAAAGAAATTTGTTTCGGGTGTTATCATTCCGAAAAGACCAACCTTAATATTCCCAATTTGCTTTACAATAAACGGTTTTATGAAATTCTTAAGAGACTGTAGACTTGGATCTTCAAGTATTAGATTAGCTGAAAGCAATGGAAACCCTCCGCTCGGGAATGCCATCTTCAAAGCAGTATCCAGCACCACTGGTGTTAAATCAAACTCGTGATTACCTACAGCCATAGCGTCAATGCCTATTGAATTTAACAATTGAAGCTCCGCTGCGCCATAATATTTATTGAAAAAGATATCACCGATAAAACTATCTCCGGCATGCAGGACGAGAACATTTTGATCGGTCATTTTTGTCATACCAATTAATGTTGCTGCGCGGGCAATTCCGCCACGAGTGCCTTCCAAATTCTCTGTTCTTGGAGCTAACGGTGCTAAACAAGAATGAGTATCGTTGAAGTGAAGTATAGTCAAGGTATCAATCTGGGCGTATACCGAAAAGTAAAATGCAAAAAAAATTACGATTGTTAGTATCATTAAAAATTTTTTCATTTTAGTCACCTTTTTATTAAATAATTACGTTGAAATAATAAAACATCCTAACATCCATTCTGTCAAAAAGTTGTCAATTGATTGTTAAAAATTAGTCTGAGGACAAAAGCTTTGTTCAAATGTATTTAAGGAAATTCTTTAACATTTCTCTTTGATTAAAATATTTGACCGAAGTTGAAATACACTCCCGTTGTTTCTTTCCCGAAACCAACATCTAACCTGACAATAAATGTATCCATGTAAAAACGAAGACCGGCTACCGGACTATATGCCCAATTATTCAAATCAATTTTTGATATTGAATTCCATACTTTACCTGCATCAATCCCTAACGTCCCGCCGAATCTCCCGTAGATCGGGTAACGAATTTCAGCATTAACTAATGCAGCGGTGTTATCTAAAAATCTGTCTTGAGGATATCCCCTAAGAGTATTATTCCCTCCAAGCGTCAGTAAAATTTGAATTGGTAAAGTGTTACCTGTTAAAGTTTGTAAACTTGTTCTCAATGCGAAAATAGTTTTAGGATAGAACAGCATATAATAATACTGAAACCACATTGCGTATCTATCAAATGAAACATTTGTGAGGGAATTTTTAAAAGTCATCTCTGATTCGCCTTGAAGCACAACCCCGCTGGACGGATTAATAAAACTGTTTCTAGTGTCATATCTTAAATTTATCAATGCCGAAGTGTAAATCACTTTTGATGAACTAAGCAGTGATGGTAGTTCCCTGATAGCGCTCGTATCTGAAATGTTGAAGTTTCGAATGTATTTGAATTTCAATCCGATTTGTCCTACAAGATTATTCTTAAATCCCCGGCTTAAAATCATATTTGCTTCAAACGGCTCTTTGGTATAATACTCAAGATTCGAATAGCTTGAATTTCTTCCGACTCCGTAAAAATTATTTTTTATGTATTTGTCATAGTCAACAATTAAATCAAACGCCAAGGGATAAGTCTTTCCCTGACGGTATTCAAAATCAGGAATTGAAAAAACAAGCCGGTACCATCTCTCTCCTTTAGCGCTGTTGAAGAGAGTAAGGTCGAATGATTCGCTTAAATTTAATTGATTTAGGAAAAATGCTTTTGCGCCATAACCGAAGCCCACATCTGTATCATAGGAAATTATGGGAAACGGTTCTATTGTTTTATCTTTTAACGAAGTAACTTCGGTAAATTCTTTTAAAACAGAATCAAGCATTTCCTTAAAATTAATTTTGCTGTACACTCCAAAATGATCGGATGCATATAAATTATTCTTTGTGGAATCAAATACAATTTTGTACGCAAGTATATTATCTTTCTTAAAATGATGATCAAGAAAAATATAGTCAATTCTCCGCGGTTGTGAATCATAAATCGTGCTCAATAAATCGTAACCGGATAACTTATTCCCTCCGGCATCAATTGTCTTTGTAGAATAACTGACATTTTCATTTTTGGACGGATCCCAGGTATAATTTTGTTCTAAAATATTTTTCACAAAAGTATCGGTTAAACCGCATGATGTTATTAGCTCTTTTAATTCCTTTCTTTCTGGGCTTGTATTAAAATCACCGCCGATAATGAAAGGGGAATTATCAGGGATTTTCTTTAATTGTTCACTTAGAATTTCTAACTCATCATTCTGCTTTTTAAAATTATCCGTCCATTTCTGATAAGTATTTCGCATTTCTTCTTCAGAAATGGAATTATTCTTACAAAACAATTCGAACTTTTTTAATAATATCGAATCAATTGGTACCGATGCAGTTAAATGGACATTCACTAAATAGACGGGAATATCATCTATCGAAATTTTTCCGACCAAAGCAAAATTAGATTCATCAAAATGAATTGTCAGAGCATCACCGAAAACTCCGAAAGATCCTCCCAGCTTCCACATATCGAAATATTTCAGGTTCAATTTTTTGTCTGCAAGAATTGCTATTCCTTCTTTAAGATTTAACGGTAAGCCTATTGTACCCAATTTAATCCCGGCATTACAAACTTGATGGATTTCATAAAAGCCAAGCGAATCAGCTAATCGCGATGAGTACTTGCCGACTGGATTTGCTTCCTGCAAAAAAATTACATCAGGCTTTATAATTCTTAATTGATGAAGTAATAAATTGAAACGTAACTCTTTTCTTTCGGAAGTTTCATATTCACCCATTTTTATTTTGCCCTTGTAATCAAGACCCGACCAGACATTAAAAGAAACTACTTTAAGCCGGGTATCCTGTGCTAAGACGGAAATTGAAATAAATAATATCAAACAAATAATTTTCATTATTAAATCTTTTAAAATATTTTTCGTCTAATTTATTACTTACCGGGTCAATTGTGCTTATATCCACAATCGGTATTTGATCCGTTTTTCCGAAAAATGTTGTAAGGAGAATTGAAGCTGAATCTTTTTCTATTATTGTACCTAAAAAAACATCTCCATTCTTAAGTTCTACTAATTGAGGAGTACATTTTAAGGAATCAGTTTGGCTGTCCGATTGTATATATGGGATGATAATTGTTAATAAAACAAACATGAGAAATAATTTATTATATGACATTTTATCATTCACCTATAGTATTGCCGTTTAAATCTTTGTTTTTTATGTCAAGATATTTTTATGATAAATTTTATTGCATTTCATTCAAAATTCATCCGCCGCGGCGGATTCATAATTCAAAATTGCGGCTTGCCGCGCTATGTATTACCTTTATTTCTAGGAGTATATTACATTTAGGAATAAAAATAATTGTCAAAGAATCGTAAAAGAGAAGTAAATTATTTATGAATATAAAGCGTGTACAAATTTATTTGTACACGCCTTATTATAAATTTTCAGTTTTAGATGAGAATTGAAAATCCAAATAGCAGGCTTACGTTTGATATTTTATTATCAACTTTATAATTATAATATCCCGAAGATCCATAATCGTTTGTCCACGAATGGTGTCTGTAATTGACCTCTGTATGAAGAAGTACAGTCGACGAAATAAGATATTTTATCCCTGCTCCAAAGTTTAGGACATTCACATCAAATTTGTCTGAGGCAAAACTAATCGCATTGTTTAAGTATGAAATTGCGACAGAATTAGATAAACCATAACCTGCATGAGCAAATAATGCTGTTTTGGATTCCGGCAATAAATATGTATAAGATAAATTAATGAGAACATATTGTGAGGGCTGCATGCTTTGCACAGCAGCTATACCTATCTCAGCTTCTATAGAAAAATTATCTAGCAGATAAAATCCCGGAGAGAACGATATCCCGGCGGTAGATCTCGTTTCTGAATAAGGATGTATATCATAAGTACCTGACGAGGTGTTTTCTACAGTCATTGAACTAAAAGCGCCGCTAAAGGAAAATTCAAAATCACCCTTCTTGAATTGAGCAAAACTGCTCGAAATTAAGAAGAGCGAAATGACGAATAAGAATAATAAATTTTTCATTTTAAGTCCTTTTATTTTATTAAAAAATAATTTTACTTGCGGACTTAATCTTCAAAATATTCAGGTAGTTTTTGTCAAAGTATGGTAAAAGAGAAGTAAATTTTTCATGAATTACTTAACGAATTTATACCCTCCTTTATGCACCGTAAGTAAGTGCTCAGGTAGTGAAAAGTCATCTTCGATTTTCTTCCGGAGAGAAAGGATGTAATTGTCTACCGTTCTGGTAGTCGGGAAGGAATTGTAACCCCAAACATTATCTAGGAATTGATCGCGCGAAATGACATTGCCCTCATTCTGAATGAAAAATTTCAAAATTTTCAGTTCCATTTCGGATAGTTTAACCGGTGAGCCGTTTTTTTCAACTTCGTGTTTTTTAAAATCGAGGTGAATATTTCCGAATGAATATTCCATAATATCATTAGTCAAGTCACTCTTTCGCCTTAGTATAGCTTTAATCCTTGCATGCAGCTCGCGTATGCTGAAAGGCTTAGTTACATAATCATCAGCGCCGATTTCAAATCCCAAAACTTTATCGATCTCTTCTTTCTTGCTTGTTAGCATAAGAATTGGCGTATTGATACCACCTTTTCTAAGATCGCGGCAAATATCTAATCCGTTTTTCGAAGGTAGCATAATGTCGAGAATAATCAAATCAACATTCTCAGTTTTTGCAAACTGATATCCCTTCTCTCCATCCGACTGTGATTTGATTTTATAATTCTCAGCTTCCAAACTTGCCGTTAGCCCTTTGAGAATAGCCGGGTCATCTTCAATTATTAAGATTTGTTTCATCCTTTTCCTCCAATAAAAAATTTAATTTGAATGAACATCCTCCTGATGGGTTGTTCTGAATTTCAAGCTTGCCATGATGAGCATTCATAATTTGCTGAACAAGTGCCAGTCCAATCCCGCTGCCCGGAATGTTTTTACGTTTTGTCTCCTCGGTGCGAAAATATGGCTCAGTTATGAAACAGATTTCGTCTTCAGAAATTGCGGGACCATTGTTTTCAAATTTTAAAGCTATATAACCGTTTTCCTTGTAGAGCGAGATTATAATCCTTTTAGGTTCAATAGAAAATTTCAAACCGTTGGATAGAATATTTATTATGGCACTCATTACAGCATCCTTATCACCTGTAATGGAAAATTCTTCCTGGCAAATGTTTTTTTCAATTGTACACTTTTCCATTTTTAATTGATAAGACATTAACTTAAGCGCTTGGCTTAGCAAAGCCTTAATGTCGATTTCTGAAAAATGATATTTTTTGACGTCGCGTTCAATTTTTGAAAGGTCAAGAACATCTTCAATCAATCTTCCCAGTCTATCACACTCTCCGATAATTATTTCAAGATATTCTTCAGACTCTTCGGCAGTATAATTCTTTTTCAACTGAAGTAGTTCCGAAAACATTTTTATCGATGTGAGCGGGGTTTTTAGTTCATGTGAAACAGAAGAAATAAAGAATGATTTCAGCCGGTTCAATTCTTCGAGTTTTTCTTTTATAAGCTGCTCTTGAATTAACTCTTCTTGAATGATTATTCTCTCCAGAGCAAAGCCTGCTTGAAGGCTTACTTCTAATAGTAAATCAACATCTACCATTGAGAATTTTTGTCCCGATTTTATTTCCCCCAGAACTAAAAACCCTAAAAGACCGGTATTTGTAGATTTAATGGGAAGTACTAAGGCAATCCCCCATCTGCGGAAAACACGGTTATCGGCTATTTCTAATGCCACTGAAGCTTCAACTTTATCAGGTAATGCAACAGGCAAATTCAATTCAGATTTTAATTCCGTTTGATTTAAGTAAACGCTGCGTCCCTCGAGCAAGTCAAAATTCTTGTGGGCTAATAAAGTAATTCTGCTTCTTATGGGATCAAAATCAAAAAATCCGATCTTTGTTACAGGTAAAAGATCATTAACTTGTTCGACTATTTTTGTTGTCAATATTTTTTTTGTATTACAGTCTTTTACCTCATTAAAGAATTTTTTTAAGGCTTCCCTGAAGTCGTATTGAACTCTGAAAAATTTCCTATCAACAATCTTTTGAACTTTATTCTTCGCCGGCTGAAATAACAATGCGATTATAATTGCGGATACAGAACTGATAGTATAATCGTTTATATTTTGGACAAGATTTGTTACGATGAGTATTAAAGCAATATAGACGAGAAGGAGTCCCCCTATAACAGCAAAATAAATTACGCTTCTCTTAATTATTAGGTCTATATCGAGCAAATGGTATCTGAGGATTGCAATAGAAAAGGTTACAGGAACGGTCAACATCATTACTAAAACAAATTCTTCGGGTATCAGACCGTACGAAGTAAATGCTTGAGGTATTACCCAAAGTAAAGCGAAACCAAGCGGTCCTATTATTAACCCCAGCAGTACCCAACGCAATTTTTTCTTTTCTGACTCTTCGCGGGTAGTTTTATATGAATGTAAAAAAACAATTAAACCGGAAATTATACATGCTACTATCAAAAATCTGCAAACATTAAAAAACGTTAGATACAATTGAATTGTACTTAATGTTATATGGCTCGACATATATAAGAAAACACAATAGGAAGAGATACCTAACAGGCCGGCAATAAAATACAATATGTATAAAACACTTTTGTTTTTTATTGTTTTTTTGCGTGGAAAGATAAGCGCAAAATGAAGAAAAAACACAGGAGACAGCGTATAAGCAATTGAAAATAAAAACCGGAGAACATAACCCACTCCTATATGCCCAAATGCATAATTACCCCATGTAGTGGTTACAATTACAGCTGTTCCTATTGTAACCCAGTGAAATAACCTGGCAGATTCTTCCGTCGGTTTTTTAATTAAAACAAATATTCCGAATAAAAAGAAAAGAAATCCTGTAACTGAATCTATAATAATATAAAATGTAGAATAAAATTTTATCGGCTTTAACCATATTTCTTCTGGTAACCCGGATTTGAAATAATTTATTGTCTCCAACTGGGATTGGGGGGCAAAAACCCTCGCCTTTAGGCGAAGACTTTAGTAGATTAGCTATATGGAGAATTATCGAAAAAGCAGTCATAGTGTCTATGACCTAAAATACCATATA